>PFUG01000199.1 GCA_002789955.1 Deltaproteobacteria bacterium CG_4_9_14_3_um_filter_63_12 | reverse complement strand
CGTCATGTTGGCCGACGGGACCTTGCTCGTCTCGCAGTCGATGATCTCCTCGGCGCCGGTGACCTCGCGAGTCGGTCGCGGCAGCAGCACGGCGCAGACTTTCGGGCCCGCGGGCGGACAGCCAAGCGTCAGCCCCACCGGAGAGCGCATCCTCCTGCAGACGCTCAACGAGGTCATCGAGGTCGACCTGCAGGGCAACACGAAGCAGTCCTACCCGGGCTTCTTCGGCGTCTGGGCGCCCGATGGGAAGAGCTTCTTGGGTCACCTCACGCCCTACGTCACCAGCGAGTTCTACGGCTCCTACCCCGACTGGCCCGAGGGCATCGAGCCGACCTACGGCAACGCCGGTGGGCTCTATCTCGCCAAGGACGGGGAGCTCAAGCAGGTGACCACGAGCGGAGGGCGGCCCACCTGGCACCCGAGCGGTCACTCGTTCATCTACGAGAGGTTGGCTGGGCAGCTCTGGGGGGGGTATGAGGCCCCGCCGACAGCTCTGGCCGAGGTCAACCTCGACAACGGGCTCGAGCACATCGTCGCGGAGACCGGCTCACAGCCGGTCTACCATCCGTCGGGCGCGCTGCTGCTCTACAGCACGCCACAGGGTCTCGAGCTCACCGACTTCAAGTCGCAGCGTCCGCTGCAAATCGACGGTCAAGAGCCCGCCTTCTCGCCTCGGGGCGACCTCTTGGTCGTCACGACGCAGAGCAAGCTCAAGCACCACGGGCTCGTGCGCGACGTCGTCCTCTACGCGGTCAAAACGGCGAAGTAGAGCGGCAGGCCTCATCGAACGCCGAGAGCTTGGCGACGAAGTCGTCGGCGGCGTCCAGCGGCAGCTGGGTCGCGCGGTCGCTGGCGGCGTGTTCTGGGTCTGGGTGCACCTCTGCGAAGAGGGCGTCGACGCCCACCGCTACAGCGGCGCGCGCCAAGGCGCCCAAAAAGCGCCGATCGCCGCCGGTCTCCCCGCCTTGGCCGGGGCGCTGCAGGGAGTGGGTCGCGTCGAAGACCACGCCGTCGGTGGGCCTCTGGGCCAGCTCGCGCAACGTCACCAGGCCACGCATGTCGACAACCAGATCGCCGTAGCCAAAAGAGGTGCCGCGCTCGGTGAGCCAAACGGACGCCGCGCCACTTCGCACGGCCTTCTCGTAGACGAAGCCCAAGTCGCCGGGAGAAAGGAACTGCCCCTTCTTGAGCAACATGGGACGCCCGCAAGACGCGACGGCGACGATGAGGTCGGTCTGCCGGCAAAGAAAAGCGGGGACTTGCACGAGGTCAGCGACCTCGGCGACCGCCGCGACGTCCTCGGGGCGATGGACGTCGGTGAGCACTTCCAGCTCAGTCTCTGCGCGGACGCGCTCGAGGAGCCGCAGCCCCTCTTGCAGTCCGGGTCCTCGGAAGGCGTCGAGCTGGGTGCGGTTGGCCTTGTCCCAGCTCGCCTTGAAGACGATGCGTCGCTGGCGTGCCGCGGCGATCGCCGCCAAGCCGACCGCCGTCTTCAGGACCAGTGCTTCCGAGTCCATGGCGCATGGACCCAAGATGAAGAAGAGGTCACTCTTTGTCACTGGGCTTACTCAGCGCGCGCTCATGGGACGCTTTGACGAAACTCGAGAAGAGGGGATGGGGCGCGATGGGGCGCGACTTGTACTCAGGGTGGAACTGGCAGCCGAGGAACCAGGGGTGGTCGGGGATCTCGATCATCTCGACCAGCTTGCCGTCCGGGCTGGTGCCGCAGAGGGCGAGCCCTCCCGCTTGCAGCGCTCCGCGGAAGTCGTTGTTGACCTCGTAGCGGTGGCGGTGGCGCTCCGAGATCTTGGGCACGCCGTAGATAGCCCGCGCTTTGGAGCCTTCGGCGAGGACACACGGGTAGGCACCCAGACGCATAGTGGCGCCTTTCGTCTTGACGGACTTTTGCTCCTCCATCAAGGCGACCACGGGGTGGGGGGTGTTGCGGTCGAACTCGGTGCTCTCGGCTTGTTTTAGGTCGCAGCAATGGCGAGCAAACTCGACGATGGCGAGCTGCATACCGAGGCAGATGCCGAGGAAGGGGATGCGGTTCTCCCGGGCGTACTGGATCGCTTGGATCTTGCCTTCGGTCCCTCGCACGCCGAAGCCTCCAGGGACCAAGACGCCGTCGACGCCGGCCAGAAACAGCGCGGCGTCCCCACTCTCCTCGAGCTTCTCGCTGTCGACGAACTCGAGCTTGACGTTGACGTCGTTGCCCAAGCCCGCGTGCTTCAGGGCTTCGTTCAAGCTCTTGTAGCTGTCCGTGAGGCCGACGTACTTTCCGACGATGGCGATGGTGACTTCGCCGCCTGGGTGGGCGAGGCGCTCCTCGATGGTGTTCCAAGCGCTCAGGTCGGGCTCCCGACTCCAGATGTTGAGGAGCTCGGTGAGCTTGTGGTCCAGGCCCTCCTCATGAAGCATCTTGGGGATGAGGTAGATGCTCTCGGCGTCTCTGGCGGTGAACACGCACGAGGCCGGCACGTTGCAGAAAAGGGCGATCTTGCGCTTGAGGTCGTCGTTGATCTCGACCTCGCTGCGGCACAGCAGGATGTCGGGTTGAATGCCGATCTGCCGCATGGCGGCGACCGAGTGTTGGGTCGGCTTGGTCTTCACCTCGCCAGCGGTCTTGATGTAGGGCACCAGCGTGACGTGGATGTTGACGGCGTCGTCGCGTCCGACCTCGCTGCGCAGCTGTCGGATGGCCTCGAGGAAGGGCAGGCTCTCGATGTCGCCGACCGTCCCACCGACCTCGATGATCGCCAGATCGACGCCCTGTGTGGCCTTGTGAATGGTGGCTTTGATCTCGTCGGTGATGTGCGGAATGACCTGGATGGTGGCGCCCAAGTACTCGCCTTGGCGTTCCTTGGTGATCACGGTGTAGTAGATGCGGCCGGTGGTGCAGTTGTTGTGCTTGCCCATCTTGGCGCTGGTGAAGCGCTCGTAATGGCCAAGGTCCATGTCCGTCTCGGCGCCGTCGTCGGTGACATAGACCTCACCGTGCTGGAAGGGGCTCATGGTCCCCGGATCCACGTTGATGTACGGATCCAACTTCATGAACGTGATCTTGAGGCCACGCAGCTCCAGCAGCGTCCCGATGGCCGCAGCAGAGATGCCCTTGCCCAAGGCCGAGATGACGCCGCCGGTGACGAAGATGAACTTGGTCTGTTTCTGAGGTTGCATACCTATACCGCAGAGCTTTGCGCTCGAGGGGCGAGGCCAGCGAGATACGCTTCGGCACGCGCCGTGTCTTGTGGGCTATTGATGGAAGGCCAGGGGCGATTCGTCCACGCAGTTGCGACGACCATCCCCAGGCGCTCGCCCGCGTCTGTGAGTCGGAGTTGCTCGAGCCTGTGCAGTCGCTCCCCGTCGGAGACCGGTCGGGAGGCGAATCTGGCCAACGTGGGAAGGTCGAAGGCGTAAATCCCCACGTGTTGGTACCAAGGAAGCTGGGCGTCGTGGGGCTCTCTGACGAAGTCGCTCGCCTCGTCTCCTCTCATGACGGCCTCTACGACATTTGGGTCCTGCCGTCGATCTTCCTCGAACATGGGGACGCACACACTGACGCACCCGCCGCGAGACGCGATCGCCTCCTCGACTCGGGGGAGAATTTCGGGCGGTAGGCAGGGTTCGTCCCCCTGAACGTTGATCACGAACTGCTCTCCACGCCCCACGGCGTCGAACGCTTGGGCGACGCGGTCAGTGCCCGTCGCGAAGGCCTGAGCGCTCAGGTGAACTTCACAAAGATCCTCGACGAGGCGTGCGATTCGGACATCGTCGGTGGCGACGACGAGCCGCGAGGCCGTCGACCAAAGGACTTGCAGGGCGACTCGCCGGATCAGGGGAACCCCCGCGATTGGGGCGAGGGCCTTCTCGGGGAAGCGAAGGGACGAAGCCCGAGCCGGGATGACGATGAGGCAGTCTCCCATTGAGCACGTCGAAGGAGTCGCCTGTTCGAACCCCAAAAGCCTTCCCCAACCACAGCGTTCCTAGCGAACCCGATCGGGCGTCGCCCTCTTCCCGGCACGAGGTGGCTCGCAGCAAGCCGCCCGGTGTCCTTGCGCCAGCGGCCCGCAACCGCGCGAAATCAAAAGGAACGCAAGACGCGCGCACTGTAACCTGGGGGGCGCTGGCTGTCAACCGCGGCGCGCAAGCCGCCAGGGAGAGGGGCTCGAGGCCCCTCATGCCCCGAAGGGCCCCGCTCGTCGAAGCTTGGTTTCCCTCGTTGGGCCCATTCCTCTCGCGCCGGCACGCCAGGGAGAGGGACTCGAGGCTCCTCGTGCCCCGAAGGGACCCGCTCGTCGAAGCTTGGTTTCCCTCGTCGGGCCCACTTCCTCTCGCGCCAGGGCACGCCAGGGAGAGGCATGGCCCGCAGGGCTGCGGTGAGGCGGAAAACGAAGAAAGCCACCTCATAACCGAGGCGGCTTTCTCCACGCAGGAACTGACAAAGATCAACGCTTGGAGAACTGGAATCGCGCGCGAGCCCCCTTCTGCCCGTACTTCTTGCGCTCCTTGGCGCGGGCGTCGCGGGTCAGGAACCCGGCGGACTTCAAGGCGGGTCGCAGGTCGGCGTTGTATTCGAGCAGGGCGCGGGCAATCCCGTGGAGGACTGCACCAGCCTGACCGGCCTTGCCGCCGCCGACCACATTCACCATCACGTCGAAGGTATCGGCGTGGTTCGTGAGCTCGAGGGGCTGCTTCAAGACCATGCAGAGGACGTCGCGGTGGAAGTACTCATCAACGCCTTCGTGGTTGATGGTGATCACACCCGTTCCCGGGCGAAGAAAAACTCGAGCGACGGCTGACTTGCGACGACCGGTCGCGGTCCATTGGACTGTAGACATTGCTTATCCTGCTTTCTTTGAGAACTGATATTCCACGCCTGCGAGCGACCACCTAAGCGCCTCGAACTCTAGATCTCCAAGGGCACCGGCTGTTGCGCTGCATGCGGATGCTTCCCGCCAGCGTAGACTTTGAGCTTGCTGAACATCTGACGGCCGAGCGAGTTCTTGGGAAGCATGCCCTTCACTGCGCTCTTGAACACCGCCTCGGGATGCTGCTTGATGAGTTTGGCCGCCGTGATGTCTTTGACGCCACCAGGATAGCCGGTGTGGTGGTAGTACTTCTTGTCACGCATCTTGTTGCCACTGAAGACAACCTTGTCGGCGTTGATGGCGATGATGAAGTCGCCCATATCCTCGTGGGGAGTGTACTCGGGGCGATGCTTTCCGCGCAGCACCGCGGCGACCTTGGCCGCAACTCGGCCGACGCGCACACCTTCGAGGTCGATGACGTACCAGATTTTCTCTACGTCCTGCAATTTACCGCTATATGTCTTCATTCTATCTACCCGAGTCGGTTCACTTTCGAGACCCGTGCAACAAGCACAGAAACACTGAGGTACGGGCGTTTAGTCTATCCCTCGAAACATGTCAAGAAAGGTTTTCCTCCTAGGCAAAGGGATGCGACGCGCCGACCTTCGGCTCAATCGTCCAACTCATCGGTCGTAGCGCTGAGTTCGCCACAGGATTGCAAACTCAATGCGACCTCCGCTAGCTCCGGTTCGAGGCCGAGCGCTTCCTCGAGCTTCGAGGTCCCTTCGGCCCTCGCGCCCGTTCGCAGCGCGAGCTCGGCTTCGAGCAGCAGCAGCAGTGGGTCGCCGTCCAGCGTCGTGCCCAATCGAGCCAGCTGCGACGCGATCTCCACCGCGTCGATGTCAGGGAACGTCAGCCGGCAGCGGCAGAGCTCCAGCAAGACGTCGACGTCCTCGGGGGCCTCGCGCAACGCGAGCTCGAGGTCCTTCACCGCGTCTGCAAATCGCCCGCTCTCCATCAGGAGTTGTGCGCGACTCAAGCGACACTCTAGGTGACCAGGGTCCAGGCTCAAGGCTCGATCGAGGTCGCTCAGCCCCTGCCCCTCGAGTCCGAGGTTGTAGAGCGCGACCCCGCGACCATGCAGCGAGTCCACGTGGTTCGAGAGTCGAACCAGCACCGCCGTAAACTGTTCCAGCGCCGTCCCCGGATCTCCCAGGAGCAGGCAGAGACGACCGGAGCCAACCAGGGCGTCCACCTCACCGGGGGAAATCCTCAAGACTTCGATGAAGAGGCGAAGGGCTTCGTTGGGGCGGTCCTCTTCTTGGGCCTGCTTCGCACGCGTCAGTAGCAATCGGACCTGTGGGTTCGAAGATTGGTTCAACACACTGCTCACATCGACCTAAGTGCGATTCCTATCACTACGATGACGGCCGCGATCCCCAAAAGAAATAGGAGTACCACCACGAGACCCGGCCCAGATTCCACACGGCGAGCTCTCAGCATTCGACGTCCACTTTGGCCAGTTGGGTCGGCGTCCAAAAACGTCAGCCCTGGCGCGATTCTGAGGTCGAAGAAACGCTCTCGCTCCTCGGGATCCTGAAGCCTAGCCTCGTACACTGAGCCCACTATGGCGTCAAAAAGGAGACGTGCCAAATCCCGCACTTCGTCTCGCGTTGCACCCTCCGTCGGGACCAGGAAATGCCTGTCCTCCAGCCGTTCGTCGACGTCGAAGCTCAGCCCGTAGGTCGACCGTAGAACGGTTCGCAGAGCCCGAATCACCCCGGCCGGCGGGTGGTCGACGTCGGACGCGGCACGCATCGCGACCAATGCCGCTTTGGCCTGCTCACGCTCCAGTAGCTCCCCGCCGAGGGCAATCCCCCTTACCCGCCAGCGTTCCTCCTCGCCGGCCAAGAATTTCACGCTCGCCGCCAACGTGTCGAGTCGGTCGGCAGCCCGCAAACCAGATAGAATCTCGGGTTGGGCGAGGACGACCTCCGGCGAGCGGAAGACCAGCGCCACACACACCTCGATTGGGACCGGGACCGTGAAACGCAGTACACGTTCCTTCCACTCGGGGTGCTCCGGCGTCAGCATCGGCTCGAGAGTCAGCAATTCGGGGATCGACACCGCTGTGGGAGTCGAAACCAGGGCTTGGCTCGCCCAGCCCCACACCACGCCAGATTCCCCTTGCGCCAAGGCCGCAGGGGCGCACGCTCGCCCGCTCCAGGTCTCCGGCTTGGCCCGCTGCAGGAGGGCCCCCATCAGGGCGTCGAGGGCCGTCGTCAGCGCCTCGCGCAACGACTTCTCCTCAGGAACGGCCGCGCTCAGAGCTTGGACGTAATCGGGCATCTTCGCCCCCTCATCGAGCACATCGACGAGGCGGTAATGCACGCTGGCGCTCGAGTTGACCTGGCCCACGGCGAAGGCCACGGACAGCAGCCACAGAACCTGACCCAACAACGCCTCGCCGGTTCCCGTCAGGTCGGCGAGGGCGCGCATCTTCAAGACCGCAAAGTCAGGAGCGAAGCCAGTCGGGCGTCGCACGATGGTCGCCCGCAGGAGCACGGACGGGGTGGCGCCAGCCCATCCCGCTTCGGGGGCAAACAGGCGTTCGCCGCTCACCTGCAGCTCTCGCAGCAGCCAAGCCAGAAGCTCGCCACGCCGCGGCTCGAAGCCCAACACAGCCAGCCGGGCCGCGGCATCACGGGCGGTGCAGCCAAGCCCCTCCGCGTCGAGGTCGGCGGAACAGTCGAAGAGCAGCAGAGGCAACGGCTCGGAGAACCCCCCGTCGAAGCGTCCGACGACGTGGGACGCCACCGTCAGCTCTGCGCGGGTCACTGCCATCGCTGCCTCGGGCGCCACGTTTGCATTTGGGGCTGAACATCTCTGGGCAAGTGACTCCCTCTTCGGCTGCAGGTGTCGACGCCGGGCGCTGGTCTCAAGCAAGCAGCCACGCTGAGTAGATGCATCTATAGGATTCCTGGGCAGCGAGACAAGAACGCGCCTCTGAGGGTTTCCGTACTTACGCGGCGCGTCAAATGAAAATCCTTTACCACATATGAAGTTGCGTCGGTGACGCGCCGCGTCAAAACACTTGCGCTGCGCTGCGTCATCACGTATCAATGTTCTCGAGTCGTCGAATCGCATCCGGCAACGGAAGCATCGCAACCGAACAACGAAGATCGCCCCAACAACCACGCCGTTAGGCGTCGTCCGGGAACAAAATGCGCATTTGGGCGAAGTCAGAGGTGGGAGGGCAAGGAGGTCGATGCAGGCGATGCCCAGCATCGTCGAAGCAGACCGACGCTGCCATCACGCCTCTGCCGATGCTCAAATGGGCAGGTTGTTTCCTGACGACGCCTTAGGCCCAAGCAGCTCCCCGGCGGCGATACCATGGAGGTAGATATGAGCGGCGGAATCAGCGGAAAAGTGAATGAGACTAGGGTCATGTTCGAGCAGCGTGGCGCCCAACTCAAAGAAGGCCTCCTCACAAAGAAAGAAGAGCTCTTGGGGAGAGGCCGCAAACTTCGTGCGGACATCGATCGCAAGCGCGAGCGCACTCTCGCTAAGTTCAAGGACGAGAGCTTGACTCGCCTTTACGACGTCAGTGAGACCGCCCTGCGCTCGGCGGCCAACTTGGTCGACAGAGCCCAGCAGCTCTCGCCCAATCGATTGGCGAAGCTCAACGACGGCGCCAAGGCGCTGCGCGGTCGGGCCGAGCAACTCGAAGAGAAAAAGGGGGGGTTGCAGAAGCCCGCGATCCAGGCCTATGACGACCTCAACGCCGTTGACACGAAAGACGCCCTCGCCAAGCTCTCGCCCTACCAACTCGAGAAGGTTCAGGCCTACGAGAGCGCCAACAAGAACCGAGTCACGGTGTTGCGCGAGATCGAGCGACTCCTGACCAACTAGTGTAAACCGTCATGACTCTCCATGTTTATTGACTGCAAGGAG
>PFUG01000402.1:42364-42506 GCA_002789955.1 Deltaproteobacteria bacterium CG_4_9_14_3_um_filter_63_12 | reverse complement strand
AAAGTAAGCCCTCCATGACCATCTCACGTCTCCTCATATTCCTTGTGCTCGCCTCCGTGGTGGGTTGTAGCTCGGCGGCTGGCAGTCGGCGGGTCGAGTTCCTCGATGACAGCCGTCCGCTCGATTTTGGCCCGGTCGCCTA
>PFUG01000402.1:0-42235 GCA_002789955.1 Deltaproteobacteria bacterium CG_4_9_14_3_um_filter_63_12 | reverse complement strand
CTCGATTTTGGCCCGGTCGCCTACGGCTCGAGGCCGGTCGATGTGGCTTTTGGCGCCTGGTTTGCCGGCGATGTCGGGGCTGCCGACGTCGCTTTCTCGGCCCTCGCCGACGACAGCGCCCTGTCACTCCTCGGCAAGGCCGAGTGGCAGACTCTGCGCGGCGACTTCGAAGGTGCGGCAGCGGCCTACGCGCTCTTTTTCGAGGGTCACATGGACAACCCGTTGGCGGACTTCGCGGCGGTGCGACTCGAGTCTTTGCTGCCCTTGATCAGCGACGAGCTGCTCCTGTCCGGTGTCGCAACCGCCGATTGGGGCCCGTTGAGCGCCTCCGCCCGCATCGGTCTGACGCGTGTCGCTGCAAAGCTCGACGCGGAGCGCAACCAGCGAGCGGGGGGGCGCTCGGAGCTCGTGCGTTTCGGGCAGCTCGAGCAATGGGCCTGGGCCGGCCCTTTCGGCTTCTACGAGAACAGCCAGTTCGAAGTCGTCTATCCGCCTGAGACTCAACCCGAGCTCGAGCAGCATACTCAATACCAGAACCGCTCCGTGCCTCGCTGGGAGCAGCAGTTCGAGGATTTTGTCTCGCCGAGCTGGCCGAGCGGTGGCGTCTACTACTTCGAGTCCTTCTTCGAAGCGGACGGCAACGACCCGTTCACTGTGACCTTCAGAGGCAGCGGCAGCACCACGGTTTGGATCGACGGCGAGGAGATCCTCGAGCGGCACAATTGGGAGGCGCTCGCCCCCCATCAAATCAGCCGCGTCGTGGCGCTCAATCCGGGCAGGCACCGCACCCTGGTCAAATATGCGGTCGGCAACCGCAACGATCCCGGATTTCAACTGATGCTCACGCCGACCACTGGCAAGGCGCCTCCCTATGCCATTCGGGCTGTCGAACCTGGTGCCACGACTGGGGTCGAGCCTAGCGTCTTTCTGCGTGGGCGAGGTCCCTTGCCCGACGATCTTACGTTGATTGCGGGCGACCCTTTCTACCTCTGGCTCGCCGCGTATTTCGCCCTCGAGGTCGGCGAATTTTCCAGGGGACGGTTCGCCTTGCAGCTCGCCATGCCGTTGGCTGAGACCTTCGATTGCCTGCACCTTGCCGAAGGTGAGCTCTCGCAGACCGACGGCGAGCTCGATCCAACGTTGGCGACCAATCTCTCCATCGCGAGCTTCCTGAGGGCTCTGGAGATCGACCCGCTGGCCGGACTTCCTAGGCTCATGCTGGGTCGGATCCTCTACGACCAAGGCCAAATCGAAGAGGCCCTACAGCATTTCGATCTCCTAGCCAGCGCCTACCCCGAGTCCTTTCGGCCCAACTACTTTCGTTACTTGATTCTCAGCGATTTGGGCTGGCTGGCGCCTGCGGAGCTCGCGCTTCGAAAGGCCGCCCAGGACAAACCGACCAGTTGCACCATCGCGACCAACATCGCCGACCAAGAGCTCGCCGTCGGCCGATATCCGACGCCGGAATCCGTCGCGCAGCGGCCATCCGTCTGCACCAGCGTCGACGACCTGCTCATTGACTTCCACTACGTTCCGAGTGGCAAAGTCAAAGAGGCACTGGAGCTCGCTCAGGAGTTGGAGCGGCGAGATCCGACGAGCAACGAGTACCGAATCACCATCGCCTCACTGCTCGCGCACCTTGGGCGGGTGGATGAGGCCATCGCCGAGTATGCGCTCGCCGAGTCCGATGACACCTCGGACGCCCCCCTCTTCGTCGAAGAGCGTGTCGACCTGCTTTTGGCCGCCAACCGCGGAGATGAAGCCAAGGCTTTGCTCGAGGACGCGCTGGTTCGCGATCCATCGAACATTGCTTACCACGAGCTCATGCGACGATTTGGTGGCGAGGGCATCCTCGCCGACCTCAGAGTCGACGGTCTGGGGGTCGTTGCGGAGCACCTCGCTTCGGGCCAAGACACCAAGCAGTCGGCGTTCTACCTCCTCGATTACGCAGCTTTTCGCTACTTCCGCGACGGCTCCTCTCTCTCGGTCACGCACCAGATCATCCGGGTCCTGAACAAGGACGCCAAGAACCAGCATGGCGAGGTCAAGATCCCGGTCGGCGCCATAGTGCTCAACCTCCGGACCATCAAAGCCGACGGCGTCACCACGGTCGACCCCGAGGTGATCCCCAATAAGAACAGCATCTCGATGCCCAACCTCGAGATCGGTGACTTCATCGAGTTCGAGTACATCACGGCTTCCCGACCCAGGGTCGACGGAACGCCGAGCTTCCGAGCGCCACGTTGGTATTTCCAGATCTACGAGGCTCCGCTGATGTACTCCGAGCTCGTTGTCGAGGTGCCAGCCGAGCTCGAGATCCAGATCGACATCCGAGGGCCAGTTCCGCCCCCAACCATAACAGAACACGACGCTTTCAAGCGGTACACCTACCTAATGACCGAGATGATGGTGCCTAGGCCAGAGCCCGGCGCGCCGAACTCCCTCGAGATCGTTCCCTCGGTGCAGCTGGGCTACGACATCGACATAGAGCCGCTGAGAGATGGCATCCGCAACAGCGTCCTGGCCACGACCGTGCCGAGCGACTCCCTACGTGACGCGCTCGAGCTCGGCCGGGCTGGAGCGACCGAGCCGCGGGAGATCGCCAAGCGTCTCTTCCGCTTCGTCAAGGCCGAGATCACCGAGGACGCCGACACTTACTTCGGCTCGCCGGCTTCGTGGGTTTGGACCAGCCGTTCGGGAAGCCGTATGGCGCTCCTCACCACCCTGCTCGAAATGGCTGGTGTTCCTTGCGAAGTCGTGATTCTCAAGCCCTTTGGCGCGCCCGAGCAAGACAACGCGGTGCCCGACTTGAGCAACTACACGCAAGTAGTGCTGCGGGTGGACGTGGGAGATGAGCAAATGGTCTGGCTCGACCCCACGCAGACCCACGCCAAATTCGACTACCTCCCTCCTGAGCTGCAGGGACGCCCTGGCCTCGTGTTGTCACCAGCAGGGGAGTGGACCGTGAGCCGCAGCTACGACCCAGAGATCAACCGACAGCACCTCGAGTTCGAGTTGCTAATCGGCGAGGATGGTGCGGTCAACGGGGTCGGCCGGGAACGCAGCGATGGCGTGCACGGGACGCGGTTGCGCAACTTCGTCGGCCGTTTCCGAAGTGATCCCGATGAGATCAACAGTCGACTCTCCGAGTACCTCGTCCGCTACTTCGGCGACGTACGGGTCACCCACCACGACTTCTCAGACGTCGAGAGCGACGGTCCCGTCACGCTGGCTTACGATTTCGAGGCGAGCAACTTCGCGCGCGTGACCAATGCGGGTCTCGACATTCGCACGACGGTTTTCGCCGACGAGTTGTTGCAGCGCTTCGCGACTCTGCCGTCGAGGACGCAAGACCTGCTGGTCCCATTCCCGACCAACACCGAGCTCGACATCGTCATCAGCCTCCCCAGCGGGCTGACCCTGAGCAGCCTACCTGAGAACGTGGAGATCGTGACGGCCTTCGGCACCTATCGGCGCACCGTCGAAGCCAACGAACAGGACGTGCACCTGGTCGAGAGGCTCGACCTGCCGATGCAGCGCGTCACGCCAGCCCAGTACACCGACTTCCAGGACTTCTGTCGGCAGGTCGACAACGCTCAGATCATTCAGCTCTCGGGCCGACCTTGACGTCGACGAAGAGGCCATGGGGAACCGAGTGACTGATAGGGACGGGCCTCAGGAGGCCCGTCCCTGCACGCTTCGAGCAGTAATTGAAGGGGATCTCCCAGGACTCGAGCCCCAAATCGTGGCAGGAGCGCCAGAATTCGTAGGTGTCTCCACCGAATGCGGGCCGATTCACCGCGCGAACTGGGCCCCCTCCCTCGATCCACCAGCCGATCTCGGCTTCGACCCAGAAATTGCGCCGTTGCCCGTCCAGCCACCAGCGACTCGCGCCATCCAAGAGCAGTCCCCCTTCAGCCTGAGCGAGCAGCTGGCCGAGGCTGGAGTCGCCCACTGGGATGTCGACATTTGACATGCGAAGCGCTGGCGGTTGACTCGGCGAGCTGCTGCGCCATGCCCCGCTGCCATCCTCGCCAGTGAGGGGCGTGACCATCATCCCTTCCTGGACCAGGAGCCGACGCTCCGTACCGAACCCTGCCGCGTCGAATCCGTAGCTGCCAACTCGTCGACCGTCCGTCGGATCCGAGACAATGTTGATGCGTCCAGAAGCCACCCTACGGCCCGCGTCGGGGAGATCGCCCTCTCCCGTCTCAAAGATGTGCCCGAAGGTCTCGTGCAGCACGACGGCCAGCGTGTGCGGTGCCAGGACGACCGGGAAGGTTCCCTGCGGGCTTGGGTCAGCGGTCAGCAACTGTGAAGCTTCGGTGGCGATTCGTTGGGCTTCGGCGTGTAGGGGGACCGTTTGGGTCTGCTCCCAGCCTCCGAGCCAGGCAAACCCAGGCGAGCGCCTGGTCGCACGCACCTCGCCCGCACACGCCGTGGCGGACATAGAGACTGCGACTCGCCGCCAGGTTTGCTCCACGTCGACCCTGGATTGGGTCTGGTGGGTCTCGGAGCGTTGCTGTGTTCTGAGCTCAACGCGGCTGGCGCAGACATCGGGCTGGCTGCGCAGGGTCCTCTCAATGCCGCGCAGGAGCTCGAGTTTCGGGTCCAACCCGACCAGGAAGGGATCCTCACCCTGTTCGCTCTTCCAGTCGCCTTTGACGCGGTCGGCGAGAGGCAAGACAGGGTCTTCTCCGAGGGTGGAGTTCAAGGCCGCGTTGGCCCGTGCGACCTCGATGGCGGTCTGCGCCAAGGCGTCCATGGCCAGTCCTTGACCATCGGTGCCGGAGGCCGAGCCGTTCGCACCATTGACGGTGACCTGCACCTGAGTCACGACGCGCTCTTCGTCACACACCTCGAAGCGACCGTCAACGAGGAGCACCCTCTGTTCTCTGTTCTGCTCGAGGCGCGCGGACGCGGCGGTCGCCCCCGCCAGCGCGCAGAGCTGAAGTGCTCCTCGCAGGTTCGCATTACTCATCGGGGCCTGGGTCCTGCGGTTGCTCTGGGACTTCTCGAGTCCCGTTGTTGCCGACCTCGGGCGGGTCGAAGCGGATCGGGATCTTGACGACCGACAGCTCGGTGTTGCCCTCTGGCACCTCGAACGGCGTCATGTCCATCCCGTCTTCGACACAGGCCTGGAGCAGCTCACTGCCCGTGCTGTTCTCGACCGTCGAGACCGCAGAGATCTTGCCCTCGGGATCGAGGCTGAGTTGCACGATGACCGTCCCTGAGAGGGTGGGATTTCCTTCCTGTTCGCGTGCGTAACACAGCGCAAAGGGCTTTTGCAGCACTTGTAGGCCCTCGACGAGCGCACCGACCGAGACGGGGCCCATGATGCTGATGTCGTTGGGCGTGGGCATGGTCACCCCGAACTTCTGCGCCGCTGGTGCTGGGGCATCGGACAGACGATTCTCCGTAACGAAGACGCTCTCGAGCAGCCTCTCGGCGTCAACCCCTCGGCTGGGCTGTGCGGCGAGGAGCTCTGCGAGACTCGCGGTGCCCTTGGACCTGGGAAAGTCGAGGAGATTGAGCAAGTCGAGGAGGTCTGAGACGGTTGCGGTGTCGTCGAGGTCGACGAGAACACGGGAGATGCCTCGGTCCGCGAAGCGATCGTGGAGTGCCACGAAGGTGTCGCGAACGCTCGATCGGAGTGTGATGTGCTCGAACTGGCCAGGCGGATTGGGCTCGCTGAGCTTCACCATCGTCGCAGCGTGTACGCCTCCTGGGTTGATCCACAGGCTCACCCAAGCGGCGGACTGTTGGACCAGCGCGTCGGCTTCAGCGTCGGGGTTGGAGTCGATGGGCAGCCAGTGCAGCGCCCCTTCTTGGTCTTTGACGGCGAGGAACTTCTCATGGATGTCTACCGCCCGCACGGCTCTGAGGCCGGCCCGCAGGGTTCCCATCGAAGTCATCTTCGAGACGATAATGCCAACTCTGGAGGGGAACTTGGGCTGTAGGAAGGGCTGCAAGGTGCCTGGCGTGTTGAGAGTGATGCGGAAGAGCGCTCCGGAGGAGGATTTATGATGGAAGGGCGCGGGGTTGAGTTGGTTGTCCTCGAGCTGCTTGTGAGGCCAGACTCCGAAGCGGGCCTCTTCGGTGAGATCGAGAAGGTAGGTGACCTTCGCCAGCTCGTTGGTGAGGTGTGAGTAGCGCGGCGTCGAGTCGCTCAAGATGGGCCAATCGGCGGTGAGAACAAGGGTCTCGAGGTGCAGGTTAACGGCCTCGGTGACTTCGGTCTTGAGCGCGTTCTCCCCGCCCCAATCGAGAGTATCGATGCGCGCGTTGGCGTCGAGCACTTGTCCGAAGGCCATCAGACCGAGCAACGTGAGGGGCATCTCGAATTCCGGCCGGTTCAGGTTGCGGGTCGGGATGCTGGCGGTGGGGCAGTGTCCCAAAGTCTTGGTCAGTTCCGCAATGTTCGTAGCGGCGTCCACCTTGGGACAAGATGCCTGGCAGCGCCGAAGCTCGGCCATGGCGTCGATGTCTTGCGGCATGGAGCCAGCGGTGAGGGTGGCGAAGAGGTCGCCCTCGTGCCAGAGGGCGTCGGGACACACTAGGGCATTGGCGACACCGAACGCAGGTGAGCCCTCGGGGGCTGCGCCAGCCGCCAGGGCACGCAGACCGTGGGTGAGCTCGATGAGCGCGCCGATGAGCGCGATGTTGCTGTCGGTGCCGTGCAGCTCCTGGACCGCATCGGCAAAATCTCTGGGCTTGGTCTCGCCGATGGCGCCCTTGAGTGCATTGCTGATCAGGCGGGCATTCTTGGCTTTGCGGCCTCCCCGTTGCGTGTTGAGCTCGCCCTGCAATGCGCCGATGAGCTCACTAGCGAACTGCTCCGAGTCGACCTCGAGGCCCGCAAACGCCTTGGCGAGGCTGACGCGTTGTTGCTTGACGAGCTGCGCGTCGTGGCCGAGGGCTGATTCGAGGACCAGATAGGCGACCCCAGCGCGCACGGCACGGATGCTGTCCTGCCACTGCAAGTCGGTCTCAGCGGAGCCCGAGTTGTCGCCGGGGGATCCTGCCTGGTCGGGCGGCGCTGTGGCCTCGCCCTTGTCAGGGCTAGTTTTCTCGGGACTCTCTGCGGCCTCCTCGGGCTTGGGTCCCTTTTTGTCCCCGCAGGCGGTCGTGAAAGACGCGAGGAGCAAGGCGGCGATTAACAGAAAACGCGGTGTCTTCATCGGTGAACCTCCAAAACCACTTCTGTGGCGCAGAATATGAGAGGACGCCTACTTCTGCAAGACAACACGGGGTCCAGCCCCATCGTCGAGGCTGTCTCCAATCGCCACCGCTGCAGGTCGCGAGGTGACGACGGCGGGTGAAAGAGAATCGAACGTCTTCGTTCCTTGTGAGGTTCATCCCACTTGGGGTGTTGGGTGCTCGCGTGCCAGTCGCGGGAAAGGCGAGAACCCGGAGGCGGTGTCAACGTGCGGTGAGCCCGTCCTCAGCGGCGTGTCGAAACGGAGTGGTAGCGTGGATTCCTTGCGAAGCGGCAGCGTGGCAAGTATCCTCTGCGAAGTCTGCGCCGTCCCATGTCGACGTCGGATCCCTGTAAAAACCGCGAATTACTGCGGAGGAGTCATGTTGAGCAAAGGTAAAACCAAGGCGTACTCGAAAGTTGGGAAAGGGTGGAGACACGGCCTCGGAGGACTCGTCGTCTTGTCGTGCATCGCCTTGTTGCCCGTACTTTGCTGGGCCGGTGACGACGACTTCGACTTCAGCGACGAGGGTGGGGGCGAAGGCGGTGACGACTTTGACTTCAGCGACGAGGGTGGGGGCGAAGGCGGCGACGACTTTGACTTCAGTGACACCACGAACCCTGATGACAAGGGCAAGGCGGCTGCCAACGTCGTGATGCCAAGTGGAGACAAGCCGATCATTGCGGCTTTCTTCGATCCGGTCGACGAGACCGACCCTCGCGTCCTCGATCGGCTCTCGGACGCACTGTTGCAGCATCTCGCTGAGTTCGAGGATTTTGATACCGTCACCGGCATCATCGTCAAGTCCGAGCTCGACGGGATGGACGCCGAGAAGCGGGAGAGCTGCATCGCGGACCCAGCCTGCGTGAGCGGCTTGGCCAAGGAGTTCAGCCTAAGCAAGGTCGTCATCGGCCGCATCTCGACGGTTGGGCTCGAGCGTCCGCGCATCTCGCTCGACGTCATCGACGTCCCGACTGGCGCCATGGAGAACTTCATCGAGTTCGAGGCCTCGCCTCGCGTCAAAGGACAAGAGAAGGAGCTGCGCCCTGCGGCTTACAAGCTCTTCAATCGAAAACTGCCCTTGGATCCCGTGGCCGGAGACAGCAGTGGCAAGGGCAAGAAGTCAGAAGGCGGCGGCCTTCCCACTGGGCAGCTCATCGGTGCCATCGGTGCGGGCGTCGCTGGGATGGCCTTGGTCGGGGTGGGCGTCAAGTTTGGACTCGATGCCACTTCCATCGAGGACGAGATCACCAAGGGACGCGGCAACGGCATGACCCAAAAAGCGGCCCAGACCAAACTCGCTGAAGCGCAGGACGCCGCCGTGCTGTCCAATGTCTTCTACGGATTGGCTGGGGTAGCGGTGGCGACCGGCGTCGTGCTCATCCTCATTCGTCCCGGTGAGGAGCTCGCCGACGACCAGAACCAGCGCTCCGAAGTCGACTTCTGGGTCAATCCAGTGCTGAGCACCGAAGGCGCTGGCGTCATGGGTGGCGTACGCTTCTGATCTCTGTCATATCCATTTTTTTCAAGCCCTTCTGTGCTGCTGAAACGAGGTAACGGGCTCATGCGCATGTCGCCTTTCAAATCCCTGCTGCTCCTCTCGCTTCTGTTCGTTGGGTTCGCCTGCACCGTGAATGATCCGGGCGTTGAAACCGGCGACGTCTGGGAGTGCGGAACCACCGAAGATTGCATCTCTGGCTTCGAGTGCATCAACAGCGTCTGCGTCAAGAAGGCGGGGATCGACTTCCCCTGCAGGGACGAGGACAAAGACGACGCCTGGTTTGGGCCTGAGTGCGACCCCGCGACCCAGATGATCGACTGCGACGACGCCAACAACCAAATCCACCCGAACGCTACCGAGCTCTGCAACAACCAGGACGACAACTGCAACGACGAGACCGATGAGAACGTCGTTCTTGCGTGCCCGTTGACCACTGGCGTGTGCGCTGCGGCCAACGCGGTTCAGACCTGCCTCGATGGCAACCTCGTTCCCCCGACCTGCGACGCCGACTGTCCTGGGGCCACCTGCCTCTACGGCGTCGACTTCGTCCCCACCGAGGGCGTCGCAGAGTGCCACGACGGTCTAGACAACGACTGCGACTCCCTGACAGACAAAGCCGACGTTGCAAACTGCCCCACCTGCACACAGGGCGAGGCCTGCAACACGATCACTTGCCTTGGCTCCGGCGTTCCGGAAAATCAATGTGCCTGCAAGGTCGGAGCACGGGTCTGCAACCCAGATGGGACTGACTCTGGCTGCTTCCTCAACGACTCACCGGTGCTGCTGCCCTTCGGACAGGCCGAGGTTTGCGGAAACAGTATGGACGACAACTGCGACGGACAGATCGACGAGGGTTGCTAAACACTCGCCATCGCGGTCGTCAAGACAGCTTGACGTGCTGGCAACTAATTCGACACTTTCTAGACGGCCTAGGCCTCTCCTCTGAGAACGCCTGGGCCGTCTCGTTTCGAGCAAACCCGGTGCTGTCTGCTCGAGATCGGCGCCATGGCGGGCCGATATCCCTTTCCAAATGAGGAAACAGAGCTCGGCCTCATCCTCCACGATGGGGAACGGGAATGGCACTTCACTTGCTTTGCTCTAGTGTAGGTTTCGGCTTCCTCTCCTCATTCCTGGTCCACTGACGATGGCCTCTCAACCGACCACCTTGCGCCGACATGGACTGCGCCTCGCGTCGCACGCCTTGCTCTTCTGCCTCGTCAGCCTCCTCCTGCTCGTGGCCTGTAACGGCGTCGACCGAGAGGCATCCCTTCCTTTCGACCCTCCGCTGCTCAAGAACCGCGACACGGTCGATGTGATCGAGCACATCTACGGGCCCTACGAGCTCCCCTTCGAGGTCACCGGATTGGCTCCCAAGGGTGGCTTCGTCGGCTACTCCTTTTTTGCAGGTCCCGAGGAGTCGATCGAGATCGCGCTCCAAGCTGTGGACAGTAAATCCGCGCAGCTGGCCTTCGCGCTCTATGGGCCACGTTCGTCGTCAGGGGTTTGGGGCGAATCGCTGCTGGAGCGGGAGAGCTCCGACGGCAGCGCGGTGGCCCGTTCAAAGGTCACCGAGAGCGGCCGCTACCTCATCTTGCTCGGCGCGCTAGAGCGCAGCGACCAAGTGTTTTCGCTGGCCGTCTCGTGTGCAGACAACTGCTCGGGCACTCTCCCATCGACCTGTCCGGTCATTGAATGCGCCAAAGCCTGTCCCTTGGGGTTCGTTCTCGATTCCCAGGGCTGCGAGACCTGCACCTGCTTGGCGCAGTGTGTGACGGAATTCGACTGCCCCGATGGCATGATCTGCGGCTCAGACTATGTCTGCGTCGACGAGTGCCAATGCAACCAGCCGCTCAACGAAGTCTGCGGAGCCAACGGCGTAACCTACGCCAACCCCTGTGAGGCGAGTTGTGCCGGCGTCCCGGTCGTCGCCGATCGAGCGTGTGCGACCCAGTGCGGGGAGCTGCCCTGTGACTTGAGCTGTTCTAATGGCAACGCGACTGGGCCGGACGGTTGCCCGCTCTGTGAATGCGCTTCAAACTGTGCGTCGTGTAGCGCGGAGTGGAGGCCGGTCTGCTCCATGAACGGCCGCACTTTTGCGAACGATTGTGTCGCCAGATGTCAGGGCGAGATCATCGCCTATGTGGGAAGCTGCCGCGGGGAGTGCGCACCAATACATTGCTCTTTGGATTGCCCTGCCGGCTTCGCAGCAGACCCAACCGGCTGCCCAACTTGCCAATGTGCCGAGCCCAGCCTTTGCGTCGACCAAGGGCGCTTCTGCGGCAGTGACGGCGTCACGTACACCTCAGCCTGCGCTGCCGACGCGCTGGCGGTGAGCGTCGTGTTCGAAGGCAGCTGCCCTAGCTCCCAGTGCAGCAGCTCAGCGGACTGCCCTTTGGGGACGGGCTGCGTGACGCCACAGATGGGCGCCAACTGCCTGCCCAACGCAGGGTGTTTGGGCCTCTGCGTGCGCGACCAGACTTGCGATCCAGTGACCCCTGGCTCCTGCCCGGTCGGTTATGGCTGCATCAACGGGAAGTGTCGTGCTCCCTGCTCCTGTTCCGAGATCTTCGATCCGGTCTGCGGCGTGGATGGCCTCACGTATGACAACGCCTGTGTCGCAACATGCGCAAACACCCCCATCGCCAAAGGAGGACTTTGCTGCGAGGCGATCGATTGCGCGCTGGACTGCCCTATGGGCTTTGCGCTCGACAAGAACGAGTGCCCTTCGTGCCTGTGTCTCGCACAGGCTGCCTGTGACTGCAGCAACGTCGAAAGTCCCGTCTGTGCGTTCTCCCCTGATGGCAACGTCTTGACCTATCAGAATCGCTGCTGGGCCGAATGTGACGGATTCCTGGACATCCTCGATGGTCCATGCTGATGTTGGCGGTTGGCGCCCGCTGACAACGTTCGCTGCTGCGTTGCTCGTGACGGCAGTGGTGTGCACCGGCTGTGGGGGCGTCTACGAAGAGGTCGCGCCTCCCGAGAAACGCTCGGTGGCCCTCATCTTGGTTCCCGACTTCGTGCGAATCGGAGAAACGTCGAAGGAGATCGACGCTTTCGTCGACGTGGCAACAGTGGATGGCTTCGTCACCGAGATCAATTTGGGAGAGGGCCTGGAGATCGAAGCGTTCGACTCCCGCGGCGGTTGCGGCAACACGGCAACCCCTCAGGAGTTCGAGGGAAGAAAGGTCTTCAACCTCTGCATTTCGGTGGCCCAACAGCCCTCAATCAAAGTGGGCGAG
Organism: Deltaproteobacteria bacterium CG_4_9_14_3_um_filter_63_12; assembly: GCA_002789955.1. Classification (GTDB taxonomy): domain Bacteria; phylum Myxococcota_A; class Bradymonadia; order UBA4248; family UM-FILTER-63-12; genus UM-FILTER-63-12. The sequence goes on along the minus strand of PFUG01000402.1, from coordinate 30,293 downwards.
CGCCGAGCGACGATCGAGGTGCGCACTGACAATGAGGCGGTGCTCGGCGAGACGGCGTTCTTCGTTCTGAGGGCGCTGGACTAGCTCGACCTAGGGGAGCTCGTCGTCCAGTGTCGGGTTGGCGGCGTCGCGCGGCGTGGGTCGGTGATTGACTCGCCTGAGGGCCCAAACGAAGCAGTCCCCCATGAGATCGATGGTCCCACCGCCCCCAGGGGGAGGATAGAGGGAGGACAGGGAGGGATCGTCGGGGTCGATCAAGACGGCAACTCGCATGTCCTCTTCATAGCGCAGGGTCATCCAGCGAGTGAGGCCTGTGGACTCGCTTTCCCAGCGGACCGCCTCACCCTCTTCGTCGAGTGACGTGACCTCGTACGAATAGCGAACGAGGTGTTGGGCTTCATCGTTCAGGCAGGCAGTGACGGTCCCTGTGACGATGTGTCCGCGGGCCCGAAGCTCCTCGACGGCGGAATTGGCTTGCATCGCCCGCCACGCCAGCCAGGCCCAGGCGCAAGCCGGAACGACGGACAGCCAAACGATGGCGCCCAATGGGAGGCTGAGTGCTCCGACGAGGAGCGCTCCCAGTGACCCCAGGAGCAGCAGCAAAAGCGCAGCGGTGTGCTCGAGGTTCGCCCCAACGGGTCGTATGGCCTCGGGCTTGAAGCGGGCACGTGGATGGCCTTCAGTGGACACGCTGGGGGTGTCTGGGCGCTCTGTGCTCATAGTTGCCCTCTCGCGACGAGGTCGCGAGACTTGGACTTGGTGTGGGTGAAAAACACAAAGACCGGCGATGGGCAGTGGCCCACGTCGGTCTTTGTGCTCAGGAATGCGCGCTCTATTCGTCGGCCTGGAAGGGCAGCAACGCAATGTGGCGTGCGCGCTTGATGGCCTTGGCGAGTTTGCGCTGGTACTTGGCGGAGACGCCCGTGATGCGCGAAGGCAGAATCTTCCCTCTGGGGGAGAGGAAACGCTTCAGCAGCTGGACATCTTTGTAGTCGATGACGGAGCCAGGGTCGGCCATGAAGGGGCAGACCTTCTTTCGGGGGCGACGGAAGCCCCGGCCGAGCAACCTTGCGCTTGGCGGCGCTTGGTCGCGATCTCCTCCACGGTCCCCTCGATCTCCCCGCTCTCCTCTATCACGTTCTCGGTGCATGAAATATCCTCTGGGTATTGCGGCAGAGCATTACCCCGCCGTAGGATTTGCATTGTTAGAATCGCCCCAGAACCAGAGCGAACTCCGGTTTCCAGGGGCCGAGAGACGGCGATCATCCACGCAGATTTTGCGTCGAGGAGCCGTCAGCCGCGTGTCGGAACCTCTGCCTCGCAGGTTCCACACACCCAGTACATACCACTGGGCTTGGTCTGTCGGACCATCTTGACGATGGACATCGGGGAGTCTTTGTCGTTGCTCTTGCACGATGGGCAGAGCTTGACGAATCCACCCTTTTTCTTTGTCGCGATCTTTGCCGGTCTACGAGCAGCCATCTCGCTTTCCTCGTTTCAAAACGCCAGATTTGGTGTGCCGGTCCTGTGTCCCAGAATCCCCGGCGACGGAACAGCGGGTGTTACCACGGGCGTGGGGGTGTGTCAATGTCCCTTTTCCCATTCGGGTGTTTCGCCTCACATTCGACGGGAGCCAGAACGGGCTGACTCTCATATTTCGTTCGTTGTTTCGGGGGTGGTACACTTCGGCTCGCCGGTCCAGGCTCGGACCAAGAGCCCATCCGTCCGCTTTCCGCCGGAAGCAGCGACTCCGGCATCGGCCTTTTTCGCTGGCAGTGGACGCAAAGACCTCTTGGGTCCTTGTGGTTTGGCCGCTGGGCGGGAGCGCTTGCCTCTGTATTCACTCGTTGATTTGGAGTCATCTTGAACCAGCCGAACGTCATCATCGGCGCCCGCAGTCAGTCTCGGGGTCGCTACCTCGAACGGCGACTGCGCGAGGGAGGTCGGCTGAGCGTCCTCGGCTTCTACACTGCCGTCGAACCCTTGGTCGAGGCGATGATGACCCACCCAACGGCGAATCTCGTCGTGGATTCTGAGCTCGAAGACGGCACGGGACTTGACGTCATGTACCGGGTCTTGGCGCGGCGTCCAGCGGGCGTCGTCGCGTTGGCCAGCAACGCCAGTGGCGAGTTCGTGGTCGAGGCCGTCACCGCTGGAGCTCGAGACTGCATAACCTGGTCCCTCGAGGAGGACGGAGCCTCTGAAGTCGAGGACGTGTTGAACCTCATGACCAGCGCCGCTGTCGAGCCCGTCCGTGTCATCACCTCCAGTTTGGTCGCCAGCAGCCGGCGCTCCCCCCCCGCGCGGTTCCCGTCGGGCCGGCTCGTCGTGCTGGTGGGCAGCCGGCGCGCGGCATTGCTCTGTGAGGCGGTGTCGTCCCTGCCAGGTTCCTTTCCTGGCGCGTTGATCTGTCAGCAGCCGTTGAGCGACTCATCGCTGGACAAGTTCGTGGCTCAGCTCGACCGAATTTCGGATCTGACGGTACAAAAAGCCAGCCCGACCAGCCTGGCGGACGGCCACGCCTATGTCCTCCAGGTCTCCGATATCCTCGCCTTGGACGACGACCCGAACTCCCATCGGCTCAACGTCGTCCACAAGGCGGCAGGCGGGAGGCAGGATCTGCGTTTGGATCTCGACGACGCGCGCTGGCTTAGCACGTTGGCGCGGGGCATCGAACGCAAACAGCTCAGCGTCGTCATCATCTCGAGCGGCGCCCTCTCAGGCCCGTTGTTGAGCATGGTGGGCCAACTCGTCGACACCGGAGCCGCATTGGCGCGCGCTTCGACTACGGGCTTCAAGATATTGTGGCCAGGCGCAGCCGACAGCCTGCGGATGGAAGCCAGGGAGTTCTGGACGCACCTGAGCAACAGAATAGTCTCGAGGGGTTTCCATGGCACGCTGGCGAACACCACCGTGGCGAAGGTCCCTGGTTCGAAGACTGCTGATTCGGACGAGGACGCCTCATGACCCTCTCCATCCCTTTGATCGACGCGCTCATCGAGCATACGCGGGGTCCGGAGCTCATGCGATTGCGGGTGCGCTCTGACGTCGAGAGCGGCGAGATCTACACCTCACGCGGGCGGATCGTCGCAGCGTTCAGCGGCCACCTCGTTGGACGTGAGGCGATCTTCGCGCTTCTTTTCGAGGCCGCCCGCTGTGTCGAGGCCAGCCAAGTCAATCAGGTGCCCGCCAGCGCAGCGGAACGACGTTTCGTGTCGCTGCCAACGGCGCTGATGGTGATGCAATTCAAGAACCTACTCAGACGCTGGACAGAGCTGCGCAAGAAAAAGCTGGTCGTCGCGCCCGAGCTCGACTCAGGGGACCTCGATGCAGCGTCCCAGGACCTGCTGATGTGGTTTGTGGACGTGATCGTCGCGGAGTCGGCACTCGATGCCGCAGGCGTGCGCATCGGTGGCACACTGGAGCGTCTGGCGAAGCTGGTTGACGACGGATTCCTTCAACCCGCCAAAGCGTCTCGCTCAAAAATGGGCAACGCGACGAGTCCGTTCATTCCCTCCATCACCCCCGAACTGTTGGCAGGGTTCATGGATGGCTTCACGCACGCGAAAACGCAGACCGAGGAGAAGGCTGTGAAGCCAAAGTCCTCGCGGTTCTTGGCGCGTGACGTCCGGCCGGCCGAGACCGAGGGGGCTGTCAAGACAACGCTCGCGAGCACTGACATCGAGCTGGTGTTCAGTGCCTCAAGAGAACGATGGGCCTCGGTTTCCGAGCGTCTGCAGTCGTTCCTCTCAGTAGGCAAGCGGCTGGCGTCCTTCGAGATGGCAGTTCCTCACGAGGCGTTGACCTTCGAAGTGGTTCCGACTCTGCTCTACACTGGCGACTGTGCGAAGATTGGCCTCGACACGTTGAAGCAGCTCATGCTCCTGTCCCCTCGCCCCGTCGCTTGGATGTACGGCGATGGTGAAGACAACGCCAGGATGGCGATCGAGGCGATGCGTCATGGGGCGGCCTTCGCTCTGCCGGACCGTGTCGATCGTTTGGCGCTGACGGAGCTCATTGGAGACCTTCGGAACCTTCCGAAGACTTGCGTCATTCGGCGACTCAAGCAGATTGGAAAGCCAGCGACGGCGCAGACTGGTGACCGCTTTGGGGTGGTGTGTGCGTCCCGATCAAGCGGGACCGCCCTGCTCGAAGTTCTCTGCAACACCACCCCGAATTCCGCTGCGCCTCTGCTGGTCGTCCACGCGCTGGCGACCGGCCTCCAAGCGTCATTGGAGGCCTTCATCAACACGAACAGCGTGTTCCGAGTGACCCCAGACGACAAGGTTAGGCGAGGACAGGTCAAACTGTTGCATGTGGCAGAGCCGCTTCCCGAGGTGGCCTGGAACGATGTCGGTGATGCGCTCGTCCTGCAGGGGGGTCGGGCACACCGTGTATGGGGATGGCTCAACCGCGTCGCGGCCCGCAACCCCAAGAAAGTAATCGGCCTCATTTTGGGTGAAGAGTTCGCTCTTGGACCGACCGACGATCCTGCTCCTTTCACTCGCCACCTGATCCGCTGGCAACGAGGTGAGGACATGATACCGACCCCCTTCGAGGATATCGCCAACTTCAAAGACCTCTCGACATCGTTCTCGGAGGCCTTTTTCAAGTGAACTCGCGGCCAGAGATGGCGGAGAGCCGTGTAAACCCGAAGGGTTGCGCGTCGGATGCGCGCAACAACTTCTTCACGCCTGCGCAAAGAGCGCTGGGCTGCCAATCGATGTAAGCTGCCGACGACATGACTGATGCTAGGCAAAACAAAGAGTTCCTCGACGAGGAAGTGGCCTTCGCCCTTCAGCGGCTAAAGGCCCTCAATGGGATGCTGAAGTCGTGGAGTGAGGGGGATCGCTCCACCGAGCTCAGAAACGAGGTCTGTGACACCATCGATGGGCTTCGGCTCGACCTCGGGTCGCTCGACACATTTCGCGCGTCGTTGGACGGCTTACAGGCGACCTTTGCCGAACTGTTGGCTGACTCCACAACCGTCGAAGAGGCCTTCCTGTCTCTGCGAAAGCTCGAGGCGAAACTCGAGAGGATGCAGGAAAAGGGCGGGGAAGAACCTCACGAGGAGATCTCGAACCGAATCTCGTTCAACGAAATTGGCAACGAGATCGAGCACGCCTTTGACCTCAGCTTTTTGACGCAGTCCGATGAATTCAGACGCCTTCGCTCTGGCCAACACCAGGCGCTCCGCGGTGCGTCGATGTACGAGGGCTTCGACGCGCTCGACCTGCGTTGGCTGGCCAGCGACGAGATGGAGGTCCTGGACAAGGAGATCGCCCGCGCGACTGAGGTGTCGGGGCTGCACGTCCTGCCCGACGGCACGGCCATCAAGGTGGCCGAAATTCCGGGCCTTCCGACGCAATTCGAGCGCACGCCCTCTGGACGAAAACGCCCCAAGATCGAGCGCACCGGCAGTGGGCTCCTTCCCACCTCCGGGGTGGAATTCGAGGACAGCGGGCTCTTCGCCATTTTCGTCGAAGAGCCCGAAGAGGCCGATGACGAACTCGAGTTCGACATCGACATCATCCCCCCTACTGCGCTCACTGACGCGGAGATGGCCTACCGCGAGTTCGTCCAGCACCTCAATCGCATAGTGCTGCGGATGTTCGAATCGTTGGAGCTAGTCCTCATCCACGAACGCTACGAAGAGCTTTTCGACGTATACAAGCAGCTCAACCGAACGGCCCGCCTCCTCGATTTCGTGGAGTTGGATGTCCAGCTGCCGCTGTTGGTCTACCTCCAAGAGCTGTTGCCCCTGTGTCGAGCCCAGTGGCTCCCTCGCCTCCAGCTAGAATTCCCACCTTGGGAGGTGGACACAGAAGAGCTGCCGACGTTCCTCGGCAACCGTGGAGAGGTACTCGACTGCCTGCTCTATCTCCTAGGGTTCTTGGTCTACGAGGTGCCAGGGATCGAAAGGGACACTTTCGAGGGTATATTCGTGGAGTTCTATGCTCGGCTCGAGATCACTCCCGGTGAGCCGAGCGAGTGGGCGCCATTAGGCCCGTACGGCCACGACGATGGTCTCAAGATCACCTCGAGGGCGAGGCGCAAATTGGCTCGCGGCCTCGACGACCAGTTTGCTCGAATGCTCGACGGCATTGAATCGTCGATGCTCTATGGCAAAGGGCGTGGCTATGTGCGCTCCCAAAACGCCTGTCTGGAGATCCTTCGGGAGACCGAGGATCTGGAGCTCTCCTACATCTCCGCCCCCATCGCCCAACTCAGCCGCCTTTTTGGGCGCCTGCGCGCACTGGAGCACCCTCCGCCCGAAGTAAAAGAGCTGCTCAGCGACGTGCTGCGCTCGTTCACGGAGATCCTGCCTCAGTTCAAGGGCACCGCCATCCTCGAGAGGCTGCGAGCGCTCGTCGAGCGCGTGTCGTTTAGTGAGCGTGCACGGACCGGAAAAGTCGTGGGGCTCTCGCCTTCGCCCCAATCCTCAGATTTCCGCAGTCGCTGGCCAAAGTTCCGGGAAGAAGCCGCGCCGCAGCTGGACGCGTTGCTCGGCGTTGCGCCGCTCGGCGGACTGGTGGACACACCACCGATGCAGGAGAGCCTCGCCCGGCTCAGAGATCTCGCCGCAAAGCACAAGATTCGGTTGCTCGATAGGCTCCTGGTGACTCTCCAAGAGTACTGGAATCAGGCGCCCCACGCCTGCTCGCACGTCCTGGAGGACTTGGCCGCCAGCATCCGTGCGCTCCCTATCGACGGCGCTCAGGAGACTCACCTCAAGGCCCTGGCTCAATCGGTTGTCGCCGATCTCATCGAAGGGCGCCGCAACTCGATTCGCACTCCGCGCCACAGCAGTGAGGAGGTCAGCACCGTCGTCTTGAAGATGGTGGCGAGGCTCGACGCGTTGACCAAGAAGGTGGCGTTCGCTGCGCGCTCGGACGACCCGTCCGTGGTCGCGGCGGAGCGAAAAGAGTCCCATGAGCTGGCCGAGTTGGCTCGCAGCCGAAGCGTGCACTCCGTCGCCTTGAGCTGTGAGGTGATCGCCGAGCTCGCAGGGATCTCGCTCAGTAAGAACAGCTTCGACCAAGAACTGCTGGTGAAAGCGCTCAGGGACACGAATGAGGCCATCGAAATCGTCCTGAACGATGTCGTCGAGAACATCGACAACTTGGACGAGTCGAGCAGCGGCGTCGAATCCATCGACGCGTTCTTTGCCCTGTGGAAGAAGGGGCACGGCAGCTCCAGCTGGTCCTTCGAGACGGCGCTGCGTTCAGCGGCCGCTCGGCTGCTCAAGGCCCTCGAGACCTTGTGGCGCGAGCGCGCGGACGGTCAGCTCTTCGACCGGCCAGCTGCTGAGACCTATCTCGTCCTGCTCGATGAGCTGCATCAGCTCACCTGGTACTGGGGGCGTGCGGAGCTCAACGCACAAGTCTCCCATCACCGCTCGCTCTTCTCATCGACTCACCACGCGCTCAATGGCATCGAGGCGCTGCGCCGCCAATTCGAGGTCCTTGTCGACGAGCTCGTGTCAGCGCTGCCCGAGCCCCGCACGCTCCCCTACAACGAAGGCGCTGAGCGCTTCCTCGAGCTCATGAAGCGGTGGTCCGTCGAGGTCACCGAGCTGCTCGACGACGGCTTCATCGAGAAGCCGCTGGGTCCCGAACGTTCGATGGGGCCGTGGGTCGGGCTCACGGCCGAGCGACTCGAGTCGATGGTCGAGGCCTCGAGAAAAAGCCTCTGCGCGCCGTACCTGGCGCTCGTCTGTGAGCTGCGAGACATCATGGTGCAAGCAGCCGGCGAGCGCTCAGGGCAGCGCTCTCTGGAACGGCTGCGGCTGCTCCTTTACTGGACTCGCACCTTCCTCTCCATCTTCGGTGACCGCAGAACCCAAGCCGAGGAGCTCACCCCCAAGACCTCCCCAATCCTCGCGCTGCGCTACGACGCGAGCGAGATCACGACCACGATGGAGCGCATCGAGAGCCTCTCCGCACAGGTCCAACACCTGGAATCACTCTTCGAAATGGGCCCCCTGACGTTCACCTCGAAGGTCGACAAAGAGACGCTCACGGAGCTGTGCGCCACCGTTTCCGCGATCTCGACTCGTATCGGGGGCGGCTCCCTCGAAGGCCGAATGCTGTCGATCGCCAAGCGTCTGGCTTATCGAGCCTCTTTTGCGGACTCGGTCATTCAGGTTCAGACAGGCCATTTCCCCGAGCTGGATCCTGTCGCCTTGCCTCCGCTGATTCAATCGATGCTGGCGTCGATCGTCGAAGAGCTTGGGGGAAGCATCATCGACATGGCTTTCGAGGGCACGCAGCATGGATTGCTTCGGCTCAATGGCCGCACCAGCGACAAGACGTTGAGCATACGGCTCGCCCACGACGGTCAAGTGCTCGACGCCATGACCATCTTCGAGTCGGCAGATGAGCAAGGACACTCCCCGACCAATGGCTCTCTCACGCTCGTCGGCGCTAGCAAGTCGAAATGGGAGCCGAAGGGCTTCCTCGGCTCGTTGTTGCTGCGTGTGGTCGAAAGCGCGCTCTTCAGCTTGAGCGGAGCGTTGCACATCAACGCCGCGGATGGCCTGACCAACTTCGTGATGGAGGTCCCGCTGCGCTCGACGGTGGAGGGCTCTGAGGCAAGCGATGAGCCGTCTTAGTGCTATGGTCCCGACGCACAGGGTCGATAGGTCACATTGACGGAAACCCGCGGTGCGTGGTAGCACGACCGACTGAGCCATCGGTGGCGACTTCGTTAGGGAACATCCTGTTGAGCCGTCGGTGGCGATGCTTGTCGAGGGACTCGGCGCCCGGCGGCGAGCCCATTCGGTTCGAAAGCCTGGGCTCCTAATTGGTCTCGGCAATTCGGCGACAGGGCGGTTCGCGAAAACATCCACGGTTGGAGGGTTCGACATGGGTCATTTGAGCGACCTGCTGGTATTCGCTGGGGAAGCCAAGCAGCTCGACATCGTCGAGTTGATGACCGGCGCCTCGTGGGTCGTCCTGGCCGTCTTGGGCGTCCTCGTGATCATGTCGCTGGTAAGCTGGTACATCATCGGATTCAAGGTCCTCTATCTAAGCCAGGCGCGACGGGAATCCGACAATTTCCTAGACACATTCTGGCGGTCGAAGCGACTCGACAACATCTACAAGAAGGCCGAGGACCTCAATCGCAGCCCCATCAGCCAGGTTTTCAAGGCGGGCTACGTCGAGTTGAGCAAACTCAAGAGCCAGTCAAAGGACGAAGACGGCAACACAATGAGCGGTCAGCTCACCGGCATCGAGAACATCGAACGGGCGCTCAGGCGGTCGACAGTGTCGGAGGTCACTCAGCTCGAGAGTATGGTTCCCTTCTTGGCGACGACGGGTGCGACCGCGCCCTTTATTGGGCTGTTTGGGACGGTCTGGGGCATCATGAACGCGTTTGTCGCGTTGGGCGGTGAGAACACCGCTGACATGGGGATCCAGGCGGTCGCTGGGCCGATTGCCGAGGCGCTGATCGCGACCGCCATCGGCCTCCTCGCGGCCATCCCATCGGTCATGGCGTTCAACTACTTCACTCAGAAGATCAAGGTCCTTTCTGCGGAGATGGACAACTTCTCCAACGACTTTCTAAACATCGTCAAGCGACATTTCTTCAAGTGATCGGCCCCTGTCGAGGCTCAGCGCCTCGACTTCGAGGCTCAGCGCCTCGACTTCGAGGCTCAGCGCCGCGACTTCGAAGCTCAACGCCGCGACTTCGAGGCTCAGCGCCTCGACTTCGAGGCTCAGCGCCGCGACTTCGAGGCTCAGCGCCTCGACTTCGAGGCTCGCAGGAGCTTCGGCCACGACAAGGCAGTCTGTATGGCCTTCTCCTCATCCCGAACCGGCGGCTCGATGGCCGAAATCAACGTCACGCCTCTTGTAGACGTCATGTTGGTGTTGCTGATCATCTTCATGGTGACCACGGTGGCGGTGGAGCAGGAAAAGACCGAGAAACAGAAGCAGGAGTCCATCAAAGACAAGACAGAGTCGCTCGTCGAGCTCAACCTGCCGGTAACTCCAGAGAATCCCTTGGTCGCCGATCCCGAGACAGACAAATTAGTGGTCGTCGTCGACCGAAATTTGCGGGTCTTCGTTGTGAAGGGGGTGACCGGTGCGGGAGGCGAGGACCCCATCGCCGACTGCTCCAATCAACTCAAGGCAACGGACAGTGCCGCTTGGCAAGGGTGTTTCGCTCTGGTCTTCGCAGCGCTCGACCGCAATCACCGCCTCTTGAAGAAGGGTCTTTACTTGGAGGCTGACGCCGATACGCCTTATGGTTTCGTCAGCGGAGTCCTCGAGACCGTCCGTGGAATAGGAGTTGAGTCGGTCGACATTGTCACTAATCCCAGCTTCGAAAACGTGCTTGAGAGCGACACAAGGTGAACTGACGATGCAGCAAGTGCACGGCTCCACTACTGGACTTACCCTCTTCGGGGTCCTCTTCGCCCTCGTCCTCAACGGGGGTCTTGGTGTGGGGATCATCGTGGCGACGCATTTCAAGAGCGACGCCATCGCTGCCCAAGTGCAGTCGGACGTGGCGGAGCTCTTCCAATGCCGCTATTTCGAGGGTGGGCGCCTGCATCAGCTCGAGGTCGAGGGGACGGACTGGCAAGACGCCGAGGAGAAGGTGTGTGGGGTTCAATACCGCGGCGTCAATGTTCCGCCGCTGCTGGCTCGCGGCTATTCGGCACTGATTCTGCGGCCCGACGACGATGCCCTCTTGATGGCGCAGCGGGAGAGCTGTTCCTGCAGCTCTGGTGAGCTGCCGCCGATCTTCGAGGACATTGGCATTGTCGAGGCCCCAATGTTGGGGACCTTGCCCAAACAAAAGACGCTGCCGCAGATCGTCAACAACCCCGAGCCGGCCGAGAAGAACGCCGTCAATCCTGACCTCTCAGTCCCGGACACGGCGCGTCCCAAGGACAAGAAAGACAAGAAGAGGGAGCCCGACCTCCACAAGCTGCTCGACGTCTCGTCCAACTTCGACGACGCCCGGCCAGCAAACGACCGGGAGTCGGTCGGCGATCCCGACGGGTCGAAAACCTCGACGAGCGCGACGGGAAAAGGCGACCCTTACTTGCAGAAGATCAAGGCGAAGCTCGACAACAACATGAACGCCCCTTCGACCATCCCGAAATCCACGTTGTCTGGGCTTGACGCCAAGCTGTGGATCAAGGTTGGCGGCAATGGCTCGGTCTGGGCCTGGGATTTCACCAGAAAGAGCGGCAACACGACGTTCGACAACATGATCGAGCGCACCATCAAGCGCTTCATGATTGGTGGGGACCTGAGCTTTCCTCCTCCTCCAGAAGACTGGACAGCAAAGCGGATCCCTATCCGGGTCGATGGCAGCCAAATTCGGTGAGCGCGTATGTGCTATCGGACAGTGGACGCTCGAGTCCAACTCGAAGAAACACTGCATCCGGAGAGTCACGCGCATTTGCGAGGAAATAATCGCTACCTCCGGGAGATTGAGGAGGGAGCGGACTTCACAAAGGCGGTATTCGGAATGATCAGGAAGATCGATGAGAGTCTACTGAGCCAAGCCTCGAAGGGATCGCGCGTGAACACGCAGTTGGCTCGCTTCGAGACAGCTCGAGGCCGAGCCGCGCGCGAGTTGTGGTTAATCGCAGGTGTGATGCTGCTGCTGATGCTGCTGTCCGCAGGCTCCGTCGTCGCCCAAGGGCTCGACGAAGAAGAGGGTGTCAACGTCGTGGTGAATGCTCAGGACAGAGTCCCGATCGCCGTCTCGGACGCCGTTGGGAAGGGCAGTGTGGACGCTCAGATCGGCAAGGACATTGCCGTCATCTTGAGGCGAGACTTCGAAATCAGCGGGGTCTTCGATGTCATTGACCCGACCGCGGTTCTCCCAGGGCTCGACGGCGAAACGTTGGTGAGCACCGACTACGCCAAGTGGTTCAGCTCTGGGGCCGAAGCCCTCGTCAAGGCCGAGTACTCGCTCAACGGCTCGTCATTGGAAATCGATTTCCGGCTCTACGACACGACCAAGGCCAAGGAGATCTCCATCACCTACGAGAAGCCAGCCGCGACCGCGGACAAATTCCGCATGGCGACCCACGCTTTTGCGAACGCGGTCGTCCAGTACTACACGGGGCAAGAGGGGATCTTCGGACAGACTCTGTTGGTGGTTCGAAAGGGCAAGGGCAGCAGCCATGTCTACCAAATCGGAACCGATGGGGCTGGGCTCACGAAAGTCTCCAGCGGTTCCGGCATCAACTTGCTGCCGGCCTGGGGTCCGGGAGGTGGAGTGCTGTTCACGAGCTACGACTCCGGAAATCCCGACCTCGTGCTCTCCTCTGGAAGCAGCACGAGCAGCCTATCGGGCCATTCAGGCCTCAACAGTGGCGCGGACTACTGCGCAAAATCTGGACGCATCGCGCTGACGTTGACCAAGGACGAAAACCCCGAGATCTACACCATCGGCTCGGACGGCAGCGGCCTGCAGCGATTGACTGACAACGCCTACATCGACACCTCCCCGTCATGGTCGGGCGACTGCTCGAAGCTCGCATTTGTCTCGAACCGTGGCGGCAGTGCGCAGATCTACGTGATGAATGCCGACGGCTCGGGAGCCACTCTCGTGACGAACGTCGGCACCTACAACACCTCTCCCTCTTGGGGCAAAGGGGGCAAAATCGCGTTCACCGCCAGAGACGAATACAATGTGTTCGACATTTTCGTAGTCGACCCCAATTCGGGGTACATGGAGCGGTTGACGCAGGATCAGGGAAACAACGAAGAACCCACCTGGAGCCCAGGGGGTGGTTATCTGGCCTTCACCTCGACGCGAGATGGAGGTTCCAAGTTGTTCATCATGACTTCTGACGGCCGCTTCCAAACCGCTGTCACGGATGGTGGCGGTTTTGAAACGCCCGCCTGGAGTCACTAACAGGCGCACACATGGAGTTGGGCGAGATGAAAAAGAGTGCACGGTTCTTCTCCTTGTTCGTCACGATGGCGCTTGCCGCGCTCATGGGCGCGTGCGGGGGGCCACCAACCGAGGCGATGGATGCGGCCGAGGATGCGTTGCTTAACGCAGCCTGGGCCGAGGACTGCGCCCAAGAGACCTTCCGCTCGGCCAAGAAGATGCTCGACGAGGCGAAACAAGCCTCGGCCGACGGCGACTACGACGAGGCCAAGCGCAAAGCCGAGGCCGCCTCGCGCCTAGCCGAGCAGGCGAGGAAAGACGCAGAGCTGGACCGCGAGGAGTGCGAGCGTCGCAAGTCGGCGATGAACCAAATCGACGACCGACTCGGAGACAAGGACGGCAGTCCCGGCGTCGACCGAACCGACGTCTTCTCGTTGGCGACCATCTACTTCCCCTTCAACGAGTTCGCGCTCTCCGACTCCTCGCAGACCGACCTCAGCCACAACGCGGCTTGGCTCCTGGACAACCAGGCGTTGCGCATCCGCATCGAAGGCCACACCGATGACCGCGGCTCGACAGAATACAATCTCGCGTTGAGCCAAAAGCGCGCCCAGGTCGTCAAGCGCTACCTGCAGACGCTCGGCGTCGACGCCAGTCGCATGACCATCATCCCCTACGGTGAGGAGAAGCCTGCGTCCTTTGGTGCGGGTGAGGGTGATCATGCCAAGAACCGTCGCGCAGAGTTCGTGACATTCTGATGGGATTTGAGCCAAAGCGAGGCGACCACAGGAGCTCTTCGTCGAGGCGAGGTCCTGTGGCTTACGTCCTGTCCCTGACACTGTCGGTCTTCCTTGCGTGCCTGTTGCCGTGCTTTGCCGCCTGGGCACAGGACGCCGCGCCTGACACGAGCGGGAACCCGTTTGCGCAGGCTGCGACCACGAGCGCCAAAGGGTCCGTCGAAGGGGGCATGAACGTGACAGAGGTCGATCCCCTGTTCGAGATCGTCATTCAGCCGGGCTTTGAGGCACGCACGGCCATGCACATCGTGGAGCCGACGAACATCGGCGACGGCGATGACAGCACAGGGGTGGCCTCCGAAGTGGCGGAAATCCTTCGCCGAGACTTCGAGATGAGCGGGCTCTTCGACGTGACGGCGGCCTCGACCTATCGTGCCCTGGTAGACCTGAAGCGAGATGGCTTCACGACCAGCACCATCGATTTCGAAGCCTGGGACACGGTCGCCGACAGTTCTGTCCTGGTGAAGGGAACTTACCGAGTCGATGGCGCCCAAGTCGAACTCGACCTGAAGCTCTTCGATGTCACCGCTGGCACCGAGTTCAAACTCGACTGGTCTCCCTCAATTACCCGCACTGCCCGTGTTCGCGATGTCGTCCACGATTTCGTCAACGCCGTCATCGAGGTCTACACCGGAGAGAAGGGAGTCTTCGGCACCCGTATCATCTTCTCAGGGTCGGACAGCGGGAACGACCGCAAAATCTACTCCATCGAAAACGACGGCTATGGGTTGACCAACTACGAGCTCCCCGCAGGAATCAACGTGTTGCCCACTTGGGGACCGGGCGGCTCCGTGATCTTCACCTCTCTGCGAGACGACGGCGACCACGTCTACTCGGTCAAGGACGGGGAGATGACGCAGCTGACCAACGGCGAAGGCTGGAGCAGCGGTGCAGATTACTGCTCGGGCGCCAACCTCGTCGCCCTCACGTTGGCCACAGAGGAGTCCCCTGAGATCTTCACGATGCGGCCAGACGGGACCGAGCTGACTCAGATTACCTTCGACACCGAGTCCATCGAGACCTCGCCAAGTTGGTCGCCTGGGTGCAAGAAAGTCGCTTTTGTCTCCAACCGCTCCGGCTACCCGCAAATCTACACCATGAGCGTGGATGGAAGTGATGTGAAGCGGGTCACCTGGCTCGGGAACTATAATACGACTCCCGAGTGGTCACCCAAAGGAGATCTGATCGCGTTCACAGCACGCGACGAGCGACGACGCTTTGACATCTTCACCGTCGATGCCAATAGCAGCGAGATCCGTAGGTTGACCCAAGACCAGGGGAACAATGAGGAGCCGAGCTGGGCTCCAGACGGCAACTACCTAACTTTTCAGTCTACCCGAGACGGACGACAGCCGCGATTGTACATGATGGACGACACTGGCCGGTGGCAGTTCCGCATCGCCGATTCACCTGGGTTTCAGACCCCCGTGTGGCAACGTTGAACAAATCTGCTGAAACGCACGTCTCTTTCCGGTATGACGGCGGTTCAGCTCACTGTAAGGTGTCGAACTCTCCGAGGAGGAGCGTTTGATTCTTTGCGTGTCAACGAATCGTCCGAAACTCAAGTCCATCAGGAACTGCCTACTGACGTCCGGTGCGATCGACCCAATAGGGTTGACGAGCGAACGGCCCTTTGATACCGCTTTACAACTCAGTCCGTAGGCAATCACAGAAGCCCCGAGGGAGGCGCTAGATGCTTCGACAGTCACTCACTCTAATCGTCGCCACATTGGTTACATTGGGCCTCGCCGGCGTTGCCCTGGCCCAGGATGCCCCAGCTCCCCACAAGAGCACAAAAGGCTATTCGATCCTGGCACCCACAGGATGGGAGGTCGTCTCTGGAGAGCTCGACCCACAGGAGCTCGAGAAGCTGCCCACCAGTGTGCGCGAACACTACGACCCGAAGACCACGGACGTCATGTTCATGGACCTCGCTTCCAACACCGAGATGAACGATTTCAAGGACAACTTGAACATCGTCGTTCTCGACGAGCCAGTGCCCATCAGTGACGAACTCATCGCAGAGCTGAAAGAGATCCTCACCGAGCAGTACAAGTCTCTCTTCGAAGGTTTCGCGCTCACAGTCTTCGAGAAGACCAAGTTTGGTGAGAACGATGCCATCAAGATCGAGGCCACGTACACCCTTCTGGGTTATGAGCTGGTGCTCTACCAGGCGCTGATGACCGGTCCGACCAAGGCACTCGTCATCACCTGTACGATGGAGCAGTCTCGCAAAGAAGACCGCGTCAAGATCTGCTCCGAGTCCTTCTCGAGCGTCTCGTTCCAATAGTCGAGTCTTAGGACAAGAGTTCTGCCCTTCATCACTCGAAACTCACGACCTCAGCGATGCCGACGACAAGAATGCGTTGCTCCGGGTCGTACGTCACCAAGGGGATGCGAATCCCTTGGGTCAGGGGCACGCGGTCGGTGAAGTTGGCAAAGATGCGATGCGTCCTCAGCTTCCCCACCCATGTGGTCGTGCGATGACGAGTGGGCGTCGAGAGCAGTTGTTTGCTGACGATGGTGACCTTGTACGAGGCGCCTAAGACGTGTGCGAATCCCTCCCAGTTGTCACAAACGGGTCCGGTTCGCCACTCGACGATGCCCTCGAAGGAGGTCGCGTTCGAGCAGACCGACGTCTCGGCCACGACCATACCCTTGGTCAGCCAAGTGCGTGCTGTGTTGTGGGCAGCGCAGTCGACCGCAATGGTGATCGAGGGAGGGCGGTGCTGTTGCCACCGGGTCGCGTTGGCGACTGGGGCTGACGCTTGCCAAATGGCTTCGATGGGGATGCGGTGGCCTCGCCCAACGATCTCGAGCTGGGGTAAGGGTAGGCGAGACTCCGCGTCGTTGCGCATCCAAGCCAACTCTGCCGAGGTCTCGAAGACGTGTTTCGCCGAAGGGTCGACTCGTCCAGAGCGCTGATTCGGATTCCTGACGGCGACCAAGGTGCCGACTTTTTTGCTCAAGTCGCGGTAGTCGGCCTCTGCCCACAGCATGTAGAGCAGTTCGTCATCGTAGATCTGCGTGATGGAGTCGATGACATCGGCCTGACCGTCGCCGTTGCGGTCGTGTCGTAGGATCGACAGGTCGAGCGCGATGGCTTCGAGGCAGTAGCTGTCTTTGGCCTCGTCGAAAACTCTCCGGACGATGTGCCACGAGCCCCTGTCCCACACCAACTTGGCACGATCGGCACTGCTCGCGACGATGCCGGTGTAGATGAGGTCGTCTTCCCAAGGGTTGGGGGCGTTCAGAGCGCGTTCTGGCGCGCTCATAGGATAGAGCGAGTAGGTCGGCTCCACGAATCGACGATTTGAGACCAAGGCCCACACGCGCCCATCGAAGTCTTTGGCGGTGTTCCTGACGTGATTGTAAGGGAAGTGCTCTTCTGCGTCCTTGAGCCGGACGTCGGAACGAACCACGACGTCCTCGCTCCAGGGTCCCCCCGTGATCCGCTTCCAGTGTAGATGGCAGGTTCCCTCCAAAGCATCGGCGGCGAGGTGTTTGGGCGTCGTCAGATAGGTGAGGAGCACTCGATCTTTGGCGAACTTGATCTCGGGCGCGAAAACCGTCCCCTGAAAGTGCGCCACCGAGGTGGGGTGTCGCCACGCGGCGTAGAGCTCTGGAGCCCTCGACCAGCGGACTGTCGAGCGTCCCTCGTTGCGCTCTTCGACCCAAGCACAGAACAACTGTCCCGTCCGCTCCTCTCTCTCGAGGGTGAAGTCGGTAACGTTGCCGACGGGGATAGGCACGGAGAAACGGCTGCCGACGGCCCAATGGTGGACCAAGTAGGGGGTACGGCTCATGCCTTTTGTGCGGCTTTCGCCGCCGCAGCATAGATTTCCATCATGAGCCCAAAAACTTCGCCGTCGGAGATCGGATTGCCCTTCTTCTCATACCAGCGACGCAAGGCGTCGATGGCCTCCTGCAACGGGTGTAGGAACTCTTGGTCGACCATGAACATCAGCGCGGCAAGGGGGGTGACCTCTTTGGGATGCGTGCCGTCCAAGACCCTCTTGACGATGCGCGCGAGATCGTCGCCTCGGTCGCGTTTGTAGGCCTCTTCCACCATGGACTCGAGCGTCCGCGCGAAGCTCTCGGGGTTAAGCATTGCTGCAGCCATTGTTATCCTCGGCTCGATCGTGACCCCAACGGGTGGGGGAGTGACTTCGGTAAATGAGAGAATACCCAGCGCTGATCCGCGGGGTCAACCGGCCACTTTGATGGATTAACGCGCTTCGTGGGGGGAGCTCTCGAGGAGCCGCTTGATGCGGGCGTCGTCGATGCGGATCGCCAGTGTCCTGCACTGCGATGGGAGCACCTTTCCTGCGGCTGCCCCCTTGGCGCGTCGGACGTACTTTTGCTGTGTGTAGAGCACTTCGATCGTGGTGTCTTTGCGCCCTCTACAGTAATGAGCTGCCAACATCGCCGCGTCGATAAGGGTCTCCCGCTCGACTTCGTGCCCAGTGTCACTGGGCACCGTAACATGGCTCCCTGGCCACCCCGACGCATGCAGCCACAGATCGTTGCCACGGCTGTACTTGAACGTCAGGGCGTCATTGGCCTTCGCGCTCTTGCCAACCCGGATCTCGAAGCCTCGCATGGAGCGGAAGACTCGGTAAGGCAGCGCAGGTGCATTGGCGGCTTTCGGCGTGCTGCCCTGCGGCAGCCGCACGCCCAGTGCCTCGGCTCGCTGGAGCCAGCTCTCATCGCTCCCATCGTTGACGGCCGAGATCTCCGCAAGCAGAGCGCCGAGGTCACGGCCACGTTGTTGGGCGGCTTCGAGCCGCTGCCGAATGGCATCAAGCGCTCGCGCGAAGCGCTTGTAAGCCTTGAAGCGGCGAGCGACGTTCTCCTGTGGAGACAGCGCCGGCTCCAGTGGGATGGCGACCAAGCGCATGTTGTCGCCGTAGTCCTCGACAATGACCTCACTTTGGCCACGTGTCAGGCGCCAGTAGTTGGCTTGCATGAGTTCCGCTTCATGCTTGAACCGCTCGGCTTGCGCAGCCTTGTCGAGATCGGTCTGCAGTTGCGCAGTGAGACGGTCGGTTTTCTTGATCGCGGTCCGCAGTCGACGCCTCAGCTCGATGCGGAGCCGATTCGCGTCGAACTCTGTGTCCTGCCGTTCGAGCCGCTCACGCAGGACCGCGCTGCGCCCCTCGAGCGGCGCCTTCCAGTCGAGGTCTTCAGGTTCCGCGAGAGTTGGGCTCCCTGATGGGGGCGGCCCGCAGAATGGCTCGCCCACGACATTGGCGGTGCCTCGGTTCACACCCAAGACGATGGAGTCGGCGCCCACGAGTGCTAGGTGTGCGCGCCCTGGAATCAGGTCCACGACCAAGGTCTTGAATTCGCCGCCTCGTTCCCAGACGAGGCGAAGCAGACGGTCCGCCGGCTGCTGCTCGATGGCGACCAGGCGCGCGCCAACTAGATGCTTCCTGAGGAGTTGAGTGAAGGCCTTTGGGGACGCAGGCGCCAGCGGCTTCTCGTCGAGCAGATAGAGCCTAGAGAAGGCGGAGGTCCAGAGCGAAAGTATGACGTCGCCAGCGTGGGTTCTCAGGACGAGCACGGTCCGCTCGACACCTAAATCCATCACCTTCCGCAGCCGTGCCTCACGCAGGCGGACCTGCAGCTCCTCAAGCACCCACTCGAGATGACGATGAGTAAAGCGTCCGCTCATTTCCCGACGAAGACCTCACCCTTTCTCGTGTAGACTCGCTTCTTCGGCGTGCTCCATGGCAGCAAGATCGACTCGTAGTTGTCGTGAAAACCGCCGTCCACGTCTGGATAGTCGTCCGCAGTCCAACCCGAGGACTTCCCAAGACTTACCGTCACGCTTTTCTTGCCGAACTCGACGTCGTTTTGGATGAACGCGTCGCCTCCGACGAGTCGATTCTCGATCTCGACGGCGAGGATGGGATCGCTGATGAATTCGCCAAAATCGAAGACCAACAGGAGGTGTTGTTCGATGATGTCCTTGCCGTTGTTGTAGCGCTGGACCGTGGTCAAGATGATCTCCTTGTCCTTGTCCCCGTCGAGGTCTTTGAGATGCAGGTCTTTGGCGCCGTCCTCGGGGCTCAGCTTTAGGTCAAACGCCTGCCAATCCCCTTTCGCGAGCCCCGCGCCCATCACAATCAGCTGTGCGCCTGCGAGCACCACCTCCTCCTCACGCAGATCCCCACCGATGTTGCCCACCACCGAGAGCGTCGGCTTCTCCGCCAGGTCGGGCATCTTGGCCAGGACACCCTGCCAGATATTCTCCCGCGTCTCCCATCGAATGACCCCCATGTCCGACACCTTGCGTTTGTTGGCTCGGGTGTCGAGTGGGCAGGTCGCCACACTCGCCTCGTCCTCTTCCTTGTCGTCTTGGTCCCAGTCTCGGATGACAACGCAGAAGGAGAGCGGCTGGAAGACAGGGGCAAGGTCGGCAAACTCAGAGAATGGCAGCTCGATCTCCACCTCGTAGCCATCATTGTTGAGCATGCCAGCGGTCTTTATGGCCTCGGTCTTGTCGTTGCGGCGCGCCTTGGGGACCTCCCACAGCACGTCGGGAGCCTGTTGCGTGAGAAGGTAGGACGGGTCGACACGGATCATCCGCATGGGGTCGCTCTTCACTCGTGCTCCGAGGTCGATCCAGAGCTCGATGGCATCCCCGCCCTGCTTCTTCGCCGGGGCTTTTAGGGCGTTATCGAGGACGTGCACCCCAATGAAAAGACTCTCGTCGTTGTACTGGACCTTCACCGTGGCGCTCAGGTCCCTCTCGCTGGTCCAATCGTACTCGTACTCGCCACTCGTCAACACGACGGCGGGCACCTCTTTCGTATCCGACCAATCAGAGAACGAGCCGTCAATTTGGGCACGTTGGCCTTGGAAGTAGTTCGCTTCGAAATCACCCTTGGGAGCGTCGCTGGGGACCCCCTTGCGCGGCTTCTCGGCGTACGCCGAGGTCGCCATGATCAGCCCCGCTAGGGCCAGTGCTGCCGCCATTGGTCGTGTTTTCGTGAAGAGCATCTTTCTCCTCCTTGAACTGACACCGCGCACCGTGCTCCGTGCTCCGATGAGCTTCGAAGTCAGCGCAACGGGCTGAGCTTGTCATAAAGGACGTCTTTGGATAGACCAAAGCTCATATTTCATTTGCCAAACCCACGGGCTGAGCAAAAGAACGTATGCCAGCTCGCAGTCAAGCTCGAGTTTGCTCGCCTCTGGCGCCAAAGACAATCCTCACCCTCCCCGCTCACCCAGTCGTTCCGCGACGGGTGCTCTGGAACTGGCCGCATGTCCTCGAATCGAAAGCCTCTCAACCTGGTTGCGCTCTCTGTCGCGCTGATCGCGGTGGCCATAGCCTTGGTTGTCGTGTTCCTTCTCAAGGTGAGACCGCCTTCAGCCAAAGAAGCCGCCTCGGCGGGGACGGAAACCACCGAAAAGGAAAAAGAGAGTCGCTCTGGACGAATCAGTGGCACCGTCTTCGAGGCGATGCGCGACGCTCCTGTCTCTGGTGCGCTCGTGAAGGTCGCGACTGAGCCCAACCTCGAAGTGGTCACCAACGCCGCCGGGAAATTCGACATCACGCTCCCTGCTGGCATTACCACACTCATTCCAGAGGCCGACGGGCTGCGCAGCGCAGGACGTGACGATCACGGCGTGACGGTAAAGGTCATCGGTGGGTCCGAGCTGACGGGAATCCAGCTCTTTCTCTATGAACCAGCGACCGTTGAGGGGTCCGTGATTGGGGACGAGCAACCGCTCGAAGCTACGGTCGAGGCTCACTACCTTCGTGACGCGTCGGAAGCGCTCGACACCGTCGCAGATGGGGTCGACACCGATGTCGACGGGCGCTTCCGGCTCGCCAACTTGCCGCCTGGTGATTTGGAGGTCATCGCTTCCGCCCCGGGCTTCGCGACTCTGGTCGTTCCAGTTGGCGAGATCTGGGCTGGCTCTTCGAGTGATGTCGGAGTGATCGAGCTGCGCAGGGGCGCTCGTGTGAGTGGCCGAGTGCTCGCCGGCGATGTGCCTACCGACGGAATCTCCCTACGCCTCGCCTCTCGTGTCGAGACCCTTCACGCAGCCAGCGCTGGGGGCGGGCGGTTCGAATTCTATGGTGTGGAGAAGGGCCTTTGGAGACTAACCGCTGGGGCCGTTGGCTATCGGGAGTTTGGTGAGGTGGTCGATGTGCCCGACGGGGGTGAGCTCGAAGTCGAGGTTGGTCTCACGGCACTCAGCGGCCTCATCGTTCGATTGCTCAACCCAGCTGGCGAAGCCACGAGCAGCCCGAAGGTGACGGTCATGGACCTCGGCTCGGGCCTTCTCGTGGAGACGTTTGCTGGTACGGGTGAAGACCACAGAGTCAACGTCCTCGCTGGCGGGCCTTTTCGCGTCGAGGCCATCGTCCCAGATTCGACCGACATCGTCGCCACCGAGGTTGCGCTGGGCTCCGTCGCCGTCCTCGTGCTCGGCGGTGATGGTGGAATCACTGGTCTTGTGCTCGACAGCTCTGGGAATCGAGCGGACACCGCTCAGGTGCAACTCATCCGAAACACTGAAGTGGGTACGACGGTCGCCGCTCCGTGGGCCGCGTGCGTTGAGGGTCACTTCCTGTTCGAACACCTCGCGCCAGGGACCTACCGGCTCGACGCCAAAGCCCCTGGCTACCGCGAGACACGGCTCGATGACGTCTTCGTCGAGGCTGGACGAGTGACTTCGCAGACCCTCAGGCTCTCCAGCGGGGGCATCCTCAAGGGGCGTGTGTTCGATGTCGAGACTCAAAACGGCGTACCCAACGCCCAAGTCAGCCTGGAGCTCGGCGAGGCGTCTACCGCCGCCGGACCGGACGGAACCTACGAACTGGCCGGGTTTCCCGAGGGCCGGCATACGGTCCGAGTTTCGGCTCCTGGCTTCGACAGTGAGCTCCTCAGTGGACTTCAGATCGACGACGGCCGCATCGAGGTGCGCGACGTCGGGCTAACGCCCGGCGTGGATGGCGAGCCCACCGAGACTCGCTTCGTTGGTGTGGGGATTCAGATTCGAAACCTGGATGGACAAGTCGTCATCGACCGCCCCATCGACGGCGGCGCAGGCTCAGAGGCTGGCTTGGAGGCCGGCGACATCATCGTCTCGGTCGATGGTCAAGACGCCGCAGAGCTCGGTTTCGTCGGTGTTCTCGAGTCGATCCGCGGCGAGCCAGACACGACAGTGCGCATCGGCGTGATGCGCAACGGCCAACGGCTCGAATTCCCTGTGGGGCGGCAAGAAGTCGTGGTCGAGCCGCATGGCCCCTGACCCCCGACACGCACTCCATTCGACAAGATCAACGGGCCCGGCCCCTCTCGTCGTAGCGTTCGGACGAGATCTCGGGATGGTGCCCGTGACGGCGACGGAGCTGCATGACCTCGCTGGGCTCGAGCGCACCGATGACAGATTTGCCGAGGTGATACCGACAGAAAGTCATGCCTTTGATGAACCCGTAAGGTCCATCGCCACACACCTCACAGCGGTCAGCACCAATCGGACCCAATGGCCTGTGCCGCCCGTCGGGAGACGAGCTTCCTTCAGAGAGTGCGACTCGCGCCGCTTGGACACTCTCTGCGGCAGATTCTCGCACAGAGACCTCCGAGGGGGGAGTGGTCTCTCGCAAGGTGGAGTCACAGTCACCAACCAAAGAGTCCACCAGCTTGGAGTTGAAGACCTCATCGGGTGAGCAGCTCCAGCCGTGCGTCGGACGAGGGATAGAGGCCTGTTCGAGCGCCTTTTCCAGCAGCGAAATCCGGCGCTGGAAGGGGAGCGCGCTCGACATGTAGACCTCACGGCGCTCACGCACCATGAGAAAGGGCATCCCCTGTTCGTTGTGAAAGAAGACCTTGAGTCCGTGACTTTCTGCGTGTTTGACCAGCGCCGCGAATGCCTCCTCGACCATGTTGCTTCTCCGTCTATTGGTTCGTGTGCTCTATCTGATCGGCGGAAACGGGCGCGACCACACCCAGCTGCAGACGCCTGCGGCCGAGTCCTGTGATCACGCCGGCCAATCAGACCGTTGTCGGGCAAACGACAGAGAAGGTTTCCTGTTTTCTTGTGTGTTGCGTCGATTTCATCGAAGCACAAGGGCCTGGACGACTCAGACGCTGTATTTCTCTCTCTCGATAAAGTGCGCCGCGATCGCTCTCTTGGCTTTGATGAGGTCGATCCCCGGCCGCACTTTGAGGTGCTCGAGCTTCACATAGAGCTGACTCAGCTTGTCGTCCTTGGCGAGGCTCGGCAAAAGCGCGTCGACGGTATCGATCACTGAACGATACGACTCGGCGCACATGACGGAAGCCAAGAGCCTGTGAATCTCCTGAACCTTGCCGGCGGCCTGCATCTGCTTCACTCGCGCGACGGTCGAGTCCATCACGTAGAGCGACGTCACGAGGTCCGCCAGCGTCAAGAGCAACTGTTGCTGGTCTCGAAGGTTGGTCATGTACTTCTGGATGGCGACGTTTGCGGCCATCAAAAAGGTCTTCTTGGCCAGCTCGGTGAGCGCAACCTCCACCGCAAACGCTTCGTCGGCTTCAGGCAGCTCGACCTTCGGGCCAGCCAGCGCGGCCTCCACGGCTTGGATGGCCGCGAAGAGGTTGAGCTCCCCTTTAACCGTGCGCTTGAGGATGATCCCAGGGATCAACATTCGGTTGATCTCGTTGGTCCCCTCGAAGATGCGATTGACCCGAACATCACGGTAAACCTTCTCCACCGCATACTCGGCGCTGAAACCGAGGCCACCGTGAATCTGCACCCCTTGGTCGGCGACGAACGCGATCGCCTCCGAACCGAACACCTTGAGGATCGAAGCCTCGACGGCGAACTCTTCGATGCCAGCCATTGCCTTGGCGTTCCAATCTGGATCACTGGGATCGAGGGTGTGCAGCGTCTGGTCCATCGCGCCAGCGACCCGATAGGCCATGGCCTCGCCAGCGAAGATGAGCAACGCCATGTCGGCGATCTTCTGCTGAATCGCCCCAAAGGAAGCGATGGGCCGCTTGAACTGATGTCTCATGTTGGCGTAGCGCACCGACGTGTCAAAGACCGGCTTGGCGGCCCCAATCGAACCTGCGCCCAGCTTGAGACGACCCAAATTGAGGATGTTGAACGCGATCTTGTGGCCGCGGCCGATCTCGCCCAGCAAGTTCTCCTTGGGGATGTGCACGTCGTCGAGGAACAACATCCGCGTCGAGGAGCCCTTCAGCCCCATCTTCTTCTCTTCCTCACCGGTCGAGAAACCAGGGCGATTCGACTCGACAATGAACCCAGAGAAGTGCTCCCCATCGACCTTGGCGAACACGATGAAGATGTCGGCAAAGCCTGCGTTGGTAATCCAAATCTTCTGGCCGTTGAGAATCCACTCGCTGCCGTCCTCGCTCAAAACCGCCTGGGTCTTGGCTCCAAGGGCGTCCGAGCCACTATTGGGTTCGGTCAGTGCATATGCGGCGAGCAGCTCGCCGGTCGCCAGCTTGAGCAAATACCGCTGCTTCTGCGCATCGGTTCCAAAGAAGACGATCGGCAAAGTACCAATTCCCGTCGTCGCGCCAAAAGCGGTTCCGAACGAACCCTGGCGAGCCGTCTGCTCGCTGATCAAGGTCACAACGACCTTCTCGAGATCCAGCCCACCAAAAGCCTCAGGCACCTCCGCCATGAGCAATCCCGCCTCGCCCGCACGCTTGAGGAGCTTGGGCATCAGGCCTGGGACCATCGAGTCGATCTCCTCAGAGCGAGGGATCACCTCCCTCTCCATGAACTCCTGCGCAGCGGAGTAAAACATCATTTGATCGTCGGTGATCTGCTCCGGAGTAAAGACAGGCTGCGAGCCGACAGCTTCAACCAAGAACGAACAACCTTGGGGAGTAGAGGATGCAGCTTTGTCCACGACGATCTCCATGAGTTTGGTGGGCTCAAACGCCAAAAATGAATCATCATTCAGGCTAATTCAATGTAGTGAGCCAGTGAGATGCCGTCAACTTGACGAGTCGCTTCGTCAGTCCACTCGCGTCACTCTTTGACGTGCCTTCTTGCGTCCCCGAAGAAGGCAGATCAGTTGGTTCAGCGTCTCGCGCCAACGAGCCTCTTGTCCCTCGACGAAGCGCAACTGTTGCGAGGGTTTTCGCCTCTTTTGCACCGTGCGATCCTCGACCAGACCCCACTCGATGAAACGCCTCAGTGCGTTCTTGAAGGTGGGCATCGCCAAGGTCTCGACGTAGCGAACAACGCCCTCGTGGTAGCGAACCTGGCACGTCACCTTGAGGTGGTCGATGAAGTCCTTCTCGCCAACCCAACGTCCTTGAAGGTGGTCGAGCTCACCCGCCACCAACGTGTAGGTTTCTAGGAACGTCAGCACAATCCGGTGGAAGTACGTCAGTGCATCGATGGTCTCAGGCGTGATCATCACGGCCGCGTCTGGCTCTTCGGCCAATTGCAGCCAACCACGGGCCTCGAATTCCTTGAAGGTGCGCCAGAACACGTTTTTGAACTCCGCGCGCTCCTCGTAGAAGAACTCATGTTTGAAGAGCCGAGAGAGGAGGAGGGTCCTCTCCATCAGAGGCTCGACCTCGATTCGCGGTTCGCCAGGCTCCAATAGTGCGGTCGCAAGAAGCGCGTCCGGAACGAGGTTATGGACGATCGTGTTCTTGTAATAAGAGAGCTCGCCTCTTCCTTTTTCGGGCACACCGTAGAAGAAGTTCAGGTCGGACTGGGAGCCTTTGACGGTCGTGAACTCGACCAGATTCCCATCGGAAAATCCCTTGATGGCCTCATCGATGTACTCGGCTACCGCCTGCCCGAGCTTCGCAAAAACCCCAGAAGGAGAGGCGTTCGACGAGCCACTCAAAAATGTTGAGTCGAACTCTTGCTCGTCGACGGTCTCGGCCTTGAGCTGCGCCCGTTTACTCGCCAGCGCGGTCTGTAACGAAGGGGACAAACGAACGCCCTTACGCAGCAGCATATCGAGAGTGAACCCAATGGCCGCCAACAGACGTGGCCTGCTTATCCTGCGCCCTTCGAGCGTCAGGAGGGCGAGGCTGGCGAGGGCGCTTGGCGTCGCCGTCCCGGCCTGGTTGATTTCGTAGATGAGGCGATACCCCAAACGTTGCGTGAGCGCGTGCTGCTGCTCTGGAGGACTCACCGGCTCGACTTCGTAGCGCTTCATGTATTCTCCGAGGTCGAGAATCTCACCGAACGTGACGTAGAGCCGTCCGTTCTTGCTGGTCAGCACCTTGGTCGAGCGCAGCAATGCACCGAGATGTTCTTGCTTCTTCGGGGCACCTTGAACTTCGGCCTGATGGCTGCGGCCCTCGATGACTCGCTCGTAGGTCACGGCGCAGGGGACGATCTTGACCTTGTCGACCGTACCTTCTCCGAACGCATCGACGATCATGCGCAGCATCCCGAAGCGCGGCGCCATGAGCTTTCCAGTTCGGCTGCGGCCACCTTCGATAAAGAACTCGAGCCCATGCCCTTCTGAGAGGATCTTGGCGAGGTAGAGCCGTAGACAGAGTTTGTAGAGTGGATCGTCCTTGATCTGCCTACGGATAAAAAACGCCCCTGCTCGCCGAAAGAGACTGCCAATCGGGGGGAAGTCCAGGTTGTCGCCCGCCGCGATGTGAGGTGGGACCAGTCCATACTGAAAAAAGATGTAGGAGATGATGAGGTAGTCGATGTGGCTCTTGTGGCTCGGCACGACGACGATGCTGCTGTCGCGCGCCGCGGTGCGCACACGGTCCAAACCTTCCTCATCGACCTCGAGGCCATCGTAGATGTTCTGCCAGACTGGGGTCAGTGCCGCAGCCATCAACTTGACGGTGAGCATGGAGAAATCTGCGGCGATCTCGTTCAGATTCTCACGGGCGACTCGTGTGATCTCTTCCAGGGAGCGACTGTCGGTCTCCTTGAGGCGAGCGAGCGAGGACTGGACCGACTCATCGGCCAGTATTTCGCGTTTGATCACCGCTCCTTTTTTGAAGCGAGGACCAATGACCGTGGAGCGTTCTTGCTCGAGCTGGGCGAGAAGCTGAACCCTCAGCGCCTCGGCCCGTATTGACGCCTTCTCCCCAGTGCCCGGACGGAAG
This sequence comes from Deltaproteobacteria bacterium CG_4_9_14_3_um_filter_63_12, assembly GCA_002789955.1. GTDB lineage: Bacteria > Myxococcota_A > Bradymonadia > UBA4248 > UM-FILTER-63-12 > UM-FILTER-63-12. The sequence continues at coordinate 2,548 of PFUG01000402.1, read as the reverse complement.
TCGGAGAGGGGAACCAGATCACAGACCTGAACGTGAGGTGCCCCCATCAGGAAGAACGGCTGCCAGAGGTTCTGTATCACGCCCAGGACTTTCCTGAGAAAACCAGGGTGCTGTCGCGTTCCGAAAGTGCCTGCCAGCAGTGATGGTCGAAACTCCTCGCTCCGCCGGTCCCAGACGATGAGCAGGGGGGCAACGACGATGCTCTCGAGAGAGTGCGCTTCGAGCTCGCAGAGTCTTTCCAGAAACCGCTGGCTGTATGCCCTGCTCTCTGACTCGCTCGCCGCCGGACGCTCGAGAAAGATCAGCGCGGCGTCGCCATTCGAAATCACCTCGGAGAGAGCATTTTCCTCGGAGAGAGAGCTTCTGCGCCGAAACAGCCGCCGCAAAAGGTGGAGCATAGGCATGAACCAGGTCGTGCTCGGGCCGTTCGACCATTTGGCGAGTGGCAGACGATGTTTGAGGAAGACATAGTTGAAGTAGAGGAGGTCGAATACGCTGCGGGTCTGCAGGACATAGACGAGTGTGCCGCGGGCCACCCCCTCTCGAAGCGCTGCCCCAAGCTTCGAGCCAAAATTGACCTTCGCGAAGAACCACCAAAGCGCTATTCGTAACCAAAGCGCGACGCGTTTGAGCATCGGCCTCATCGTTTGGTCTCGACGCCGGTCATTCATTCGAGTTCCTGGTTTGATCCCCAAAATCCGCGCGCGCGACCCATGTCGAGCGCGCCGACATATTGCGTTCGCGCAGCCCTGAAGACAACCGCGTTGGCAATTCTGCTGTGGATTGGGGCGACAAAACCAGTTCTTGACTCCAACCCTAGTATGGGGTACATGCCGATGCCCCGCTTTCGCGGGTGGCCATGGCCGCAATCGTTCTCGAGCATCATCGAGACAGACAGGGCATCGAGAGGACAGAGAAATGGCTGCGATCAGAGAGAAAATTCGCCTGGTTTCCGAAGCAGGGACCGGCTACTTCTACACGACCACGAAAAACAAGCGCACCACGCCGGACAAACTGCGCTTCAAGAAGTACGACCCCAAGGTGCGACAGCACGTTTGGTTCAAAGAAGCCAAAATCAAGTAGGCAAAGGATTCTCTTCCGGACCGTCGGCTACCGGACCTTTCGGGTCCGAATGGCTGGCGGAGGGGAGTATTCCTGGTGCTGATCCGGTCGGATTTCGCTCACATACTGGCACCGAACTCGGGGCGAGCGCTTCGGTGCTCACGATCGGCCATTGAAGGCTTGTCCTAGTCGTCTGTGACGGTCTCGTGGTCGGCCCCTGAAGTTCGCTCGGTTTCGGCCAGTGGCTGTCGTGGATCGTTTGTGGTGGCGCAGCCGCGCGCCTTTGTGCGCCTATGAAAGCGAACTCGGCATTGGGATTCGAACCCGATGGCGCCCTCGGCGTCTACGTTCACGTCCCGTTTTGCGACAGGCGTTGTGCATACTGCGATTTCGATATCGCCGTACGTCGCTCGATTCCGCATGCACCATACCTCGATGCGCTGTTGCGTGAACTCGCGTTGAGGGCGGCAGAATTCGAGGGCATGAGCGCCCGCAGCTTCTATGTTGGAGGAGGAACCCCATCGCTCTGGGACCCGAACTGCCTCGATGCATTGCTGCGGCGCCTCGAAGAGAGATTCGGAGTCCCCGAGGAAATCACTTGCGAAGCCAACCCAGAGAGCTTCGGCCTCGAGCTCGCCCACCGCTGGAAGGAGAGTGGAGTCAACAGAATCTCTCTTGGGATACAGAGTCTCTCGTCCTCCCTGCTCAAGCAGCTCAGGAGACACCACTCTCCCGAACAGGCCCTCGCTGCAGTGGAGGCTGCGCGAAGAGCCGGGTTCGAACACATCAGCGCCGATCTCATCTTCGGCCTGCCCAATCAACGCGTGGCCGATTTCGAACGAGATCTAGAGACTCTCTGTGCCAGCGGGATCGACCACCTGTCGACCTATGAGCTCACCATCGAACCTCAAACTCCCCTCTGGCGGCGTCGTGCGCGTGGGCACGTTGTCGCCGCCGGTGAGGACGAGACTTTGGTGATGTTCGAGCGTCTGGATGAGGCGCTCCCAGCTGGATTCCATCGTTATGAGGTCTCGAACTCCGCGAAGTGGGGGGGGTGGAGTCGGCACAACCTCTTGTACTGGCTCGGCGGCCAGTATCTGGGGCTGGGAATGGGAGCCCATTCTTTGAGTCGTACGCGGGGGGGGGCCAGTGTTCGGTCGGCGAACGGGCGAGATCTCAAACACTACCTTTCAGCCCCTTTCCCGACCTTCAAAGAAGACCTCTCACCCGCAGTCCACCTCGCTGAGAGGCTTTTTCTTCCTCTGCGGACCCACTTCTCAGTGGACTTGGACCGACTAGAGGCTGAGTTTGGAAAGCCTCTGGTCGAATCGTTCTCTAGCGCGCTGCACGCCCTCACGAAGGACGGGCTCATCGAATGGGAGTCGCCCCGTGAGCTGCTCAGCACGAAGAGAGGCAGAGCGTTGCACAACGCGCTCTCGGCGGTGATCTTCGACGCAGTACCTTAAGTGCACCTTAGGCGTCGTCA
>PFUG01000310.1:260-8135 GCA_002789955.1 Deltaproteobacteria bacterium CG_4_9_14_3_um_filter_63_12 | reverse complement strand
TCCAACTCCGAACCTTACTGAACCTCGTCCACCCGCTCAAGTCTTTCGTCTACGCCGACATCCGGCTCCTGTCGCGCAGACCATGGCCAGCGCGGGCGGAGGCACGTTCACGGACTTTGTGGCCGAGCGGACCCCCGGACAGCCACAGGTGCCCTCGGACTTCCCCTACGAGTGCGACCCACACTTCGGCAACTGCGGCGCTCCCTGAGTCACTTTTTGTCGGTCTAGGTGCGGCCTTCGGGCTTGGGAGTGAGCGCGCGACGCCGTGCTCCCAAGAACCAGGCTACTCCTTACTCTTCCCAGTCCTGTCGCACCAACTTGCCGGTGCTGGCGAGCTCTCGATACCCAGCCTCGAGCATGACCTCCATGTTCAGGCCGGTGCCATTGCGCAAGGCCAAGTATGCGGCGCGCGTGACCGCCGATTTGATGCTGCCTCCCGCCAGCTCGAACTCTTGGGCGAGCAAATCGAAGTCGAGTTCCTCGTCGCACGGGGCCGCGTCCGGGATGAACCCTCGCCAGATGGCGGCGCGCTCGACCTTTTCGGGGGCAGGGAAGCCAATGCGGAAGCTGAAGCGACGCTCGAAGGCGGGATCGATGCCGCTCTTGAGGTTGGTCGTCAGCACGACTAGGCCTTGGTAGTGCTCGACCAGCTGCAAGAGCACGGTGATGGCCGAGTTGGCGTAGCGGTCGCTGGAGCGCTCGACCTTGGTGCGCTTGGCGAAGAGCGCTTCGGCCTCGTCGAAGAGCAGCAGGTTGAGTCCGGGGTGGGCGCGCTCGAAGAGCTGCGAGAGCTTCTTCTCGGTCTCGCCGATGTACTTGTCGATGACCTCGCTGGTGTTGACCCGCGCCAGCACCAGGCCGAGCTCGTTGGCGAGCACCTCGGCGCACATGGTCTTGCCCGTGCCAGGCTCGCCGTCGAAGAGGCAGATGAGGCCTCGGCCGCGGTGGATGCGGAAGCCGAAGCCCCAGTCTTCGTAGAGCGCGCGGCGGTTCTTGAACGCGGAGACGATCTCTTTGAGCTGGTCTTTGATTTCGTCGGTGAGGATGAGGTGTTCGAACCCCAGCGCGGACTCCTCGACGGCGCCGAGCCCCTTGAGGTTCTCGCCCAGCTGGGCGAGCGCGGCGTTGCGTAGGTTGGTCTCATCTATGTTTTCGCGATCTTCCTGGAGGCTGAGGAGGCGCGCGGCGTTGGCGATCTGACGCCCGTCGAGGGGATAGCGCTCGGCGGCTTCGGTGGGGTTGACGCCATGGATGCCGAGCATGCCGAGGGCTTGGTCCCAGATCTGAACGCCGTTGGCAAAGTCGGGCAACGGGACCTTGACCCGGCAGGGGATCTGGTCGAGGAGCCGGGTATCAAGGGCGTCCGGATCTCGGACGGTGAGGAAGACCATGGCAGGGAACTTACGAGCAGCGGCCCGAAGCGCGGCGGCGTTGGGGCGGCTGGCAGAGAAGACCCGATCGGCGCCGTCGATGAGGAGGAGCTCGTGGTGCAGTGCCACATGCCGAAAGGCCAAGGAGAGCGTGTGCTCGATGTGGTCTGGGGCGCGGGTGTCGAGCAGGTCGCCGTCGATCTCGAGCAGGTTGATCCCGAGGCGCTGCGTGAGCGCCCGGATCGCCGAGCTCTTGCCGCCGCCACGTCCGCCGTGGACGACTGCGAGCGTCGCGCGACTCTCGGCGATGACCACGTTCTTCAGGGACTCGTCGTGGCCGTTGATGATCTTCTGGAGCTCGTGGATGACCGAGGGCGGGACCGCGGGGGCAGGGATGGGCTCGGGGTCGAGTCGGCGAGCGACGCCGACTAGCCGCTCGTCGAGCGGTTGGTCGCCTCTGAGCAGCCCGAGGACGTCGCCGGGAACAACCAGATCGGAGTACTGATGTTCGAACGGACGGTCGCTCTTGGGGAGCAGCTCGATGAGCCCATAGCGGCGCAAGGACTGGTCGCTGTTGAAGCGGTACTGTTCGACCCAGGCGCGCTGCGGGTCACGGGCCGAGATCATGCGCAGCCACGCGAACGGGCAAGGGGAGTCGATAGGGAAGGGCGCGCAGAGCATGGCGATGGCCACCGACAGTGTCGGGTCGAGGCGAGGGACCGCTGCGAAGAGCAGGATATCGAGCTCGACCTCGTCGAGCCGGAAGCGCTCGGCGAGCTCGATGATGGGGAGGGTGTCGTCGCCGGCGGCGAAGGTGGCCTGCAGGACCGAGGCGGCGTCGAGCTCCTCGGGGGGCTCTTCGCCTTCGGTGGGCTCGGAGCTGAGCACGAGTCGAGTGCGCAGTTCGCGGGTGTAGCGGGCGAGGAAGTCGAGCTCTGGTGTGAACATGGGTGAACCTCGAGGGGACGTCGGTGGGCGCTCTCGCGAGTGAAGCCATTGAGGCTCGGGGCGTCAACCGACGCGGGTGCTAAAGCTAGGGAACCTGGATGTCTCAGTTGAGGCGCGGATGCCACGTTCCCCTGGGTACAATTGCCCCCGTTTGTGGTCTCCAATCCCACCAAAATGGGGAAACCGTGGCCAATCGCCTCGATGAAAATAACCGTAGAGATTGGCCCGATGATTGCTGGGTGCTAGGGATGTCCGTGTAACCTTTCGCAAATCAGGGAAGACCGATGCCCACACAGACTCACCAGAACCAGACCCAAAGTCATTCCGCGGCCCAGCCGTCGCAGGCCGTGAACGCCGGGCCGGCACAGGCAAGTGCAGGATTGACTGGGGCGAGACTCGACGCTGCGATTCAGTACAATCGCACCCAAAACTACTCGAAAGCTCGGATCCGGGGCTTCCAGAGCGAGCTTGGTGTCCCTGCTGACGGCGTGATCGGTGCCCAGACCACGAAAGCGGTCTACGCCTTCCAGGCGAGCCGAGCCAATCTGGGAAATGACGGCAAGATCGGGCCTTCGACCGCCGCCGCACTGACCAACAACAGCAACGCCCCGATTCAGCAAAATACCCACGCTGCGACGCTGACCGCCGCGGCGGTCGCTTCGGCGGTGCGCTACGACAAAGGGCGTGGCTATGACAGACCGATGGTGAGGCTGATCCAACAGAAGGTTGGCGCGACACCAGACGGCTCCTTCGGACCGGACACCGTTCGCGCCGTCGCCAGCTGGCAGCTCGCGCAAGGTTTGGTCGGTGACGGTAAGGTGGGAAACGGCACCCTGGCGAAGATGGAGATCCCCAATCCGGCCCACGAGAACGGCGGTAACAACGGGCAACAAGAGCAGGCAGAGAGCGGTGGGCCGGTGCCTGATGGCAACGTCACGGCGAACTTCGCGTGGTCTGAGTTCCGCTCACGTGGCGACAACAAAGCTGTTCCCGAGCCTTACCGCGCCAATGTGCGCAGACTCTGCCAAGCCCTCGAGGTCATTCGGGCCGCCTTCGGCGGGCGCGAGATGGTGCTGAATTCCGGATGGCGATCCTCGTGGTGGAACAAGCAAGTCGGTGGAGCCTCCGCCAGTCAGCACCTCTACGGGCGCGCTGCCGACCTGAAGGTCAACGGCATCAGCATCGCCCGGACCAAGCAGGTGATCGAGCAGCTCATCCAGCAAGGGAAGATTCCCCAAGGTGGCATCGGCACGTACACCACCTTCTGCCACTACGACATCAGAGGTTCGGCGGCGCGCTGGTCCGGCTAGTCTCCGTCTCTTCATCAAGAACACGGGCTCGGGGCGCAGGCGCCCCGGGCCCGTGTTCGTTTTCCTCCAGCGCTCCTCCGCATTCGCTTTCTGACGCCCTCTCGATGCACTACCCTGTGACGGTCTGATTCCTCGGAGAGGTGCGCGCCACAATGCGTCGGTTTTTGCTCATCCAGCTGTTCGTAGGGTTGCTCGCGCTGGGGTGCGATGACGGACCCACCCAAACCCCTGTGGACCTTCACGACACCGTCGATGAAGGGGTCGCAGCGGAACCCAGAGACCTCGTCGGAGACGACGGCCCTGTCGATGTCGACGGGGCTGCACCCGACAGCGCCGAACTCACCGAGGACGTCGGGCTCGACGTGGCCGATACGACCGCGCAGCTCGATTCAGTCGGGGGCGCCGATCCGAACAGGCCCCACAAGGACTTGGAAGGGCTGCGCGATGGGACGCTGAGGACGGCGCTCTACAACCTCATCAAGGACCAGACTGCGCTGGGGTATGACGTGGCGCGCGACGAGATGTACGCCATGGATACTGGCCTGGACGTGCGCGATGGCTGGGTGGAGTGCATCTATACGGGCACCTTGGCGATGGCCGATGGGACCCATACGATGGGAGGGAGCTTCAACACCGAACACAGCTGGCCACAGAGCGCGGGAGCTTCGGCAGAGCCCGCCCGCAGCGACCTGCATCACCTCTTTCCCGTTCTGGATTCCGCCAACCTCGCCCGCAGCAACAACCCCTTTGGAGAGACCGACTGCGACATCGATGGGAGCTGTCTCTGGGAGATGGCGGCCTCGGCGTTGGGACCGTCGGTCGGCAGCGGGCAGAGGGTCTTCGAGGTGCGCCCAGTTCGACGCGGAGACATCGCACGGGCCCAGTTCTACTTCTCGCTGCGCTATCAGATGCAGATCAGCGGCGAGGTCGAGACTACCTTGAAAGACTGGAATCGCGCCGATCCGCCCGACAACCGAGAGCGCGTCCGCAACGACCGCATCGAGCTGCTGCAAGGGAATCGCAATCCTTTCATCGATCGCAGCGACTTCGTCGATCTCATCTCGGACTTCTGAGCGCCGGGTGGCGAATGTGCCTCTATGAAACGTCACATGCTCTGCTTGGCTCTGTGGTGTGTCTCGGAGGATGCCGAGGAGAAAAGACCCTCGACCGCGGCGGCGAGTTGGCGTGCAAGAAACCTGGTCCAAGGGACGTCAGATCTACGTGTCGGGAGGCGAGGTGGTCAGTGGGTCTTAGGATTGGGTAGACTCCTCCTCGTGTGACTCGCCCACAACGCTGGGGTGTGTGCACAGGAGCACGGTGATTGCCCAACTGTGGACTGGCTTTGCAGGAGCGATGATGAGAGTGAGCGTTTGGGTTGGGTCCATCTTGTTCCTGATGGGGTCGCTGGGTTGCCAGCACCTCCCAGTCCACCCGGAGCGCCCTGACGTCACAGCCCATGAAGAGGTCATAGAGGCCGATGCGGACGACGTCTTCGAGGACACGGCCGAAGACGAAGCGGCGGATGAGCCCCCCGAGACGACGGCCGAAGTCGAAACGACGGACGAGCTCCCCGAGGCGAACAAGATCACGCTCGCGCGCCTCCAAGGCCATTGGAGTCTCCCTTTCAGCGTCGCGATCGATGGAATGGGGAGCGAGCGGCTTGGTCTTCTGCAGATCGATGGCGTCACCGGAAGTGTGGAGGTCGAGGGGCAGAGCACGTTTGTCTTCGTCGACCAGCGCATCCCCTGGGCGGCTTTCGGGTACACGCTCTACCAGCTCGTGGCGGTGAGGGCGGACCAGTGGTTCGTGCTGTGGGCCTACTGCGAGAGCGGGCAGCTCACGTGGGTTTACCTCGAGGCGGTCGACGGCACGCCATTGACCTACGAGGCCGCGACGGGAACCTGTGGAGATATCGATGGCGAGACGGTCGCGCCGATTGACCTGCCGGCCGTGGACTTGCCGTTTCCGGCCGCTCCGGCGGGGTTCAGCGTCGACGGCCCTCAGATTCAGCTGGCGGAAGGGGGTGGCGGCTACGCCCAGGCCGGCGAGGAGCGATGGGAGCTCTATCCGTTCAACCAGGTCGACTGCACAACGGACTGCGGGACGCCGGGGTGGTGGGAAATCCACAGCCTCCTTTGGGGCCCGGAGCGGCGAGAGGCCGGCTTCGGCATCGTCTACCTCTTTCTCGATCCCAACGTTCCCACAAACGCACAGGTGTCCCTGGTCCCCTCGATCCTCTTCCCGACGCTGCGCACCTCGCCGTCGACGTTCTTCGAGGCGTCTTGGACGGCTCCGCGCTGAGGATGGCCCACATCTCACGGCGTCATTCCCGTTTTGTTCCCGGACGACTCCTGAGTGCCGAGCAGCGCGCGAAATCCGCGCATCCGATTGACCATTTCCATTTCGCGCGCATGGGGCTACGCTTCAGAGGATCTCGTTACAGCAAACGTCCGCCGGAGCCCACCATGCCGCTTTCTTTAGCTCGCTCGCTCACATACGTCCTGGTCGTAGGGGCTGCGCTGTTTTTGGCTTGTCTCTCAGGCTGCGAAACGACCGTGGAGTTGGGCACGCCGTGCAGCACGAGCACCGATTGCGCCGGCGGAATGACCTGCATCAAGGGGGACTGTCAGCTCGTCGACGACGTGCTCTCTCTCGATACCACGCCGCAGGTTTGTACGGCGTCCGAGGACTGCCCCACGGGTTGGGAGTGCCTCGCCGCGGTCTGCCACTTCTCCGGCGGCGACGATGTGGTGAACGACACGACTGGCATGGACACGACTGGCATGGACACGACTGGCGTGGACACGACCGGCACGGACACCACGAACAACACGGACACGACTCCGACCGACACGGTCGGTCCCGCGGTTTGTTACAACAACTCCCAGTGCAAGAGCACAGAGGTCTGTCTCTTTCGCCAATGCCAGGCCAATCCCTGCTTGACGGCCAACCTCTGCAACAGTGGCGAGACCTGCGTCGCACGCTGCGCTCCGGTGGAGGATCCCTGTGCGGGAGTGACCTGCGGCGAGGGCCGCTCGTGTATGAACGGCGAGTGCATCGCTGGGTGCTTCCTCGAGCCGTGTACGAACGTCTATTGTCCCGATGGGAGCTACTGCGATCGAGGCACCGGTGCCTGTCGTGAGGTGCGAGCCTGCGACGCGCAGTGTGGGCCTGGGACCGCCTGTCATATGGACTGCATCCCGCCAAGCCCTTGTGAAGGCGTCACTTGCGCCGCGAACGAGCGCTGCGCTGGCGGAAACTGTGTGACAGACCTCTGCGCTGCGGTGAGTTGCGGCCCGACCGAGATCTGCGTCAACGGAGCCTGTGTCGACACCTGTTGCGGCAGTCCTTGCGCCGAAGGTTGGACGTGTGTGATGGGCGCGTGTGTCTGCAAGCCCGACTGTGTCGACGCGGCGTGTGGCGCCTCCGACGGCTGCGGCTCCATCTGCAACCGCGGCTTCTGTCCTGCAGAGCAGACCTGTCGTCCCACCGGCGGTGGCGCGGCCGAGTGTTGCATTCCCAGCTGCACGGCCGGCTTCTGCGGTGGCGACGGGTGCGGTGGCACCTGTTCGTGCGCTGCCGGCGAACGCTGCTTCGGAGGGACGTGTTGCGAGCCCAATTGTCCAGCGGGTTTCTGCGGCAGCGATGGCTGCGGCAGCGCTTGCGGCTGTCCCTGGGGCGAGGTGTGCTCGGGCCAGTCTTGCTGTCAGCCCACCTGCCCGGTGGGGTTCTGCGGCGCGAATGGCTGCGGCGGCACCTGCGGCTGCAATTGGGGCGAGACCTGCATCGGCGAGAATTGCTGTGCACCCAGCTGCAGCGGAGTGGCGTGCGGCGGCGCCGATGGTTGTGGTGGGCTGTGTATGAGTGGGGATTGCCCCTCGGGCGAACGGTGCCATCAAGGAGCCTGTTGTCTGCCAAACTGCCCAGCGAACAGTTGCGGCAGCGATGGCTGTGGTGGCCAGTGCGGCTGTGGCTCGGGTGAGACCTGTTACCAAGGGAGTTGTTGTACGCCGAGCTGTACGCCGGGCACCTGCGGCGATAACGGCTGTGGGGGCTGGTGTGGATGTCCTGGCGGCGAGGTCTGTGTCGGGGGTTCGTGTTGTTCGCCAGGCTGCTCGGCGGGCTACTGCGGGCCTGACAACTGCGGAGGCAGCTGCGGCTGCAATTGGAATGAGGTCTGCCTCGGAACCCAGTGCTGTGCGCCGGTTTGCAACGCCTGTGGAGCGTCCGATGGGTGTGGCGGGACG
>PFUG01000310.1:0-214 GCA_002789955.1 Deltaproteobacteria bacterium CG_4_9_14_3_um_filter_63_12 | reverse complement strand
CTTGCGAGCCGTTGAGCTGCACTCCGGCGTGTGGGTGCGGCGAGGTCTGCACAGGCGGCCAGTGCATCAGTCTTTGCGGCGCGGGCGAGTTGCTCTGTGGCTGTACCCAGTGTTGTGGGCCCAGCGAGTCCTGTATGGGCGGCGTCTGCCAACTCAACTAGTGTAAACCGTCATGACTCTCCATGTTTATTGACTGCAAGGAGCGCCCCCCAAT
>PFUG01000087.1:3001-10454 GCA_002789955.1 Deltaproteobacteria bacterium CG_4_9_14_3_um_filter_63_12 | reverse complement strand
CCTCTGGCGATGCTCAAATGGGCAGGTTGTTTCCTGACGACTCCTTAGTCTGCGCCTATGCGCGAGACCAGAGGGAATTGCTCCATGACGCTCAAACGATCCCAGCTCTCGCTCCTAGCCCTCGTCCTGCTCCTCGTGAGCTGCGACGACGGCGGCGGCAAGTCCACGCCCCCCATCGACGACACCTCCGCCGCCGACCAGGTCTTGGACCAAGTCGAGGACTCAACCCTCGACCTCGCAGACAGCACTTCGCCGGACACCAGTGAAGCTCTCGACGTGGCGGACACCCAGGTCGACACGGCCGAGGTCCTCGACACCCTCGACGTCACAGACGTCGTCGAGGTGGACGTCGTCCCCACCGAGCTCTGCAGCAACTGGCAGGACGACAACGGCGACGGCCTCATGGATTTTTAGGCCGATTCCGGTCTGCCTGCGTTCCGCCTCATTCCAGTTGAAACGGACGGATTTTCTCACGCAACAGAACAGCGTTGCACAGGCATCGAGGACCAGGCGATGGCAAGAACAGGCAATTTTTCGAAATGGTTGGTGGTCTCGACGACCCTGCTGATCTTTGGGGCCTGCGCACAGACCCACAACGTCACTTCGCAGCCCCAGGACGCGGAGGACGCGAGCAAACCCGCGCCCCCTGAGGTCGCCGTGTCCGTCGACGTCTCTTCCGAGTCTGATGAGACCGAGCTCGCTTCGGTCATCAAGACGGTCACCGTCTACTCGGATCGGGCTCTGGTCACGCGCCAAGCGACCGCTCAGGTGTCGACGGAGCCGACTGTTTTCGCCTTCAAGCGCCTGCCTGGCTGGGTGGACGACGGCTCCGTCCGTGTGGCGGTGAGCGCCGGGCGCATCGTGGACGTGAGGGTCCAGCGCACCTTCTTGGCGCGGGCGACCGACAAGACCTACAAGGCCGCCGAGGAGCATCATCAGGACCTGAGCAACCAGCTCGCCGCGCTGGATGACGAGCTCCAGATTCTCGCCGCCCAGCAGGCTCAAATCGAATCCATCCGTGCCTTCTCGCTGGAGAAGCTCACCGCCGACACGTCCTATGGCACCCTCAGCGTCAAGGACTACGGGAGCGTGGTGGAGTTCATCACCGACTCCCTGCGCGCGACCGCCGACGCCAAACGCGCCGCCGTGCTCGCGCGCAGCCAGCTCCTGCCGGAGTTCGAGGCGAGTCAACGCACCCTCGACGAGCTGCAGAGCCTGATGAGTCTCGAGGAGACCACGGTCCTGGTGACGCTGCTGGGCACCGAAGAGGAGGCGAGCACCCTCAACCTGACTTACATGATGCCAGGCGCTACGTGGGAGCCGCTGCACGAGCTGCGCGCCCAGACCACAGACAGCAAGAGCGTCGAGGTGGTCTCCTACGCCGTGGTCACCCAGACCACCGGCGAGGACTGGGACGCCGCCGAGCTGTCGTTCTCTACCCAGTCGTCGACGGAGTCCGTGCGCATCCCGGAGCTCGAAGCCCTGACGCTGGGCGATACCCAGAATTCGAGCCGCACGCAGACCACTCGAGTGTCGTCGTTCACCCGGGCCGAGCTGGCCTATGAGGGCCAAAACCAGCTCTGGAACAAGGTGCACCAGAAGTCGCAGTCCGAGAGCGAGAACTTCGAGCAGGACTACCAGAGCAACATGGAACTCCTACAAGTCGTGCAAGACCGCACGGTGCAGCTCTTCCAGACCCTCCAGCTGCGCGGAACCACTGCGCATTTCCGAGCCGAGGCGGTCAAGAGCGTGCGCGGCGACGGGCACCCAGTTCAGTTGCGTATCGGCGGCAGCACGCTGCAATCGGTCCAGAAGATCGTCGCCGTCCCCGAGCAGTCGCTCAACGCCGCTCGCACGCTGGAGATGACCAACTCCAGCGACAAGCCCTTCCTGCCCGGCCGGGTCGCCCTCTACCAGGACGGTGCCTTCTTGGGCATGACCGACATCGACTTCATCGCGGCGGGAGAGGACTTCGCCCTCTTCCTCAGCGTCGCCGACCACCTCAAGCTTTCGCGCACGCTCGACCGCAAGAGCAGCTCGCTGGTTCGCAAGAAGTTCAACCGCATGCAGGTCTCGTTCATCGTCTCCGTCGAGAACCTCTCGGATGCAGCCACCTCCTTCACCCTCGCCGATCGCATCCCCGTCTCCGAGAACAAGGACATCACGGTCACCAACGTGGTGATCACCCCCGCCGAGTCGCCTGACTCCAAGGGAATCTTGTTCTGGAACCTCACCTTGCAACCCAAGGAATCGCGGACCTTCAAGCTCAGCTACCAAGTGGAGTACCCGCCGACGCTCGTGCTCGAGACCCAACGCCGGCGCGACGCCGAAGCCCTGTACCCCAGCAGCAGCGCCCCGGCGCGCAGCAAGAGTCGCCAGATCGAGGACCAGCTTATGGACTTGGAACAGATGTTGTGAGCCGCCAGCTGTCGGCATGAGGGTTTGCGGTCGGTTGGGTTCGTTCTTCAACGCAGAGACGCGGAGGCACGGAGCCGCAGAGTGTTTTCGAGTGGTCAGTTTCGGCAGTGGGTTGTTGGCCAATGCTCCGATCGTCCCCCGAGACCCGGCGACGAAGTCCCCTTGCAAGAAGACTACTCTGCGACTCTGCGTCTCCGCGACTTTGCGTTAGAATCGAAGCCAACTCGGCTCTAAGCCCCCACCAGGAGGCTGCAGGATGTCCCTCATTGACCCCAGAACCCAGCAGTTTCGCGGCGTCGACGACGAGCTCGCCTATCTCGAGCAGCGCCTCGAGGCTGGGCAACTCGACGCGTCGCGGCTGCTCGTGGCGGCGTTCTGTGACCACTCCGCGTCGCTGAAGTTCATGGCGAAGTATCCGGTCTCATGGACGACGGAGCAGATGGCGGGGGTGCTGCAGTGGGCGCCGCAGGCCGTGATGGGATTGCTGCAGCAGGGCTTTCCTCCCGCTTTCTGGGAGGGAGTGCCGATGTGGGACCCCATCGCGGTGAGTCGCTGGGTGGTCGAACAAGCCCCACCGGGCGAAAGCCGCCCGGCCGCCATCCTCCTCAAGATGGTCCACGCCTATGGACGAGAGTGGTCCGGGCTGGCGGCGGCGGGCGCGCTGCGGAGCGCCATGGCTTGGCTTGCGCTGCTCAACACGACGTCGCGGCGCTGGGCCAAGCAGGCCCTCGAGGACGTAGACGCCTTCTTGGAGTCGCCGCCGCAGTTCGCCCACGGCGTCATCAACGGGGCGGCGTCGGCCCTCTATCACGAGCTCGACGGGGTGCGGCTGCGCTGGCACTGCGACCGCGCGGCCCTACCGTTGTTGCGGGCCCTGGCGACGAACTCGGTCGTGGATTTGCTGGAGGTGCTCTCGCACGTGATGCGCGCGCTGCAGGAATCGGGGCTGCCCTTCGAGAGCCGCGAGCACGCCGAGATCGAGCTGACCTGGGCCATGGCGCAAGCGGTCTGCGAGCGGGCGGTGGGCTACCGCTGCCTGCCGTTTCGGCGGCGACTGCCGCTGCCCGAGCGCTTCAGGGTGGTCAAGGACACGGGCCACACCAACGACGGCTTTGGCGTCTACGACGAAGAGACGACCTTTCATATCCTCGACTGGCAGGAGAAGCGCTCGGTGTTGAGCGTCGCAGGCGAGCCGCCGCGTCCCGTAGGCGAGGAGGGCTGGAAGAGCGTGCACAACGGCGTACGGCGCATCGTGATTGCGCCGGACGGGCACACAGCGACGCTTTATTACTCGCAGACCGGGGAGCGGGTGGTGCAGCTCGTGAACCCTGATGGGTCGGTGGGATGATGTGAGGTTTCCTGGGGGCTTGGGAGTGGGGCGTCCGGAGCCGCTCGAGTCGAAGCTCTCAGTCCAAATTCCCGTACTTGCGCAGGATACCTTCTGCTGCCTTCGGAGCTTCCACACATTCCTGGACGAGCTTCAGGATTCGCTCGCCGTCTTGCACATGGGAGAACGCTGGATCTTGGCGGAGAGCTTCTGGCTTCAGGTTTGCCCAGTCGGCTTCAATCACTCGGTAGTAACCGTTGAACGAGAGCCGTTCGGCGGTCATGAAGTGGAGTCGAGTGGTGCTCTGGCTGGCGCGTCCCACCCCCAAGTGCGGGCTCCATGCCACGGTCAGTTGTCACCAGAAGGCCTATCGACGACACTCAGAGGCAGCAATACAGCGGCCCGACTCATGGCACATGTTTTGCGTCGCGTCCCTCTGCTGAGGAATCGTCCAGACGCCTCGGAGAGAACTTTTCCATGCCAGTTTTCGACTCCATCGACATCCCCGTGGTCTCCGAAGCGCCGGTCGTGCCGCGTCGGCTGATCCTGGCGCACCTCGATGTCGCCATTCAGTTGCTGCTGACGTCGAGCCGAGGTGGCGAGGGGGTCGAGGAGTTGCTTCAGCAGCTCCAGGGGATGGAGCAACTGGCCAATCTCGAAGGCGTCGAGCTGCCCTTTCATGCGCTGCGCCATCGCTACGCCTTGAGCGATCTCGAAGCCAACCTGGTGTTGGTCGCGGCCTCCCAGCAATTTCGGTTGCCGCGCCCCGACCGCGGGCCGACGGTGGCCGAGGCGGTGGAGACGGTGACCCCCGACGCGCTCACGCAGCTCGAGGGCTTGGAGGCGCTCCGACCCAGCGCGACCTTGCGGAGCCGGGGTTTGCTGGAGGTTTGGCGTCGCGACTCGAGCGTCAACGAAGACGACCTGCTCGCCCACGAGCTGGTCGTGCCGGGCTCGGTCGTCGCGTACCTCGGAGGGAGCGAGGGGCTCGGCGAGGGCCTCAGCGAGCTGGCTCGCCTTTCTCGCCCGGCCATCGACTTCGACCGCGCCTACGTGCCCCCGCCTGAACAGGAGCTGCTGCACGACCTCCTTGCCCGCTGGCAGGAGACCGAGTCGCAGCCGCTGGCGCTCGCGGTGTCTGGAGACCCTGGCACCGGCAAGTCGTCGCTGGTCAAGAGCCTCGCCGGGCTCATCCAGTGCCCCGTGGTCAACGTCGACGCATCGTTGCTCGCCGGTTTGCCGGCGCACGAGGTGGCGCGCACGTTGCGTCGGCTCTACACGGCGGCGAACGTCTACGGCGCCTGGCTCGAGTTCGACCACTTCGACGCCATCGAGCCGAACAGCCCGCTCGTCCATGGGCTCGCCCGTGCCCTCGAAGAGTGGCCGGTGGTCACCTTCCTGGTGTCACGCCTCCCGCTGGCTCCGAGCCATGGCCTGACCCACCGAATCTCGCGCCAGGTCGCCCTCGAGGTGCCTCAGGAATCCCAGCGCCGCGCCCTCTGGCACGGCTTCGTGGCGCGCGAGTACGACGCGCGGCCAAACCGCCAAGCTATCCAATTGCTGGCAGGCCGTTTCCAGATGTCTCCGGCTCAGATTCGCAACGCCGTGCGCACGGTCGCCCGCACCCAAGGTGGGGCCGAGCCCTCGTTCCAGATGCTCGAGTCGGCGGCTTACGAGCAGATGCGCGGGGACCTGCGCGACCTGGCCACAGTCCGCACCCCCACTGCCAAACGCAAAGACCTCGTCCTCCCCGAAGAGGAGACGGCTCAGGTCGACGAGATCGTCCGCGCGGCGAGTCACCGCACCGAGCTGTTGCACGGCTGGAATTTCAAGCAGCGCTACTCCTACGGCACCGGCGTCATCTGCCTTTTCAGCGGAGAGCCAGGAACGGGCAAGACGTTCTGCGCCGAGGTGATCGCCGGTGAGTTGGGGCTCGACCTCTACCAGATCGCGGTGCCTCAGGTGGTCAGCAAGTGGGTGGGCGAGACCGAGAAACAGATCTCGCGGATCTTTACTGAGGCGCAGAGCTCGAAGGCGTTGCTGCTCTTCGACGAGGCCGACTCGCTCTTCGGCTCCCGGACCGAGGTCAAGACGGCCTCGGATCGCTACGCGAATATGGCGACGAACTACCTCTTGCAGGCCATCGAGGCCCACGAGGGGATCGTCGTGCTGACCACCAATCTCGAGGAGAACCTCGACTCTGCGGCCGAGCGCCGCATTCTCTTCCGCGTTCGGTTCCCGGTGCCTGATGAGGCGATGCGCGTGTCTTTGTGGCGCTCTCTCATCCCAGCCGGCGCCCCGTTGGCGGACGACGTGGACTTCGAGCAGCTCGGCGCGGATTTCGAGCTCTCGGGGGGATACATCAAGAACGCGATCATTCGTGCTGCCTATGATGCTCTGCATCGCGGCGGTACACTGGACATGGCCACACTTCTCAAAGCAGGAGACCGGCAGGCCCGGATGACGGGGCAACTGGTCAGGAGATGGGAGTGATGAACGCACAATCTCAAGCCACCCAAACTCAAACCGCAGCGAGCCAGAGCGCGCAGCGGGCCGATGCACAGCCAGCCGCTCAAACGGCGGGGCCAAGCTGGTCTTCGCAGACGGGCCGCAGTCGGACGTACACGGTGCGGCGAGGCGACACGCTCAGCAGCATCGCCACCCGGCTTGGCATTGCCGGGGGTTATACGGCCATCGCGCAGCTCAACAACCTGGCGAACCCCAGCCTGATCCTGGTCGGCCAGGTGCTGCGTCTGCCGGAGGCGGCCGCGCAGGCCGAGCCAGCGCCGGCACAATCCGCTGCCACCGCTCCCGCTGCACAGCCCGAGACCCCTCCGGCCGAACCCGAACGCCCTCGAGACCGGACCTACACGGTTCGCGGCGGCGACAACCTGACTCGCATCGCGACGCAGTTTCACGTCGAGGGTGGCGCACAGGCCTTGGCGGCGCTCAACAACATCGCGGACCCCTCCCTGATCCACCCTGGGCAGGTGCTGCGGATCCCGCCCGCCCCCACAGCGGCGCCCGAGACTGGTGATCACACCGCCGCCGACCGGTCGAGCCAGGTGCAACCCGAGCGCCCCGCAGCGGGCGGCCAGGGGGCGAGCCCAGAGGCGGGGAGCACCGCGCCACAAGAAGGTCCAGTGCCGAAGCCGAACCCGGCCGTCGGGCTCGCCGAGCAAGACGCGACCGTGCTCATGGCCATGAACCTCTACGCCGAGGCCAGAGGCGAGTACGTCCGAGTGGGCGCGAACGCGCTCTATGCCATCGCGCAAGTGGTGATGGAGCGCGTGCGCATCGGCCGCTGGGGCGGCTCGACCAGCAGCGTGATCCTCGCCCCGTCGCAGTTCTCTTGGACCCGGACCGGGGACCCGAACCTGCAAGCGACGCTCAATCCCACCAACAACGAGGTCTGGGAGGCGTGCTACCGAATCGCCGGCGAAGTGATGGGGGGAGGCGGACAAAACCCTGTAGGGGGCTCCGACCACTACCACGCGGACTATGTGATGCCGAACTGGGCCGACGGCTCGCGGTTAGTCGCGCGCGTCGGACGACATCTGTTCTACGACTTGGTCCCGACCGGCAATGACAACAAGGCGCTGAGCGACAATACCGGCGGGCTCGAGCTCGACCCCAACGAGCCGAAAGACAGCCCGATCCCTGGAGAGAGCGCCTGGATCGGCAAGGCGGTGATCTTCAACCGGCGCC
>PFUG01000087.1:828-2982 GCA_002789955.1 Deltaproteobacteria bacterium CG_4_9_14_3_um_filter_63_12 | reverse complement strand
GTGGGAAGCCCTGCAGAGGGCCATGGGGACGACACCAGACGGCGATCCAGGGCACATGACCGCCCGCGCCGTCTACCGTTGGCAGGCGGTCCATGGCCTCGAGCGCGACGGAGCGCTCGGCGCGGCCACCAAGCAGTCGATCGAGAGCGCCAGCGGTGAGGTCCAGCAGAACCCCACGCCGACCGGCGACAACCTCTCGACGCCCGAGCAGCAGGGCGGCCAGACCCAGCAGGGCGGCCAGACCCAGCAGGGCGGCCAGACCCAGCAGGGCGGCCAAGAGGCCCAAACCGGCGGCGGTGCACAGACCCAGCAAGGGACGCAAGCCCAGCAAGCCCCAGAGGAAGACGCCGGGTATGTGGCCACGACCGACGAGCTGGTCAACCAGATCCAGCGCCAGCACCCCCAAGGCCTTCACGTGGTGGTCTACGGGCCGACCAACAACAACGTGCCGGGCGGCTACGCCAACAACACCAACAACCAGGAGTTCACCACTCAAGCGTTGGGCCAGGCCGCTGTGCGGCAAACCGTCGGCAACAACGGCGCGCTCGCCTTGGGCGTCGCCATGCCCGCCATCAGCCGGACCCAGGTCCAGACCAAGGTCAACACCACCTACACGAGCCTGCTGCAGCGCTATCAGGCGGCGAAGCCCGAGGGCGCACCCACCTCGCCCCAATCCCTCAAGGTCAAAAACCTCTCGCTCTTCTACCACGGCACGCAGTCGGCGCTGAGCCTGCCGGGGGAGAACATCAGCAATACGAACGTCGGTGACTTTGTCGACGCCATCCGCGCCAGTCTTCGAGACGACGTCGGCGTTCAGCTCTACGCCTGCAGCGCGGCGCGCGGCGAAAACAGTCTCGCTGAGAACATGGCCGATGAGCTGAGCACGAGCAACGCCAACGCCAACGTCTACGGCCACACGAGCGCCGCCCACACCACTGAGAACTCCGACGCACGCGTCTTCGGCTCGAAAGGTCAGGGCACGGGCATGTTCGACATCATGTTCCCAGCCGACTGGCGCAATCAGGAGAGGGAGCGCATCTGGGGGCAACTGGAAGGGCAGCGCCTCGCACAGGCCAACAACCTGCTGCGCACCCGGCTCTATCGCTACTACTCTCGGGTCAACGGGCTCGGCGGGGGCTGGAATGCCGCCGAACGCACGGGCTATCAGGACGTGGCCCCCGTGCAGAACAGCGGCTACTACGCGAGCCGAAATCTGTCCGCCATGGGTCGGCGCAGCTTCGTGGATCCTTCGGGGTCGTCGGACATCTTGAAGGAGCGTTGGCGGGAGTGGGCGCGGGGCCACGAGCGCAGCGTGCTCGACGATGTGAGCCCCCTGGCCAGCACGTTCTGAGACGGGGTTGCTCGCAGCGATGCCTTAGGAACGCCGCAGACCCGAGAGCCTGCGGCGTCCCTGGTTTCGGGCGCGTACTTATTGCTCGTACGCCCCATCCATGGCTGCGAGTCGTTGCGCGCATCCTGCGCGCAACCCTTCGGGTTTGCACGACTCTCCGCCGTCCATGGCTGCGAGTCGTTGCGCTCTAATTAAGCTCGGCCAGGTCGAGCCCGCCTGGATACCAATAGCTCGTGTATTGGCCGTAGCCGTAGACGGAGATGCCGATCTTCTGCGGCGAAGAGATGGTGTGGTTGCCGTTGATACCGGCGCTCAGCTGCATCTTGGCGACGGAATAGCCGGTGGCGCCGATAGCAGTGAAGCCAGCGACCGGGGTGCCATCAAGGGTGACGACGGCCCCTGAGGGCGCGGTGATGTTCACGTAGTTCGCTTCGTAGTTGGTGGGGGCGTGGAAGAGGTAGTTGGAGCGATACTGAAGCACGGGCACCGCCATGGTGAAAGCTGGATCTCCAGTGCCCCCTCCCGCGTCCTGGCCGAGCATGTACTGCGCGACCGCCAATTTCTTGTCCGAGGTGATCATGAAGGTCGCCGCGGTCTGGTTGAATTCGTAGTAGTCGCCTGCGTTGGCGAGGGTCGCGGGGGCGCCCGCCTGGGCCGGATCGTAGGTGAGCGACGTGTTGGGCTCGCTGGCGATGATTCGCACCATGTTGGCCTTCGACGTCGTCGCGTCGATCAGCGGCGGGGCGACGAGGTATTGGCGGCCGAGGGTCTCCACCGGGGCCATCGCCTCCTCGATGTGGTCG
>PFUG01000087.1:0-770 GCA_002789955.1 Deltaproteobacteria bacterium CG_4_9_14_3_um_filter_63_12 | reverse complement strand
GTTTGTTCGCTGAGACGCGGGTTCCGGTGACGTCAGAGGCGTCGGGGTCCCCTCCTGCGCTGGTCGAGGCGACCTGCAGGACATCCCCTGCGTTGAGGGTCACGACCCCGGTTCCATCGGCGTTGACACCAGCCCCGGCGGTGACGACCTGCCCGGTCGCGGACGGAGTCAACGTCACCAACGTGTTATCTTCTCGCGCCGTGATGGCGTAGATGCCGGGATACCCAAACCATGTGTTGCGTGCGACGACGAGGTATTCCCCGGTCCAGGTGTTAGTGGGGAGCAGCAGGGAGGCGTCGTTCGTGTAGGTAAAGCCGCCGCCGCCCTGATAATCGAGGGGATTGTACTGATAGACGGTCACCGGTTGATCGGAGCGGAGACGATAGGCTCCGTCCGCCACCAGTGCGGTCCTCGCCAAACGAAGCGAGTCGACCCAAGGCAAGCGAATGATGATCAAATCGTTGGCGGGGACGGTCGTGGTGGTGATGGTCGCTCCCCCTTGGGTCACGGTGACGTTCGCGGTCTGCGTCCCTGTATTGGCCACGGCGACGGCGAAGTCGGCGAGGAAGCTGGGCCACCCACCCAGGAGCTCGTTGTTCGTCACGGTCGGGTAGTAGTCGCAGCCAATGTAGCTCTTGCCGAGGGCGTTGAGGCCGCAAGCTCCGGTGCAGATGCCCTGGCCTGGAGTGCAGACCAGTCCCTGAACGGGGTCGCAGAACTCGGTCAGGACGGTGTCTCCGAAGGGCGAACAGTAGGTCGACGTGCCGCCC
>PFUG01000640.1 GCA_002789955.1 Deltaproteobacteria bacterium CG_4_9_14_3_um_filter_63_12 | reverse complement strand
TTCAGGCAAAGAGAGCAAGAGCCCCCCCGAGGTCTGCGGATCGAACAGCAACTCCTCCTGTTCCTTCACAAGGTGGGGGAGAATCTCCAAGTGGCCAGCCATCAGGTCGCGGTTGTCTTGGTTACTCCCAGTCGTCTCGCCTTTCCGATACATCTCTTGGGCGTACTCGTAGAATGGCAGCGCGGCGTAGTTGAGCTCGACGCGCAGACCGCTACCCCGCGCCATCTCAAAGGAATGCCCGCAGATGCCGAACCCGGTGACATCGGTACACGCGTTAAGCGAATAGGAGCGCTCCAACGCGACTTCCATCGCGGTATTGTTGAGCGCAGCGACAGAAGGCAGAATCTCCCGCTCGATGTCACGCAGAACGAGGCGCTTCGAGCGCACCGCGTTGAACAGGACGCCGCTGCCCAGCGGCTTCGTCAACACGAGCGCGTCACCGACGCGAGCCGAGGCGTTGGAGATGACCCTCTTGGGGTCGATAAGGCCTGTGACGGAAAGCCCGTACTTTGGCTCCTCGTCATCGACCGTATGCCCGCCGGCCAGCACCGCCCCGGCCTCCATGACCTTGTCGTTGCCGCCCCTGAGGATCTCTTTGAGTATTCCCATGTCGAGTTGCTTCGATGGGAACATCACCAGGTTGAGCGCGGTGATTGGACGCGCTCCCATGGCGTAGACGTCCGAGATGGAGTTCGCCGCAGCGATCTGGCCAAACCAGTACGGATCGTCCACGGGTGGCGTGATGAAGTCGACGGTGGTGACAATGGCTTGAGTCTCATTGATTCGGTACACCGCGGCGTCGTCGGAGGTAGCGAACCCAACGAGCAAATTCTCGTCATGAACGGAGGGCAGACCCGAAAGTGCGTCCGACAGGACCGCCGGACCAATTTTGGCCGCTCAGCCGCAGGTGCGAGACAATCCGGTCAGTGTTTTCTTCTTGAACAACATCATGAGGTCTTCTTGGGGGCGGGTTGCAGGGCAAGACTCTACTCGAACCCTAATGGATTACCAATGCGTCCTCTGCGGTAAGAACAAGCCGCCTCTCCTTCCCGCCAGTCCGTAGCCGATCGCGAGCGCAGGCACGCCTCGAGACAGCTCGGCAGCAGGAAGCGAGCGAAACCCGCTCGACGAGCTCGGTGCTGCAGCGCTCTCTCAGTACTTCTCGTGAACCGTCTGCAGACCCAACAGCTCGAGCGTCATGTCGTCGTGCGGGGCGCAGAGCACATCGTGCTCGATGATTCGCGGCTCGTCGATCCGGTCGAGCGCCGCCTCGATCGCCGCTTCTGCGTCGAACAACTCGCCCGAAACAACGAAGTAGGCTCGGCCACCGATGCCGGCCGCC
This sequence comes from Deltaproteobacteria bacterium CG_4_9_14_3_um_filter_63_12, assembly GCA_002789955.1. Lineage (GTDB taxonomy): Bacteria > Myxococcota_A > Bradymonadia > UBA4248 > UM-FILTER-63-12 > UM-FILTER-63-12. The sequence goes on along the minus strand of PFUG01000640.1, from coordinate 28,267 downwards.
AAATGCAATGCGGCGAGGTTGACCTCGGCAGCCTTGAGGGCAACGTCGGCGCCCAGAATGGCGTCGACGACCGTGTGGCACTCGAACAGCCCGAGGGCGTCGATGGGAGTGCGTTTGAACTTTTGAAAGAGCCCGTCCCACAGCTGCGGATGGCAGTAGGGCAGGAAGAGGTCAGCCAGGAGCTGATTCCCAGCCGCAGGTCGCCCCGCTTGCATGGCCTCGTCGACCTCAGCGACCCCCCCTTCGACGAAGATTAGGAACTTCCCGGTCGAGACGGGATAGGCCGCCCGCACCGTGATGGGTGAGCGCTTCACCATGGCGTCCAGAACGCGATATCCCCGGATGATGGTGCCCAGCTCGATCACGCCCAAGGCTTCTGAGGGGGCCGAGTCGCCATTGCCTATGTGTCGGAGGTCGTTCGGCATCAAGGAAGCCAGTCTCACACTATGCGGAAGTAGTCTTTCAGCGTGCAGCGGCGCTCACGCGTAAAGTGTGTCGCGTTCGTGAGCCCCTCACCCGTGGGGCTGGCGATGGTGAACGAGGTGTAACCCTCGCCTCCAAGGCCGATTCCCGAGTAGCTGGGGGCGTTCTTGACGAAGATCGAGCAGTCCATCACCCGAGCCATCTTGTGGAGCGCGGCGATGTTGGTCGAATACATCACCGCCGTGTGGCGGAAGTTGTGCTCGACTCGACGCGCCATGGCGATGCCTTCGTCTACGTTCGGCACCCTCAGCATCGCGATGACCGGCATGAGGAGCTCGTGCTGAACGAAGGGGTGCATCTCGTCTTTGACTTCGCAGATGACAATCCGCGTGTCTTCGTCGCAACGGATGCCGATCTCCTTGAGGATGAGGGAGGGTCGCTTGCCAATGAAGTCACGGTTGACGTGGTTGTCCGAGGTGATGAGCAGCTTCTCGAGCTTCTGGATGTCTCGGCCCGTGATCTCGACGGCCTTGTTCTCCTTCATCTCGCGCTTGAGCATGTCGGCGATGTCGGTGACGGCGATGATCTCTTTCTCGGCGATGCAGACGATGTTGCAGTCGAGTCCGGCGCCCAGGACGATGCCCTTGCCGGCCTGCTTGAGGTCGGCGGTCTCGTCGACGACGACGGGCGGATTTCCCGGTCCTGCTGCGATGGCGCGCTTGCCACTGTGCATCGCGGCTTTGACGACAGCGCCGCCGCCGGTGACCACCACCAAGCGAGTGTCGGGGTGCTTCATGAGCACGCCAGCGGACTCGATCGTGGGCTCTCGAACCATCGTCATCAGGTTCTCGGGGCCTCCTGCAGCGACGCAGGCCTCGTTAAGCAGGGTGACGTGATTGGCGTTCGTGGCTTTCGAAGCTGGGTGCACGTTGAAGACGACCGAGTTTCCGCCCGCGATCATGCCGATCGCGTTGCAGAGAATCGTCTCGGTGGCGTTGGTGCAGGGCGTGATGGCGGCGATCACCCCGAAAGGGGCTCGCTCGGTCAGCGTCAACCCGTCGTCACCAGAGACCGCAACCGGCCTCAGAACTTCCGTCCCTGGGCACTTTTCGATGACCAGAAGGTTCTTGTTGATCTTGTCGTCGACGCGCCCGAGGCCGGTCTCTTGAACCGCTTGGTGACTCAGGTCCTCGTTGTGTTCCCTGGAAATGTCTCGCATCGCCTGGATCATGGCGTCACGAGTCTTCAAAGTGCAGTCGGAGAGGTCGCGCTGGGCCTGTACGGCGGCTTTGATCGCGTCGTCGATGTTCTCGAAGATGCCAGCGTCTCCGCGGCTTCGGAACGTCGAAGGTCGCGACTTGGGCGCCGAGCTCTGGGCGGGCGCGCGCCCCCCGCGATTATCGCCAACGAGCTTCTCGACGACCTTCTCGACGATCAAGCCGATGTTCCTTTCGTCCAGTTTCACAGAGGGCTACTCCTTGACGTATCGCAGGTCGTCATTGACCGCGAGCTCGTCGACAATGGCCATGATCACGGCATCAACGGGGCGGTTGCGCGTCACCTCGGTCTGCCGGGCGGCACTGCCGCTGGCGTAGAGAACGACCTCTCCGACCCCAGCCCCCACAGCGTCGGCCGCAACCACCAAAGTGCTCGTCGCTTTGGCCTCGAGATCGATGCCGCGCACGATGAGGAACTTCAGTCCGACAAGCTCTTCCTCTTTTCGAGTGGCGACGACGGTTCCGATGACTTTGCCCAGTACCATATTGACCTTGCCTTCTTCGTTTTCGAGTGGTGCTCGCGCAGAGACGACGGGGCGATGCTTCTGCTCGGTCACCCTGTGGTTGCGGTGGGCATCCCAATCGGGTCGGGAGTCAGGGCGTGCCAAGCCGTCGTGCCCAGCACCAATTCCCGGATTGGCCACCGTACCCGAGACCCCGGGGCTCCGCGCGGCCGTCCCGCTCCCGGACCAGCAACCCTAACGCTGGCCGTTGGCCTCGGTCCGCGAGCCCGCGAATCAAGGTCCCGTCGGCGCAAGAACCACTCGCGGGTGCGGTTCACCCGTCAGCGGTCATCCTCGAACTAGTCTTCTTCGGTGATGTCTTTGCCGACAATGCGCGCGACTTGCGCACGTCGTCCGAGAGGCAAGACAAGGTCGATGTTGACGTGCGGGCGCGGGATCACATGTACAGCGACCAGCTCGCCAACGCGCTCTGCACCCCGTGCCCCAGCCTCCGTCGCGGCCTTCACTGCGGCCACGTCGCCACGCACGATCGCGGTCACGTAACCACCACCGATCTTCTCGTAGCCCACGAGCTCGACCTTGGCAGCCTTGACCATCGCGTCCGCGGCCTCGACCATCCCGATGAATCCCTTTGTCTCGATAAGACCGAGTGCTTCAGCCATGAACTGACTCCTTGCTCAAACGGAGGGAAATGCCCCCCTGTGTCTGGATGTGAATATGACACGGCCCGCACTCAGCGTGACGGGACCGGGACCCCTTCCACTGCGTTGAGTGCGGACTCGACCGCTTCAGCCGCAGCGTCAATTTCTGCTTCCGAGCCGCTCAAGTAGAGGCGGCCAAACGCACCGAACGGACGAACGTTGATGAGGAAGATGTTAGCGGCCTTCTCGGCCTCATTGGCGGCGTAGGAGACGTAGCCGGCGGGCTCGGTCTCCAAAATGTAGAGAGACTGCCCAGGCAGCAACATCATCCCTCGGGAGCCGCGATTGATGATCTGAGCCTGATAGGGCTCGATCGAGCGAATGATCTGGTTCGACATCAGCCGAGGCTTCATGCGCTGCTCAGCCGTCAAGCCCAATGCATCCAAGATGGTCTGCCCGGCGGTTAGCACATCGCCCTTGTCTTGGGCATGGACTTCGAGAAGTCCAAAAGCGCGCTCGACCACCTGAACCGCGGGGACCACCTTGGTCGCTTTCAAGGCGACGTCCGTGACTCGATTGATGGCAATGCCCGGAGCGATCTCCACCCACAGAGAGGCCATCTCTGGAATGGGGAGGAAACCGAGCGCCGTCTTCCCAATGAAACTCGTCAGCTGGGGCTGCAAGCTGTCGAGGAAGATGTAGGTACGTAAGCTGATCATCTCACCCCGCAATCGTCTTGGACTAAGACCCTCTTGGTTGGTTCGCTCTCGCTAGGCTCCGCGGCTCGCGGCCTCACTAGCTCTGAGCCGGCGGAACATAACACGCAATTCGGCGGCCGGACAAGCGGGACAAAACACACTTGCCCGCCGGTCATTCAGGTGAAAGAGAAAAGCGATCAGGTTCCCGCTCCTCCGCCAAACCCACACAATTCAAGGGCCTGGCGTCTGCACAGAGCGAAGGAACCTACATCGTCGGCATGATGAAGTCTGCGCCTGCGCGGATGCCCGTTGGCCAGCGCGCTGTCACGGTCTTCAGCCGCGTGTAGAACCGGACCCCTTCTGGACCGTGGATGTGGTGATCGCCGAACAACGACCGCTTCCATCCTCCAAAAGAATGGAATGCCATGGGGACCGGGATCGGCACGTTGATGCCCACCATCCCGACGCGAATCGTCGAAACAAAGGTCCGCGCTGTGTCTCCGTCACGGGTGAACACCGCGGTTCCGTTCCCGAACTCGTGGTCGTTGATCAGCTTCACGGCTGAATCAAAGTCTGGCACGCGAACCACCACGAGCACCGGTCCGAAGATCTCCTCTTTGTAGATCCTCATCTCCGACGTCACATGGTCAAACAGGCTGCCACCGATGAAGAATCCCTTCTCGTGGCCCGGCACCGTGAAGTTGCGCCCATCCACGAGGAGCTCAGCGCCTTCCTCGACGCCGAGGTCGACGTAGCCGGACACTTTCGCGAGGTGCTCACGGGTCACCAACGGCCCCATCTCCGAGGAGGGCTCGAGGCCGTCGTTGATCTTCAACTTGCGAACCCGCGGGACGAGCCGCGCGATGAGCTGCTCGCCCGCGCTCCCCACGGCCACCGCGACCGCGATCGCCATGCATCGCTCGCCGGCCGAGCCATACGCCGCTCCCATCAACGCGTCAGTCGCCTGTTCCATGTCGGCATCGGGCATCACGACCATATGATTCTTCGCGCCGCCAAGGGCTTGCACCCGCTTCCCGTGCGCGCTTCCGGTCCTGTAGACGTGCTCGGCGACGGGCGTCGACCCCACAAAGCTCACCGCCTGGACGTCTGGATGGGTGAGCAACGTATCGACAGCGACCTTGCCACCGTTGACGACGTTCAAGACCCCCTTGGGGAGACCGGCTTCGAGCAGAAGCTCGGCCAACATCAAGGACGTGCTCGGATCCTTCTCCGAGGGTTTCAGCACGAAGGTGTTGCCGCAGGCCAAGGCGATGGGAATCATCCACATCGGCACCATGGCCGGGAAGTTGAACGGCGTGATCCCCGCGCAAACTCCCAGGGGCTGCCGCAGTGAATAACTGTCGATACCGCTCCCGACCTGCTCCGTGAACTCTCCCTTGAGCAGCTGCGCAATCCCACAAGCAAACTCTACGACCTCGAGGCCGCGGGTCACCGAGCCGTGCGCGTCGTTGAACACCTTGCCGTGCTCCTTGACGATCAGACGCGCCAGATCTTCGGAGCGCGCCTCCAGCAGCTGGCGAAACTTGAACATGACGCGCGAGCGCTTCAGCGGCGTGGTCGCGGCCCAATCAGGGAAAGCTGCGGCGGCGTTCGCCACCGCCTCCTTGACGGTCTTCTCGGTCGCGAATGGAACCTTCGCCGTGACCTCTCCGGTCGACGGATTGTAGACGTCGCCGTACTGGTCGGTTTCTGGCTGTACCCGGGCGCCGTCTATGATGTGGTAGAGAGTATTGGTCATCTGCAGCCTCCTTCAGTTGAAGGCCGGGACTCTACTTCGCGGTCTGGCCGAATGACAACGAATTATTGCTCAAGGTGACGTTCTAAGAACGACTCCGAGGGCTATGGCGGCGAGTCGTGAAGCCAGAAGCGTTGCGCGCAGAAGGCACGCACCAAACCTCCGCTGCCCCTCGGCAACCAACGGCCCAGCGCCACGTCACTGACCACGCTTTCGACTCTGCGGACGTGGCTTCTGCTCACTCTCGATGACCTCGTCTATTATTTGCGGCGTCGGGCCCCCTATCCCTGGTGCCACAGAACCCTCGCGGACACCGATCCTCGCCTCCTCGGCCTCGACCTTGGAGTGGTCCACCGAAACCTGGCTCTTGACCCCGTCTTCGAGGACGAAGACCGAGACGCCAAAGGTGCCGCACTGGTGTTGGTCGCGCCAGTAGGTCCAGTGCAGGTAGGACTTGCCCTGCGATGAGAGCATCGACGCAGGAACGGGCTCGCTGGGGCCCGCCTCCCAAGAGATGCGTATCGCTTCGGCGTCAAACTCCAGTACTCCGCTCGTGTTCACGACCTGGACGTCGGTGATCTTCCCCGATTGGTCCAACTCCAGCTCGAGCACGGTTTTGAGCTGAGGGTCATTGAGCGGGCTCGTCGGAGAGCGGTGCTTGAGGTCCAGCCCAATCAGGTACTCGTCGGCCCACTGCTTGTGAATCCGCTTGTGCATCAAAGCAATATAAGCCCAGACCTCCTTGGTGTGAGTTCGCACGGCCTTCTGGTTCCCCGCCTTGACCTTCGGTCCATCCCCGTTGAACGTGCTCCTCGTCTGCTCGAGGCTCTCCTCCCAGCCACCGAGCAGACCTTCGCGGGCCTCTTTCGCCGTGAGTTCCTTGGCCATCTTGTCGGCCTTCTCGCCGACAACGAGGTCGAGGTCAGAGGTCTCGAGGTCGAAGAGGTCAGAAATCTCGGCGGCCTTGTCGGGCCGCTCCATTGGCAACTCTTGCTCGACGATGGGTTGCACCCACTTCGCTGATTTGGGAACAGGAATCACCTCGATCGGAGTGCTCGGCTTGTCAGAAACCGTCTCGGCCACTCGCAGACGCAGCGGCGCAGCTTCCTCTTCTGGGACGGCCTCCGCCTCGTCGGGGACGCTTTGCTCGGCCACAATGTTGGCCTGCATCTTCTCGGGCTCACGAGGGATGTCCTCGACGCGCAACGGTGCGATGAAGTCGCCGCCGACCTCGCCATCGCCGCTCGGCCAGGCGCCGGAGAACTCGCCGTCGAGCCGATATCCGCCGCTCAGGAACGGCCGCAAGCCACTCGCCGACAAGCGGACCTCATACTCTCCGACAGCCCGCCCAACGACGAAACGAACGTCCGTGTACGCCCCGTCTCGACTCAGCGCGCCTACGGCGACCACGGTGCGGACACCCTCCTCGTCCACCATCGAGAGCGTGGCTCCCATTGGGTCCGCTCGCGCATCGCCGGCGAGCACCCGCAGATTCACCACGATGGGCTCGTCGCCTTTGACGTCGAGCACAGCGTCGGGAGCCGGGTCCATCATCTCGACGTGTCCGAGGCTCGGGCTCCCTGCCATGCCGCTGCCAATCAGATAGAGCACTGGGATGTGAAAGAGGAGCGAGAGGATGACCATCCAAGGCCAACGGCCTTTGCTTGGCGGCTGCTGGCGGGGGGCAAGGGGAGGCCTCGAGGACGGCAACCTGTCCGGCACAGTACGCCGCAACCACACCGGGGGCTTGACGGCCCTGAATGCCAGCGGCTCTGTGGTTGCGTATCGTCCGAGTGCCCTCAAACCCTTTCCTCGTCTCTTCTCCGCTCTCGCGGTCCTCATATGGCCAGACCGACTCATCCGATCTCAGCACGCCGATCGCCAATTGTCACGTCTGACCGCCTTCTTTGCGAGCCCAAACGCTCTTGCCCTGTTGAACTGGTCGAAACGGCCCTTGGCATTCCCTGAGGCTCGAACTATTTCGCGAATCCCCTGGTCGAACAACACTGGTCGCCGATCGGATATCGCGCGCTACTCGGAACAGAGGTGGCTCGAGGCGAGCCACCTCGCGTCCCTACGCGCGAGGGGCCTTTGACACAAGCCAGCGCGGTGACTAGTCTCCGCGCTCGTGTCGACGGGTCCAGAGGTGGCGCCACGCCACTCCCAAGACCGACCCGTGTTGGATTTTTGGACGAGATCATTCGGAGTGTGAGCTTGGCATCGAACTCTTCTCAACCTTGGCGGTCGCAGCGATTCGGTGCAATTCTCGCGCTCGCCGCGGCTCTACTGTTCTTTTCTGGGGCTTGCAGCACCTCGATCGGCGACGAGTGCACGACCAGCCTCGATTGTCCCTCTGGAACCTTCTGCGACACCACTTCCCCTGACGGTTACTGCCTTTCCTCTGGATGCGAGTCCAACGGTGACTGTGTCGAAGATGGGGTGTGCATCCACTTCGACGACTTCACGAGCTACTGCTTGCTGGTCTGCAGCTCGAAAGACGATTGCCGAGACGGCTACGCCTGCCGCAGCGACCTAGGACCGGACAAGTTCTGCTACATCCAGACGCCTGTGGGCGAGCCGCCCTTCCAGCGCGCCCCGTAACCAGAGGGTCTAGCCCTCTTCGCTGTCCGGCGGAATGTGGACGGTCGCGTCGGGAAGGTCGGCTGGGTCGAGAATGCCGCGCCGGATGAGGTCTGCGAACTTCAAGACCTCGACGAAGACCCCGATGAGCATCTGCGCCTCGCTGGTGTCGAGCTCCGCTCTCGAGAAGATCCGCGCCAAGGTGTGCAGGACTCCGGCGCTGGCGTTGCTCTTGAAGAAGCCGATGGCGGAGAGCGTATGCCGGCTCTGGGCGAGCAGCCGCTCGCGCAGTTTGCTCGATGCGGGGACTCGCGGCTCGTTGCTCACGGGTCGGGCCTGGTCGGAGGCCATGAACAGCTCGTAGGCACAGAGGATAACAGCCTGAGCGAGGTTCAAGCTCGAGTAGTCGGCTCGCGTCGGGACGGTCAGGAACTCGTCGCAGAGAGAGAGCTCTTCGTTGCTCAGTCCGCTGCGCTCCCGGCCGAAGACCAGCGCGACGGTTTGGCCGTCCGCGGCCCGCTGAAGCAATCTGGCCGCGCTCTCGCGAGGCGTGCTGACGATCCACTCGCGTTTGCGCGGGCGGGCCGTGAGCCCGACGCTGCGGTGGCAGTCCGCGAGGGCTTCGGCGAGGGTATCGAAGATCAGGATATCCTCGACGATGTCGGTGGTACGGTGTGCGGCGATCTGCGTCCGCTCTAGATCCACATCGGGACATGGATTGACTAAGCGAAGTCGCGTCAGTCCCATGTTCTTCATCGCACGGACCACGGTGCCGATGTTCACGGCGAGCTGCGGCTCGACGAGGACGACACAGAAGGAGTTGAGGAGATTGTGGGGTTCTTGCACGGGGCTGCTCTCGCGTTGGGGTTCAACGACGAGAGCCCGGTCGACGTCAGTCGCCCGGGCTCTTTGTCACGCCGCTTCTCGCTGCAGGACCTCAGTCGTTGTAGTAGTTACTGGCGCGGGCCGGCTTGCGCAGGAACGTCGGGGTCTCCATCTCGGCCTCCTCAGTGGCAGACAGGCCGCCACCAGCTCTGCGGAAGCGCCTCTCGCCGTTGGGATAGCCCTTCTGACGGGCGTCGGCCGCGGGATGAGTTCCCGCAATCCCCTCCTCGCGGGCCGAATGAACCGCCGCTGCAGGAGCTTCGGGGGCTTGCGCCGCTTGCTCGCGGCGCTGCCGGATGTGCGTGGGGATGTCGTGGTCGGGCTCTTGGGTCCGCGCTGGCGCGACGTTCTGCGGCACATAGGAGGGCGCGGGCGCCTGCTGCATCGGAGGGATGGGCAACACCGTCTGGATAGGCGCCGTGGGGGCTTGCGGTGCGGGCTGCGCGACGCGGGGGTTGGGCGTCTGGAGGGTCCGCGGGATGTGGTACAGACCGGAACCGGCGCGACGTCGGTTGTTGGTGCTGAGGTGCGTCGCGGCTAACCCCTGCATCTCGCCGAGCTGGTCGGCTGCGGCCTCTTCGAAGCCCGTCGCGATGACGGTGACCTTCACCTCGTCGTGCATGTCGTCGTTGATGACGGCACCGAAGATGATGTTGGCGTCCTCGTGGGCGGCCTCTTGGATGAGCATCGACGCTTCGTTGATCTCGAACAGCGACAGGTCCGGCCCACCGGTGATATTGATCAGGATGCCGGTGGCGCCTTCGATGGAGACGTCTTCGAGCAGGGGGCTGGAGACGGCCATCTCGGCGGCTTCGACGGCCCGCTTGGGACCGGAGGCATAGCCGGTTCCCATCAAGGCCATGCCCATGTTGGACATGATGGTCTTGACGTCGGCGAAATCGACGTTGATCAAGCCGTGGATGGTGATCAGGTCGCTGATGGACTGCACGGCGTGGAGCAGGACCTCGTCGGCCTTCTTGAAGGCGTCCATGATCGAGGTCTGCTCTCCGGCGATGGCGAGCAGGCGCTGGTTGGGAATGGTGATGAGGGTGTCGACCGCGGCTTTGAGCGCAGCGAGCCCTTCGTCGGCCTGGCGACGGCGCTTTTTCCCTTCGAAGGAGAAGGGCTTGGTCACGACGCCGACGGTGAGCGCGCCGAGCTCACGGGCGATGTTGGCGATGATGGGGGCGCCTCCGGTCCCGGTTCCGCCGCCCATGCCGGCGGTCACGAAGACCATATCGGCGCCATCGAGAACCTCGGCGATGAGGGTTTGGTCCTCGAGGGCCGCCTGCCGACCCACCTCAGGAGAAGCCCCAGCCCCGAGCCCTTTAGTCAGGTTTCGCCCGAGCTGCATCTTGATGTTCGCTAGGTTCTCGTTGAGGGCTTGGAGGTCCGTGTTGCAGGCGATGAATTCCACACCTTCGAGGCCTTCTCGAATCATCGTATTGACGGCGTTGCCACCGCCACCGCCGCAGCCAATGACCTTGATCCTCGCGCCCATATCGAGGGCATCGTCAAATTCCAGCATAACCTGAGTCCTCCCGCGGTCGTTGCGGAGCCACATCCTTGCGGTTCCAATTCGCCGTCGTCGTGCGAGTCAAGAACGAGTCCGCTCACCTCACGTGAGTGGCACCGCCGACCTGACTCTATCGAGCTGTTTATATTCTGCCGTCCCTGAATCCTGTCGGTTGCCTTCCGTGACTTCCTCGCTCGACCTCGCGGCGTCCCTTGACCAGCCCGCTCTCACCCCATTCCTTTGGGGGAGAACAGTATCGGGAGGATGACTGGCCTCGGTCACCAAACAGACCTTGCGGCTGGCCGCAAGATCGTCGGGTGACCGTTTTACGGGTCCTTGTTACTTCAAACAAGGTCGAATGGGCTGCAATTTAGCACCGCCGCGCCTCGCTTGCAAGACGTGTCTGATGCGATCGTACGTTACTCTCGCAGCCAATCGCGGGCGGGGGCTCTCGCCCACAGAAACGACGGGCTGCGGGCCAAGAACGTGGCCGCCATCACTGTTTGCCGAGCGGACGACCAATTTTCGCACCGCATCTTGTCGGACTGCGCGAAAATGGGTCGTGGTAAGCGAGGCAACTCACACCAACTGGGTGATGGACGGCCAACAAGGCCGCGGTTCGCAAGTGCTTTGTGCACGGACAAATCTCATGCTGCCGCCGAGAATCAGACGATCTCTCGGAACCAAGAAACCATCCGGCGCTTCACTTTTTGGAAGACCTTCTCCTCGCGAATCGTAAAGAGATCTTTCTCCGGATTCTTGGCTCCGTACAACACGAGGCCAACGCCAGTCGCATATTTGGGACTCTTGACGACGTCGACCAGGCCACCGACCCCGCGCGGCAGCCCGCGCCGTACTGGCATCTGGAGCACCTGCTCAGCCAGCTCCGGCATCCCCTCGAGGATCGTCGTCCCCCCCGTGATCACCACGCCGCTCGCGATCAGATCCGCATAGCCAGACTGCTCGATCTCACGGAACACCAAGGCGAAGATCTCTTCGACGCGCGGCTCGATAATCTCGGCCAAGATGCGTCTCGGGAGCTCGCGCGGCGCTCGGCCGCCCACGCTCGGGACCTCGATCGTCTCGTCGGCGCCGATCATGCTCACCATCGCGCAACCGCCGCGCTGCTTGATGCGCTCGGCCTCGGCCATGGGAGTCCGCAGACCGACCGCGATGTCGTTCGTCAGATGGTTCCCGCCCACCGACAGAACCGACGTGTGCACGATCGTCCCCTTGGACCAAATCGCGATGTCCGTAGTGCCGCCGCCGATGTCCACCATCGCGCAGCCGAGCTCTTTTTCGTCGTCCGAGAGCACCGCTTCGCTGCTCGCCAGCTGCTCGAGCACGATGTCCGAGACATTGAGGTTGCAGCGATTGGCGCACTTGACAATGTTCTGGGCGCTCGTCACCGACCCGGTCACGATGTGGACCTTCGCCTCGAGGCGCACCCCGCTCATGCCGACGGGCTCATGGATCCCGTCCTGCTCGTCGATGATGTACTCCTGAGGGATCACGTGCAGGACCTCTCGATCGAGAGGGATCGCCACGGCCTTGGCCGCGTCGATGACCCGCACGATGTCGCTCTGCTTCACCGACTCGCGGTCGCGCACAGCCACCACACCAGTGCTGTTGAAGCCCTTGATGTGGCCCCCTGCGATCCCGGCGAAGACGTGCGACACCTCGCAACCCGCCATCAGTTCCGCCTCTTCGACGGCGCGTTTGATCGAGTTGACGGTGCTGTCGATGTTGATCACGACGCCCTTGCGCAAGCCCTTCGAGGGCTGCGTCCCGATGCCGATGATGTCGATGCCGTTCTCCGTCACCTCGCCGATGATCGCGCAGACTTTGGTGGTCCCAATATCCAGACCGACGAGCAGATCGCCTCTCTTCGCCATGACGCTCACTCCCTATCCACGGGGTTTTTGCTGATTCCTATGGATGGTCATTCTCACTAAATAATCGTTCGCACCCGAAACTCATCACTGCTTGGCCTGCACAACACCTTCGACCTGCGGCGGCGGTGCGGCGACGATCTTCGGCCACACCTTGAGCGCGACGCGATCGAGCTCGGTGTCGTTATCGAGCAGGACGTACTCAGCGCTTGTCCCGTTCTCTTCCAGCACGACGTACACTTGCCACAATCGACGCAGCCGCTCGTCGAAGCGGTCCGCACCGATGCGCACCTCGGTCTGCCCTGCGAACAAGGTGTAACCGATGACCGCGTCGTAGTTGACCTCCGACAAGGGCGCCCAACGCTGCAAACCAATGCTCTGGTACAGCTCGGCGATGGCGAAGCCTTCGAGAATCGCCTCGTGGCCGGCTGCGCCCGCGAGCAGGTCCGTGCCGCTGATGATGGGGCCGCGCACCTCGCCCGACGAGAGCGGCTCGATCACCTGCCCATTGGTGTCCACGAGGTAGAGCTGATCGGCGTTGACCACACCGAGCAGCTCGCGCTCCACGACGCGAATCCTCACGGTGTCGGGCAAGGACGTCTCGACGGACGCCGATTCAATCCACGGCTGCGCTTCGAGCGCCTCTTCGATCGCCTCTTCGTCCAGGTCGAAAAGGTTCAAGCTCTGCTCCTCGAGCCCAGCCAACGCCACGATCGCCTCGCGGCTCAGGCGGAGGTTGCCCTCGAGCTCGAGGTTCTTCGGCGCGAAGTAGCCCGAGCTCAACACCTGCTGATAGCCGATGTAGGCTGCCAGCGGCAGGCCCGCAGCGGTAGCGCCAATCAGCAACGCGATCGCGAAGAATCGTCCGACTCTTGCGGTGCCAACCGCCCCCTCATCGGCGTCTCGCTTGCGATTGCGTTGACGCCGCCGTTTTGCACGAAACAGTCTCATGGTCTTCCTTGACGACTCCCTTCCCGTTCCTTGGGAAGTTCATGCTCGAAAGCCCCTTTTCGACGTCTTTCCTAAGCGAGCGTTCCTTGCTCGGCCTCGAACGACCTCTTTGTCAGGAGCTGTTGCATAGGAGTCGCACAATCTGAACATGAGCGCAACATTGAAGGGATCGCGCAGAAGCGCACCTCTTCTCGAGCTGGCGATTTGGGTCAGAGGCTCTCAGCGCACTGAGCTCGTTTTTTCTTGTCGCCTCGCAACACCGCGATTCGCCAAGCTTCGGCGTGGGTTCGCGAACGCCAGAAGGCCCAGAGCGGCCGCTGGCCGCCACTGGACAGACGCTGAATGCACTGGACGGCCGCCCCTACGACTCCGTTGCGCCGCGCGTGTCCGTGTCCGACGAACGCAAGATCGCTTCGGCCAGCTCAGCGAAGCTCATCCCTCGCGACGCGGCGATCTTGGGCACGAGGCTCTTCTCGGTCATGCCCGGCACCGTGTTGATCTCTAGGAGGTAGGGCTCACCGCCCTCGGTGACGATGAAGTCGACCCGCGCCACACCGCGGCAACCGAGCAGCACGTAGAGCTTCGCGGCCAAGGACTTCAGCTCGCTCTCGACTGGTTCTCCGAAGGTCGAGGGGATGAGGTAACGGGTGTCTTGGCGCTCGTACTTCGCCGCGTAGTCGTAAAATGTCTCCCCGGGCTGAATCTCACAGACGCCGATTGGCTCACCGTCGAGCACAGCGACCGTCAGCTCACGTCCGGAGATGTACTCCTCGAAGAGCACGTCCCCCCGTCCGCGGAAGACGGCGCCGAGCGCCTCCTCGAATTGGTCCGTCGTCGCGACGATCGAGACGCCGACGCTCGAGCCGTCGGCGGTCGGCTTGACGACAAAGGGGGGCGTCATGGGCGCTGGAAGCCGCTCGTCGCGGGCCCGCGTGGCCTCGGCGCGAGTCCAGATGTGCCACGCAGCGGTCGGCATCCCGGCCCCGGCGACGAGCGCCTTGGTCCGGGCTTTGTCCATGGCTAGGGCCGAGGCGAGCACGCCGCTGCCGGTGTAGGGCAGCCCGATGAGCTCGAGGGCGCCTTGCAGCTCGCCGTTCTCACCGGCACCGCCGTGCAGCGCGATAAACGCCGCGTCGAAGCCGCCCTGAGCCAGCTCGGCCAAGCGGGACGCCGCCCAGTCGAAGCGGGACACCTTGTACCCGCGACTCTCCAGAGCTTTGGCGACGGCCTCACCCGTCGACAAGCTCACCTTTCGTTCGGCGCTCTCACCACCGTAAATGACCGCCACATGCTTCGGACTGGGAGCCGCGATGTTGCTCATGAGTGGACTCTTCTCTGCACAAGGCTCAAGGGCGAGCTTTCAGCGTTGACTCGATGGCGTCCAGGGCCTGACTGATGCTGCCGCCAAGGAGCTTGACCTCTGGAACCAACCAAATCCCGAACTGCTTGTAGACCCGTCTGCGGGACTCCGCCATCAATGCGAGGACCTCGTCGGCGAGGGCGTTGCCCTCGTTCACGATCCAGTTCGCGTGGAGGTTGCTGATGACGGCGCCGCCTCGACGTGCGCCCTTCATTCCAGCGGCCTCGACGAGGCGTCCAGCGTAGTCGCCGGGCGGGTTGCGAAAGACCGAACCAAAGGTGGCGAGCTTGTAGGGTTGAGTGCGTTCGCGGAACGCCTTCTCCGCGCGGATGCGTTCGGTGGCGTCGGCAGCGTCCCCTTTGTGGACGCGGAGCCTCACCGCCGTAACCAAGCCCTTGGCGGGAAGCGTGCAGCGACGGTATTTCATCGCCAGCGCATCGACGTCCATCCAGCGCTCCACCCCATCGGGAGTGAGCACCTTGGCCGCGAGCAAGAGCTGGGAGGTCTCTCCCCACTTGGTCCCCGCGTTCATGGCCACCGCGGCGCCCATGGTGCCGGGGACCAGCGCGAGAAACTCGGCGCCGACTAGGTCTCGCTCGAGCAGGCTGCGCACGACGTGGGCGTTGACCGCGCCACCGCCGATCTCTACGCACCACTCGCTGCCGTCTGGTGTGAGGGAGCCGCAGTCCTCGCCGTCGAACTTGACCTGAGCCAGGTCGTCGGAGAGGCGGATGACCACGCCTTCGACGCCCTCGTCGGGGATGATCAGGTTGCTGCCGAGGCCGAGCACCGACACAGGGATGCCCTCGTCTTCGACGATCTCTCCGAGCCGCAGTAGGTGCTCTTCGGTCTTCACCACACAAAAAATGTCCGCGCTGCCCCCAACTCGGAGGGTGTTGCGGCGACGCAGGGACATCTGCACATCGGAGTCTGGGACGAACTCGGAGATGCGCCGGTGGACGGCGAGCGCTCGAGCCCTGCGTTGTGCGAGCACAACGGCATCACTCATGGGGTTCCCCCTGTTGCGTTGGCCTGCTGCTCGACTCGAAAGGGCGGCGCTGCTTCTCTCAGCCCCATCATCTCCAAGCAGGACTCGGCGACTTGTTGGGCGGCCCTGGGTTGGGCGATTGCGGCGGCTTTCTTTGCCATTTTCGTCAGCGTTTCGGGGTGTTCGATGCACATGGTGAGTAAGGCGCCCATACGATCGCCTTCCATCTCGGAGTCCCGCACCATCAGCGCGGCACCGACATCGACCAGGGCCTTGGCGTTCTCTTCCTGGTGATTGTGGGCCGCAAACGGGAACGGCACCAGAATAGCGGCCTTGCCTGCGGCCTTGAGCTCGGCGACCGTGGTGGCGCCGGCCCGACAGACGATGATGTCCGCCCATTGGTAGGCGCCGGGCATGTCGTCGATAAACTCGCCGACCCGAGACTGGCCGGCGAAGCCCTCGTAGGCCTTTCGCACCGCTTCGTCACGGCCTTTGCCGCTCTGGTGTCGGACAGACAAGCCGCCCGCAGCTTCGCCCAAGCTGGCCAAGATGCGAGGCATCTGCTCGTTGAGGCTCTTGGCGCCTTGTGAACCGCCGAAAATGAGCACATTGACCCGGCCGGGCTGGCGATCCACGTCGGCGGTGGTCGCCACCATCGAGCGCACGGGATTGCCCAAGGCGCGGATTTTCTTGGGGTTGAAGGGGTAACGTTCGGGCTCGAACGAGACGAAGACGCGGTCGACGAAACGGCCGACGAGCCGATTGGTCAATCCGGGGATGGCGTTCTGCTCGAGGATCGCGGTGTTGCGCCCGGTGCAGGCGGCGATGCCGACCACAGGGCCCGAGGCGTAGCCGCCGGCGCCGACGACCAAGGAGGGTCGATATTTGCGGAGCAGCCGCCACGACTGCCAGCCAGAGCGCGGCAACAGGAAGAGATGCTTCATCTTGACCAGCGGGCTGGTGCCTTTGAGGAAGCGCACGTCGATGGTCTCGAGGGTGTAGCCATGTTTGGGGACGATCTGCGTCTCCAGACCGTACTCGGTGCCGACGAAGATGGCTTCGAGCGAGGGCTCGAGCTCGCGCATGGCGTCGGCGACGGCGATGGCCGGATAGATGTGCCCGCCGGTGCCGCCGGCTGCGAAGAGGACGGTGGGTCGGTCAGTTTTCATCGTCGTTCCTCCAGCCGCCGCATCATGATGCGCTCGCGCTTGCGCTCCCAGCGCAGCGCCTCGCGTTCGCGGTCCTTCTCGGCCCGCTTGGACTTCCACTCGTCGGAGGCGCAACGGCTGATGCTCAAAAGGATTCCGATGCCGAACATGCTGCACAGCAGGGAGCTGCCTCCGTAGGAGATGAACGGGAGCGTCAGTCCCTTGGTGGGGACCAGACCGGAGATGACGGCCAGGTTGATGGCGGCCTGCAGTCCAAACAGGAAGGTCAGCGCGAAAGCGAGATATTTCCCAAAGTTGTCCGTGGCCGCCAGGGCGATGCGGATGCCGCGCCAAACCAGCAGCAGATAGAGGACGACGATGAGGACGACGCCGGCAAAACCGAGTTCTTGGGCGATGGCGGTGCCGATGAAGTCGGTCTCGAGCTCGGGCACGAAGCCCAGCTTTCCGAGGCCGTCGCCGAGCCCTTGCCCGACGATGCCGCCCGAACCGATGGCCATCATGCTCTCGGTGACCTGATAGGCGATGTCACCTTGGTGTGCCCAGGGATCGAGGAAGGCCATGACGCGCTTCATGCGGTATGGACTGCTCGAGATGAGGTGATAGGCGGCGGCGCTCGAACAGACCAGCGCCAGAAGGATGTAGCTGATACGGGTTCCAGCGACGAAGAGGACGGCGAACATCATGGACAACAAGAGCACGCTGGTGCCGAAATCGGGCTGCAACATCAGGAGGCCGACCACGAGGCCGACGATGGCCAAGTGGGGAACGATGCCGACGGTGAAGCTCTTGACCTGCTCCCCCTTCTTGGTCACCGAGTATGCCAACACCATGGCCATGGCGATCTTGGTCCACTCGCCGGGCTGAAAGGTCATGCCACCGACGCGGATCCAGCGGGTCGCGTTGTTCGCCGTGAGCCCGCTCATGGCGACGATGACCAGGAGCGCGAGAGTGACCCCTAAGATGGGATAGACCGCTCTCTGATACCACCGGTAGTCGATGCGCAACCCCGCGTACATCAACGCGAAGGCGGCGAGCAGGAAGAGCAACTGACGCTTCAAGAAGAAGGTCGAATCGTTGTGCTGCCATTGGGCGGTGATCGAGCTGGCGCTGAAGATCATCACGAGCCCGAGACCCAGCAGAGCGCAGACGACCACCAAGAGCCACCCGTCCCAGGGCTGCTCCTCGCGCTCTTCTTCGGGAGCGTCGAGCACGAGGCTCACTTTCGATTCCACCCGTTCCATGGCTTTCCTTTTGGCCTCAACCGGTCGGATTTCGCTCGCTTCCCGGCACCGGGTTGGCTCGAAGCGAGCCTACCCGCGCGCCTTCACTCGCGAGCACTGGATGAGCGCCGCCGACTCGTCCTTGAGTCAGCGCAGCTTCAGACTCGCAAGAGCGACGAGAGAAAGCAAAATTGAGATGATCCAGAAGCGCACGATGATCTTCGGCTCAGAGATGCCCTTGAGCTCGAAGTGGTGGTGAATGGGGGCCATCTTGAAGACCCGCTTCTTGCGCAGCTTGTAGCTGGTGGTCTGCGTGATGACCGAGACGGCCTCGAGCAGGAAGACGCCGAAGATGATGGTGCTCAGCAACTCGTTCTTGGACAAGACGGCCAAGGTCCCGAGCGCTCCGCCCAGAGCCAGACTGCCGACGTCCCCCATGAAGACGCTGGCGGGATAGGTGTTGAACCAGAGGAAGCCGATGCCTGCGCCGATGATGGCGCCAGCGAAGACGGCCAGCTCGGCGAGCCCGTCCACGTGCGGGATCTTGAGATACTGTGCGATGTCGAACGCGGCGTAGACCTGCTGCCCATCGACCATGGCGGGGATGGTGATCACCGTTCCAGCGGCGTAGCACAGGACCAGGAAGGTCCCCGCCGCCACGGTCACGGGAGCGATGGCCAAGCCGTCGAGGCCGTCCGTGAGATTGGTGGCGTTCGAGGTCCCCACAATTACGAAGAGCGCGAAGATGATGTAGAGCCACACCGGAATCTCGAGGTAGAACCGGTCGGCGGCGACGAAGGGCAAGTAAACCTTCGTGTCGTAGCCGATCACGCCGTCGTAGAAGAGGCTGGTGACGACGATGCCAGCCACGAGGAACTGCCAAAACAGCTTCCAGCGCCCCGGCAGGCCGCGGCTGCCCTTCTCTTTGATCTTGCGGTAGTCGTCGACGAAACCGACGAAGCCGAAGGCCACCGTGATGGTCAGCACCATCCAGACGTAGTGGTTCGTGAGGTCGGTCCACAGCATCGTCGAGACGACGACGGACAGCAGGATGAGACTGCCGCCCATGGTCGGCGTGCCGCTCTTCTGCAGGTGGCTTTCGGGGCCGTCGCCGCGCACGACCTGCCCGATCTGAGCCTTCTGCAGACGGCGGATGAAGCCGGGATACATGAGCCAGCTCATGGCCAGGGCAGTCATCGTCCCCATGACCAAGCGAAACGAGACGTATCGCAGGACGTTGAGGGGCGGGAAGTAGTCTTTGTATTCGTGGAGATGGAACAGCATCGTCAGTGTTCCTCGGCCTCAGCGGAGGCGGATTGGGCTGTGGGGGTTGCGCCGAGACGCTTGGAGACCCGTTCCAAGGCGATGGAGCGGCTCCCCTTGAGGAGCAAGACATCGCCTGGGACCAGGTCGTTCAGAAGTCGGGAGCATATCCCGTCGAGATCATCGATGCGGAACGTCGAGACCGACGCCTTCGCCAGACCCGCGTCGAGCGCGGCGTCGGCCATGGCGATTGCGCCTTCCTCGCCTACGGTAATGAGCAAGCGCGGTGCCAGCGCAGCCGCCGCTTGACCAATCTCTCGATGGAGCTGCAATGAGGCCACTCCCAGCTCTCTCATCTCGCCCAGAACCAGGACCCGGTGGGCGAGAGGAACGCGGGCTTCGAGGGTTTGCAGCGCGGCGCGCACGCTGGCCGGATTGGCGTTGTATGCATCCTGTATCACCTCTATGTCGCCGACATAGAGAACCTGCAGGCGCCCGCCAGGCAGCACGATCGCGTCGGCGCACTCCTGCCAGCTCAACGCCCGCAGGTTGGAGCCCTCCAGAGCGGCCACCACGAGCGCGAAGTTCGTGGCGTTGTGGGCGCCCAGCAGCGGCAGGTCGACGGCGATGACGCCGCTCTCAGTGAGAAAGCGCACCGCGTTGCCCTTGGGCCGCACCTGGAGCCGAGACACCGCCACAGCCCCAGACTCGCCGACGACCTTGGTGCGCGGGTCGGACACGAGGTGTGGATAGTGGGCGAGCGACTCTTGGGTGAGCACGAAGCGCGTCGCGCCGGGCGCAGTAAAGAGCTCTCCCTTCGCGGCGGCGACACCCTCCAACGAGCCAAAACCCTCGAGATGCGCGGGCGCGACGCAGGTCAGGAGGCAGACGTCGGGCTCGACGAGGTGCACCAAGTGGCGAATCTCGCCCGGCGCGTTGGCGCCCATCTCGAACACAGCCGCGCTGTGCGCGGCCGTCAGCCGGAACGCCGTCAGGGGCAGGCCGATCCAATTGTTGAAGTTGCCGGCGGTCTTGAGCACCGTGCTGGGCGCGCCGAGAGCGGCGGCGAGCATCTCCTTGGTGGTCGTCTTGCCGTTGGAACCGGTGATGGCGAAGGCCGTGAAGCCTCCGAGCTGCCGACGGCGCGCGATGACCGCTTTGGCCAAGGCGCCGAGCGCCAAGACGCTGTCGGCGACTTTGACGACAAAGCCGTCCCCTGGCTGCTCGACGGCGCTGTCGCGTTCGACGACCACGCCAGCAGCCCCAAAGCTCAATGCCACCTCGACGAACTCGTGGCCATCGAAGCGTTCGCCAGGGATGGCCCAAAACGTCTGCCCCGCCGCGAGCTGTCGGCTGTCGGTGCAGATGGCGCCGAGGCGAGCGTCGAGGCGGCCGCGAATCAGCACGCCCCCCGTCGCTGCGAGCAATTCTTCGACGAAGAAGTCTTCGACGATTGGGATCATGTCCGCTCCGAGCGCTGCGCCAGCGCGGCGACGGCCAGCTCACGGTCGTCGAGGTGGCGGCGCTCTTTGCCGATGATCTGGTAGTCCTCGTGGCCTTTGCCGGCGATCAGGACGACATCGTCCTCGTCGGCGCCGCAGACGGCCGCCGAGACGGCGAGAGCGCGGTCGAGCTCGACTTGCACGTCGTGCCGCGACGGCATGCCGGCCAAGATCGCGTCGGCGATGCGCTGCGGGTCTTCGTTTCGAGGGTTGTCGTTGGTGACGATGGCGCGGTCCGCCAGCGTGCTGGCGATGCGCCCCATCTCCGAACGTTTCGTGGAGTCCCGGTCGCCGCCGGCGCCGAAGACCACCCAGAGCGTGCCTTTGGTGATCTCGCGCAGGGTCTCGAGAGCGTTGGCGAGGGCGTCTGGAGTGTGGGAGTAGTCGACAAATACTCTTGGGGCGCCGTGGCCGCCGAATGCCTCCATGCGTCCAGGAACCGGCGCCAGCGCGCTCAGGGCCTGGGCGAGGTCCGCAAGCTCGACGCCGGAGGACCAGGCGCAGCCGACGGCGGCCAGAGCGTTGAGGACGTTGAAGCGTCCGAAGAAGGGCAGCGTGAAAGCGACGCGCAAGCCCGTGCTGAGCACCAGCTCGCCGGACCACCCTCGGGCGTCGGAGCGCAGCTTGTCGGCGGTCAACGAGGGGCTTGGCAGGTCGCCTCCCAGGCCGTACCAGAGGGCGCGTCCACCCCAAGCGGACTCTCGGCCTGGCCCGACGAAGTCGCGCAGACCTGGGTCGTCGGCGCAGAGGACGGCGCAGGGCCGCTTGGTCTGCGCAGAGCGGGCCAGGACCTCGGTGAAGAACAAGGCTTTGGCCGCGCCGTATTGGGTCATGTCGTGGTGGTAGTCGAGATGGTCTCGCTGCAAATTCGTCCATGCCCCGGCGTCGAAAGAGAGTCCATCGAGCCGTCCCTGAGTCAGGCCGTGGCTCGACACCTCGGCGGCCACCCATCGCACGCCAGCGTCCACCATGTTGCGCAGCAGCGATGCGGTTTTTAGCAGCCCGGGCGTCGTGTTCTCGGCGGTCTCGACGAAGCCTGGGTAGCGATGGCTCACGGTCCCGAGCACGCCGACGCTCAGCCCGAGCGCGCGGCCGATGGACTCGAGCATGTAGGTGGTGGTGGTCTTGCCGTTGGTCCCCGTCACGCCGAAGAGCACCAGCTCTTCGGAGGGACGACCGTAGGCAAGGGCGGCGAGAGCGGCGAGCTTGGCGCGCGTCGAGTCGACGTGCACATAGGCCACAGCAGGGTCGAGGCTGGCGGGCAGCTCTTCGCAGAAGATGACGGCGGCGCCAGCGCGCGCTGCATTGTCGATGTAGTGGTGGCCGTCCGTGCCGCTGCCTCTGACGGCAACGAAGCCCCCTCCCCTCTGCACCGCGCGGCTGTTGTCGGTCAGCGTGTCGAGCGAGGTGGGCAGTGGCCCGAGCACGGCGAGCGGCCCGAGCGCTGCGATGGCTTGGTGCAAGGCGTGGGTCATTGTTGCGCGTACCCTAGATGACTCTGGCGATATTGCCGCGCGAGGGTGACCTGAACGGGGGTCCCAACTGCGACCTCAGCGCCCTTGGCGGGCCATTGGTCCACGACGAAGCCGGTCGATTCGGGCTCGATGGTGAGGCCGGCGTCTCGAGCCGCGGTGAGGGTGTCGGCGAGGGAGAGCCCCATGAAATCCGGGACTCGGAGCATCCCCGGAGGAGGTTCGGAGGCCAACTCCCACTCTGCATCCGTGAGCGGGTCGGCGGGCTCGACACGGGTCGGGAAGGTGATGTTGTTCCCGGCGTACACCGCCTCGGGCTGAATGCCGCGATAAGGCAGCACTTGGCTGACGATCTCGGCGAACGCAGGAGCGGCAACCATACCGCCGAGGTGGCTGACCTTGGGCTCGTCGATCAGGATAACGACGACGATGTCGGGGTTGTCGACGGGCGCAAAGCCAACGAAGTTGGCCATCCACTTGTTGCCGTATTTCTTGGTGCGGGGGTCGACCTTCTGCGGCGTCCCGGTCTTGCCGCCGACTCGGTAGCCATCAACCCAAGCGCGCATTCCGGTGCCCTCGGTCACGACCTTCTCCATGGCGATGCGGGTTAGGCGTGCGGCCTCGGGCGACACCACGCGCCGCTTCACTTCCGGCTCCCAGGTCTTGATGACGTTGCCTTCTCGGTCCCGGACCTCTTTGAAGAGCAAGGGTTTCATGAGCTCTCCGTCGTTGGCGATGACCGAGACCGCCATGGCGAGCTGGATGGGGCTGACAGAGATCCCTTGACCGAAGGCGATGTTCGCGAAGGTGATTTCGGCCCAGCGCTTGGGCGGCCAGACGATGCCAACGCTCTCGCCGGGCACGCCGATGTCGGTCTTGGCGTTGAAGCCGAAGTCTAGGATCTTTTGGTAGAAAGCCTCTCGACCGAGTCGCTTGGCGATCTTGTAGGCGCCGATGTTGGAGGACTGCACGACAACCCCCTCTGCGTCGAGGTTCTTGATGACGTGGGTGTCGGAGAGGGTGACCTCGCTGCTGAAGCGCATCTTCCCGTGTTCTTGATCGATGGGTTCGTGAGGCTTGACGACGCCTGCGTCGAGAGCGGCTGCGTAGAGCAGCAGCTTGAAGACCGAACCCGGCTCGTAGACGTCGAGGACTGCACGGTTGCGCCAGTCGGTGGTCTCGAAATCGTTGAAGCGATTGGGGTTGAAGCGAGGCCAGGTCGCCATGGAGAGGATCTCGCCGGTCTTGGGATCCATGACGATGCCAATGGCGTTCTTGGCTTTGAACTCTGTAGCGGTGCGCTCGAGGGCGGCCTCGGTGATGCGCTGGATGCGCTGGTCGATGCTGAGCACGACGCTGCCGCCTTCGAGGTCGTTGAGACGCGGCGACTCGAGGGTGAGCAACAGCTTGCCTCGGGCATCGCGCAGGCCCTTGAGCTCGATGACTCCGCCACGCAGCTCCTCGTCGAACGCCGCCTCGACTCCCGCCAGGCCGACGTTGTCGGTGCCGGCAAAGCCGATGATCTGGCCAGCGATGTCTTGAGCCGGATAGTAGCGCTTGCTGGCACGCTTCAGCCCGATGCCACGCAGCTTCAATTCGCGAATGGCGTCGCCTTGTGATGGCGTGATCTTGCGGTCGAGCCAAACAAAGGAGCGCTCCTTCTCGAGCTTGGCGTAGATTGTGTCCGGACTGCCCCCGAGAACCGCCGCCAATTGGCGTGCGGCTTCATGCTTGTCCTCGATCTGCTTGGGGTGGGCGTAGACGGAAGGAACCTCGACGCTGATGGCCAGCTCGTAGCCTTGTCGATCGAAGATGAAGCCCCTGTGGCCGTCGAGATGGTTCTCGCCGCCGGCTCCGAGCGTCACGCTGCCCTCGACCTGTCGTTGCGCCATCTCGTCGAGGTCCGTCTCCTCGACCTGCAGGTCGAACATGCGATTGAGGACGGCGCCAAAGAGCATGATGATGCCGAGGGTCAGCACTCCGATTCTAAAGTGCAGCCAACGGCGCTGTTTGCCGGTGGACACCCCAGACTTCTCCTCTTCCTTGCGAGAGGCCGTCCGCCCCTGTGTCGCCAACGCGCTAAAGACCTTGGCTCGAGTCCGGCGAGGAGTCGTTTGCTCAATCATGACGGACTCCTGCGGGCAGCTCGAGAGCTCCGACGACGGCGTCCTCGCCCATTGGTGGTGCGCTTACCGAGCGGGTCTCAATTGAGGGGAAGCTCGGCATGGGGAGATCCGTCGCCCGAATGTAGAGGATCTGGTCGAAGCGTGGCTCGATGAGACCGAGGTCGTTGTGGCCGATGGGCGCGATGAGATCGCTGCGCGTCAAGACCCTGAACTCGATGCGCAAGCGCCGCTGTTCCTCGAGCAGCGCCTCGCGCTCCGAGGAGAGCTCGGAGAGCTGATAGCCCAGCTCCAGCACGCTGTGCCGAGACCAAACATGAACTAACAGGAGCCCGACGACCACCAACGTGGCGGCCAGCGCCCCGATGACCTTGCCGAGGCCCTTCTTGGGCCGCTGCCGTTGAACTTCGTATTCGGAAGTGACTGAGTCCGCCAAATCCATGGCTCGCCTCGTAGAGAAGATGGGGGGTCCGCCGTGATCCACCGCGATGCACCGCATCCTATTCCTGCCTGGATTCCGGGCAATTTTTCGAGGCAGCTGTCGTTGCCTGCGCTCGCAATCGCGGGACGCGTGTAGGGGCGGCCAAGCGGCCGCCCTGGATTGCCGATCGCCCTTTGAACCCACGGCGCGTAGGGGCGGCCGGCGGCCGCCCTGAATTGCCGATCGCCCTTTGAACCCTCGGCACGTAGGGGCGGCCGGCGGCCGCCCTGAATTGCCGATCGCCCTTTGAACCCTCGGCACGTAGGAGCGGCCGGCGGCCGCCCTGGATTGGCGATCAGAGAAAGCGAAAGACCCGCAGCTTTGCCGAGCGTGCGCGCGGGTTCTCTTCGAGCTCTTTGTCGCTGGCGACAATGGGTCTCTTGCTGGCCGACTCGCCAAATGAGGTCCAACCGCAGCAACAGATCGGGAGCTTCGGTGGACAGATGCAGTAACCTTCCATCTTCTTGAACGCCTGCTTGACGCGGCGGTCCTCGAGGGAGTGAAAGGAGATGATGCCGAGTCGACCGCCGGGTCGCATCCACTGCTTTGCGCGTTCGAGCAAGGTGTCGAGCACCTCGAGTTCTTGGTTCACGGCAATGCGCAGGGCCTGGAAGACGGTGGTTGCCGGGTGGATCTTCTTGCCCTTGCCCTTGTGCCGTGGCGGCATGAGGCGCTCGCAGAGCGCGGCGAGCTGGCTTGTTCGCTGGAGCCGTCCCGCCGCAGCCTCGGTCTTGAGAGCCAGCGCGATCCTCATGGCATTGGGGACTTCGCCTCCCTCTCTGAGGATTCGGGCGAGCTCATGAGGGGTGGTGTCGAGGATCAGAGCGAGGGCGTCCGGTCCTTCTTTCGACATCCTCATGTCGAGGGGGCCGTCTTGCGAGAACGAGAAGCCTCGAGACGAGGTGTCGAGCTGGTGAGACGAGACCCCGAGGTCGGCCAACATCACGTCGACCCCTCCACCAGGCTCTTCGGCGGGCGAGGCAATTCCCAATGAACGGAGCCCTCCGTCGAACTGGGCGAAGTTGCACCGCACGACGAGAACTTTGCACTCAAGGCCCGCGAGAGTGCGAGCGGCTTGTTCGATGGCGTCGGGGTCCTGATCGAGGCCGATCAGAGTCCCTTGCGGTCCGAGCCTCTCGCCCATGGCGCGTGCGTGGCCGCCGCCGCCGAGGGTCAGGTCGATTGCCCGCTCGCCAGGAGCGGGCCGCAGGGCGCCGAGGACCGCGTCGCGAAGCACAGGGACGTGATATTCCAGGTCGCTCATCGACAGGTTCTTTCGTTCCACGCAGTAGGGGCGCAGCGTGCTGCGCCCAAGGTGCGTAGGGGCGCAGCGTGCTGCGCCCAAGGTGCGTAGGGGCGCCGCGTGCCGCGCCCAAGGTGCGTAGGGGCGCCGCGTGCTGCGCCCAAGGTGCGTAGGGGCGCCGCGTGCTGCGCCCAAGGTGCGTAGGGGCGCCGCGTGCTGCGCCCAAGGTCAAAGCCCTAGTGGATCGCCAAGAAAAAGGCCAACCCCGCGAATGCGGGGTTGGCTTCAGGTCACCTCATCGCCGCCCACCGGCGCGACCCGGGGGGAGCGAAGCCCCATCCTTGGGGCAAAACGACCTCATCCTTGAAGTCGTTGAGGCCATCTGAGGAGCTCTCTTTGGGCTTTGGACCCTCGAGGGCTCCGAACCGGAATGCCCCCATCCTTGGGGGCCCTGAGTTGACCGTCGTGGCACTCTTCCGCGCATCGTCCGGGGCTGGCGGACGTGCATTGAACACTGTCGTGATTCTTTAGAGTCCGAGCTGAGCCAACGCCGCCGAGAAGGTGTCGTCGAACGTCATTTCGGCATCAGAACTTTCGAGGGCCGCTTCCCTGACCCTCTCCCACTCTTCGGCAGACCACAGCTCGATCGTATCGAGCTGCCCGACCCAGACGACGTCTTTGTCGAGCTTTGCGTACTGTCTCATGCTCGGCGGGCAGAGGATCCTTCCTTGCCCATCGAGCGGGCACTCGGTCGCGCCAGCTACGAAGATTCGCTTGGCGCGAATCACCTGCAGGTCGAATTGCGAACGAGTCAATATCCGCTCTTCGAACTCCGCCCACCGAGCCATTGGATAGAGCACCAAGCATCGGTGCAGGCCGCGCGTCAGCATGACCTCCTGCTCTGACCCCTCTGTCAGCTCCTCGCGGTACTTTCTGGGCACACTGATTCGCCCTTTGGCGTCCAGCGTATGCTCGAAGGTCCCGCGAAACATGAACGACCCCAATTCCCGGTTTTCACCGCCGCGCACACTCGCCCCGGTCGACTTCGGGACTCGTCCACTCGGCAATCACCTCCACTTGGGCCGTGGGACCGTTCAGCGATGAACCGCGCCCCATCTTCCGTGGCCCGAAGATGAACCCGATGGGAATGTTTCCCACCTGGCCCCACCAAAGTACCCCCTCCTTTCGCCCCCTGTCAACCGGCCATTTCAAGAAAACGCAAATAATCGAGGTTCATGCGGAATATTTTTTCTTGTTTGATTACAGCGATATAACAAACAGTCAAACCTACAGTTCGGGCATACGTGAGGCCCAGTACAAGAGTTCCTTTGCTTTTCGTTCGCCAACTCAATAGGCCCACTTTTACCTTCAGCCTCCCGTCCTTTTCACACAAATGTCGCATCGAGTTCGAATTCGACAATAAATGCGGACCACTAGAGAGTGGGGAGAAGTGGGGAGACCGCCTCCGCCTCTCCCCCCGCACTCGAAATGCAAAAGCCTCCCTTGCCTTCGCCCCTGACCCTGTGCTAGCTAGAGGCGCCCTTTCGCGGCGCGTTCCGCTCCGCTTCGCTCGTTGACTCGACGAAGCGCTCGAAGCTCGCCCTCCCGCGCATCAACACCGGACATCGCACCCGATGGCCGAACTCGAGAAACGCTTTGGCGGTCTCGGTCTCCGCCAAACAGCCGAAACAGGAGTCGTCGATGACAGACCAAACACAAGCTCCCGTGCAGGAAGCAGCACCTGTCGATGAGCCCAAGATCATGTGCTACGTGTCCAAAAAAATGGTCCCCAAGAGCAAGACCGTCGAGGTCGAGTACAGCTCGGGCAAGAAAGTCTGGGTCCTCGCCAAGTACATCAAGTATGACGCCGAGTAGTCGATCATGACCGGGGACGTGACACCCAATAGCGATCCCGTCGACCCGGAAGAGGCGGAAACCGCCCTTCCGGACGATGAGGACGTCGCCGAGGTCACGTCCTTCGACTCGCCACTGGCCAAGGCCAGCGCCCTCTTCGAGGCCGGCGCCAACGCCCAGGCCAAACAGCTCCTGGAGTCCATTCCCGACTCCGAGGACGCTGCAGTCTTGAGACAGAGAGACCACCTCCTCAAAAAGATCGCGCCAGACCGCGTCGCCCTCATCGTCAGCGGCGTCTGCTTCGTGATCGTTATGGTCGTCTTCTTCTTCGCGACCCACCGCAGCTGAATGCCAGACTCTGCGACTCTGCCATGAAAACCCCACGCTCGTCAGTTGGGCACGCGCCATATCTCATTGAATCAAGGTGCGATTCAAAGGTTCAAGCTCACCACAGAGAACACAGAGAGCACAGAGGAGTGAGGAGAAGCTCTCTGTGCTCTCTGTGTTCT
>PFUG01000158.1 GCA_002789955.1 Deltaproteobacteria bacterium CG_4_9_14_3_um_filter_63_12 | reverse complement strand
AACCGCCAAGCCGACGCCTTCAACCTGCCGACGAGTCGTCCCAAACCGCCAAGCCGGCATCTTCGACCTGCCGACGAGTCGTCCCAAACCGCCAAGCCGGCATCTTCGACCCTGCCGACGAGTCGTCCCAAACCCCCAAGCCGTCATCTTCGACCCTGCCGACGAGTCGGTTCAAACCGCCAAGCCGACGCCTTCGACCTGCCGACGAGTCGGTTCAAACCGCCAAGCCGACGCCTTCGACCTGCCGACGAGTCGTCCCAGGAGCACTGGCCGACGCCTTCGACCTGCCGACAAGTCGTCCTTCAGAGCCTCCCGTCGCTGGCCAGACTGCAAGAAAGAAAAAAGCAAAAGGGGGTCCGGGGGACAAAGTCCCCCGGCGGGTCAGGGCAGAGCCCTGCCTCCCCAAAAGAGCCACAGAGCACCTACTTCACGAACCTCACCGCCGTCACACCCCCGAAGTTGTTGACCGTGAGCAGCGCCGCCTCCTGCTGATTCCATTTCAGGTAGGTGTCCAGCTCGCTGAGCTCGAGGGTATGTGAGCACACCTCGTCGCGGTCGACATACTCCACGCCCACCTCGTAGGTGCCGAGCTTGCGGAGCCGGTCCCGCTCACCCGGCGTGATTTCGACCCAATAGACCTTGTCTCCCTCTCCGCTCGTCGTGCGTGACTCGGCCTCGAGCCACACCCAGGTGTCGTAGTCGCACTTGGTGGCGTAGATGGGCCGCTCGCAGTACTTGGTCTCGTCGTGGCACTCCTCGTAAGACTCCGAACAGTACTTCGTCACCGTCGAGCAGGTCCGCTCGCCGTAGCCGTTGCCGTGGTCCACCACCGAGCAAGACTCCTCGGTGCCGCACGACACCGAGCGGGTTTGCATGCTGCACACACGCTCGGTCCCACACGCGTACCTCTCGTAGTGGTGAATCTCTTGCCGGCAGTGGCGGATGTTCTGCACCCCGCCACGCTCGCCGCGCCCATTGACCGGCATGACCACGGGGGAGGGCGAGAGGCCGCTCTCCCAGTCGGAACGCACCACCTCGCTCCAATGGTCGCGCACGGTGCGGTGTTCCCAGTGCCAGCTGACGACTTGCCCGACGACGTCGTGCTCTTGGAAGCCCCACCAGAGCCAGAGGATGAGGTTGACGGCGACGAAGACCCCCATCACGACTGGAGACAACCAGCGCTTCTTGGGCTGATAGGGGGTGTCGGCCCAGTACTCGGGTGCGAAGCGGGCCGGTTTCACCAGCACGTCCGTGGTCTCGCTGAGGCTCTGGTCGGCGCCGCAATGCATGCAAGTGCTGACCGTCGCTGAGCTGCCGCCGCCGCAGACGCCGCAATACCAGTCGGGGCCGGCCTTTGCTTCTGCCAACACCTGCGCGTCCGTGACCGCCGGGAGGCTGGCGATTTCGGACGACGAGCCGAAATAGAATTTCACCTTGCCGCGGGGCTTCTTGCAGCGCGTGCAGGTCCGATGTCGGCCGAGAATCCCCTTGGAGCCGCACAGAGGGCAGTCCCATTTCCCCTCGACGATGTCACCCATGGGCCGCCCCCGTGTTGTTCTCGACCCGCACGAGGTTGAGCAGATTGGGGTCGAAGCCCGATGAGAGCTGCGCGTGGGAGAGCAGCCGTGGCCACAGCCGGACGAAGTCACGGCGCTCGATCCAGGGGGCCGTGCTGTACTTGAGCGGCACCTCGCGCGAGACCCAGGAGGTAGGCAGGAGCGTCCTCACCTCCAAGCTCTTGCGGCCGACCCGCTCCTCGGCGCCGAGCTCGGCGAGCCCAAGCAAGGGCTGCAGCTCACACGCCAGCTCGACCTGGCCATGGCCAACCAAACGAGCCGAGAGGTGAATCGTGAACGACTCGTCCCAGAGCAGCTCGAAATCGTCCTTCGTTCCCTCCACATCGAGGAAGAGTCCCTTGGGGTTGACGCTGACGAACGCTAGGGGAGGGCGCTTGGCGGTCAGGCCCTCGAGCTTGTCCAAGAGCTGCAACAGCTTCGAGCGCTTCACGGTCTCGTAGAAGGGCTTGAGACGAAACACGAAGCTCTCGAAGGTGGACTGGGTGAGCGGCGACTCGAGCTGCTCGGGGCGGTCGTCCTCCGGCGCGGGGCGCTCTCCAGAGTCTGCATCGCCCGAGCTCCAGTCGATGTCCACCACTGCGGGACAGAACGCGTCCTCTGGCTGCGTGGGGTCGATCAATACGGGCACCTGCCCCAGAGACCACAGCTCGGCGGCCTTGTAGCGCGTCGCGCAGCGGTACTCCAACGTCATGCCTTCGCCGCCGGGAACTTTGTAGTCGATGGCGACGCGAGAGCGGCTCCAGAAGCGCACCTTCCCCGAGACCAACATGCCGTTCTCGACCAACGACTGGGCCAGGCCGAGCACGTCCACTTGAGTCTGGCGGTCGAGCCACCAGTGGCGCAACAGCCAGACGCCCGCCAGGATTTGCGCCAGCAGCACAGGAGAGCCGAAGACCGCGCCGTCGGGCCAGGTGACCACGAACTCGGCGAACATCGCCACGGCGGCATAGATGAGCCCGAGCGCGATCGCGGTCCACAGGACGAGCTGAATCAGCGAGTTCGGTCCGACCTTGAAGTGTCCTCGCCGGGGTGTCAGCGTCGGAGTCATTCGGGGTCTCCTGTGCGAGCATGCGGTGCGTGGGCAGGCTGCCAAGGTGTGCGCGAAATGCGCTCGCTGCCAGCATTTTGCAGTGTTGCGGCGGCCGCGCCAAGGCGCGCGGCGAATAGCGGTCGCGGTGTGGAGCCCAGCGCCTCGTCCCCACGCCCAAGCCCCAAGAAACGCCCGAGGGCCGCGCAGCGACCCTCGGTTCAGCCGCTCTTTCGCCGCGCTCAGTCGCGAATATAGATCGTGTAGTCGTAGGAGCCGCTGGCGATGGAGCCGCCCGTGCCGGAGAAGAAGCTGTCATGGGTGGTGAACGCCACGGGGTCGCCGATCCAATAGTTGCCGTTGCTGGCCGTGGTGCTCACCTCCATGCCGAGCGTCTTCTCGCCGTTGTCGTCGTCTTCGCGGCGAGCGTACAACCAGAGGCAATTGGCGCCACAGTTGGGGATGACGCGGACGACTTGGTGCTGCAGGTTGTAGGTCGTGCCCGAGCGCGCGGCGAGCTTGAAGTCGGCGCCGGTGGCGGCCGAGGTTCTGAGGGCGGCGAAGGTGGCGGGGTCGAGGCCGACGCCAGCGGTGAAGGTCCCGAGCTCGCGCCAGGTGCCGGCGTTGACCCAGAGCTCTTGGTCGACGGTCCCGGTGGCCAAGTTGCCGGGGGTGCCGGTGTAGAAGAGGTCGAGGCCCGTGACGTTCGAGGCGGACCCCACCCAGAAGAGCCCGTTGTCCGCCTGGTTCTTGATGTTCAGGCCCAAGGTCGCCCAGCCCGTGCCGTACTCGCGACGCAAGTAGAAGCACTGGCGGCTGCCGTTGCCGCAGTCGGGGATGATGCGCTCGACGGGCATGACGCCCATGTTGAGCTGCGGCCAGCGCCACTTGAAGTCGGCGCCGCGGGCCACGAGGGCGCGGATTTCTTGGTACTTGGTCTCGTCGATGGGCGTGGCTCCCGCGAAGGAACCCAAATAATGCCAGCGCCCGTCGCTGAGGCAGTCCTCGCGGGTGGCCCAACCTGTGATCGACCAATCGTCGCAGGTCGACGAGTAGGACGGGTTGGTTGGTGGGTTGGGTCCGCAGGCGTCGTCGTTGACGAAGAGCGTATAGGTGTAGAAGCCGCCGCTGAGGTTGCCCGAGGTGCCGGAGCAAAAGTTGTTCAAAGTGGTGATGCCGACTGGGTCTCCGACCCAGTAGTTGCCGTTGTTTGCGTCGGCGGAGACCTGCATACCCAGGGTCTTCTCGCCGCCGTCGTCGTCTTCGCGACGCAGGTAGAACCACATGCAGTTGGGGCCGCAGTCGGGGATGACCCGGACCACCTTGTGGATGAGGTCGTAGGTGGTGCCGGAGGCGGACATGATCTTGAAGTCCGCCCCGTTGTAGGCCAGCTCTCGAACCTCGGCGAAGGTCGTGGCGTCGAGGGCGACTCCGCCGCCGAAGGTGCCGAGCTGACGCCATTTTGCGGGCCGCACCAAGAGTGTGTAGTCGGCATAGCCGGTGGCGATCGCGCCGCTCGTGCCCTGGAAGAAGGTGTTGAGGTCCGCGACGTTGCCGGCGCTGCCGATCCAGAAGTAGCCGTTTACGGCGGTATCGCTCACATAGCCGCCGTGGGTGCCGGTGCCCGTGCCGACCTCGCGGGTCAGGTAGAAGCAGGCCTGCTCGGCGGCGTTGCAGTGGTCGATGATGCGGTCGACGTCAAGGACGGCGCCGTTCTGCACGGGGTAGTACCACTTGAAGTCGGCACCGCGCCGCACGTAGCCCAAGACCTCGTCGCGCTGTGCGGTCGTGAGGCCAGTGCTGGCCGTGCCCGTGACCAAGGTGTGCCAGCCGCCGTCGTTCATGCAGTCGTCGCGGGTCGCCCAGCCGTCGAGCAGCCAGCCGTCGCAGTTCGGCGCGTAGATTGGGATTGGCGAGACGCAGAGGTTGGTCCTGCAGGCGTTGCCTGCGCAGTCGGCGTTCACCGCGCAGACCGAGCCGATGCCACAACCGCCGCAGTTCGAGCCGCCGCAGTCCGCGTCGCTCTCGCCCTGGTTCTGCACGCCATCGGCGCAGGTTGGCGCCAAGCAGAGGTCGCTTGCGCCGAGGTCACAGACGCCCTGAGCGCAGTCAGTGGCGCTCAGGCAGCCCTGGCCCGCGCCGCACTGTCCGCAGGTGGCGCCGCCGCAGTCATTGCCCGTCTCGTCTTGGTTTTTCACCCCGTCGAGGCAGGTCGGCGCCAAGCAGAGGTCGGTCCCGCCCACATAGCAGACGCCCTCCGCGCAATCCGCCCCCGAGTTGCAGGCCTGACCGACGCCGCAGGTCGGGCACGCGCTGCCGCCGCAGTCCACATCAGACTCATCGCCGTTGGCGACGCCGTCGACGCAGGTCGGAGCGAGGCAGAGCCCGCTGTTTCCTGTATCACAGAGCCCGTTGCTGCAGTCCGAGTTCGACGTGCAGACCTCCCCCGTCCCGCAGCCACCACACACGCCACCGCCGCAGTCGACGCCCGACTCGAGCCCATTGCGGACCCCATCGACGCAGCTCGGGGCGAGGCAGAGCCCGACACCGCAGACGCCGCTGTCGCAGTCGGCGGTGGACACGCAGGTTTGGCCGGCGCCGCAGGGCCCGCAGGTCAGGCCTCCACAGTCGACCCCAGTCTCGCCGCCGTTGGACACCCCGTCGCCGCAGGTCGCGACGGCACAAAGGTTTGCGGTGCAGACCTTGCTCGAGCAGTCTGTGCTGAGCGTGCAAGACGTGCCATCGGCGCAACGCGGACAGGTCGAACCGCCGCAGTCGAGGCCGCCTTCGCTGCCGTTCTGCGCGCCGTCGCTGCAGGTCGGAATCTGACACAGGTGGTTCGAACACACGCCGCTCTGGCAGTCCGTCGTCGCTACGCAGCCCAGGCCGTCCGCGCAGGGGTTGCACGAGCCGCCACAGTCGACACCGGTCTCGTCGCCGTTCTGGGCGCTGTCGGAGCAACCGACGGCACGACAGGTCCCGTTCTGACAGAAGCCGCTCACGCAGTCGGCGTGGACGCCGCAGAGGGCCGAGTTGGGGCACGCTTCGCAGATGCCGCCACAGTCGACGTCGGTCTCATCGCCGTTGGCGATGTGGTCCACGCAGCTCGACGCGCGGCAGAGGTTGGAGACGCAAAGCTCGCTGACACAGTCACTGCCCGTTTCGCAGCCCTGGTTGGCGACGCAGGGCGCGCAGCTGCCGCCGCAGTCGACGTCCGTCTCGTCGCCGTCGTGCGAGGTGTCCGAACAGCTCGCCTCCGCGCACAGCCCCTGTGCACAGTTGCCGGATGCGCAGTCGCTCGGCAGCGCACAGGGCCGACCCAAGCCGCAGGGCGCACACTCGTCGCCACCGCAATCCACGCTTGATTCTGCGCCGTTAGAGACTCCGTCGTCGCAGGTCGGATCCAGGCAGAAGGACGTGTTCAGATTGCAGACACCGCTCACACAGTCGGAGCCAGCCGTGCACTGCTCACCCGACGTGTCTTGGCCGTCGGTGAGCGTATCGGACCGGGAGTCGGTGGAGGTGTCGAGCTCCGTCACATGGCCTGGGCCGCCTGCGGAGTCACCACAGGCCGTGCTCAGCAACGCAATAACCCAGCAAGAACACAACGACAACCCGAGGCGCGCGCCTGACTGCATACTCCCTCCGAATTGGTGAGGCCCCTTGGAGCCGAATGCAGGGTTGACCTTAGTCAATTTCGGCTCTGGTTCCAACCGCAGATTGTTTGAGGGCTCAGGTCGAAGCGGGGGGGGGCACCAAGGTGAAGGACCATTTGCCGCGCCCTTCGTCATAGCCGCTGACCCACACTGAGAGTCGGTCGCCGACCGTCAACTTGCGGGCGTCGTCGAGGACGATCGCGAAGTCGGTGATGATCTGGGCGGGCGGGGCACCGTTCTCGGAGAACGTCGTCAGGTGGTCGAGGTAGACCTTGATCTCGGCAGGGGGATTGTCGAGCTGTACGTAGAGCCGGCTGGCGTCGAGTCCCATGAGGGTCCCAATGCGTCGGGGTCGTTGGGCAGCCGGGAGCGTCAGATCGCTGTGGAAGAGCTGGTCAAGAACGAGCTTGTGAGCGCGTTTCTCGATATTGCGCTGGATCTCCTTGGAGCGATTGCCCGACTCGATGACACGGTCGCGCAGCGCCAGATCCCGGGTGAGGTCGCTGTTCTTCCCTTCGAGGAGCTCGACGGCCTCTTTGTGAGTGAAGATGCCGACGATCTCGCGCATGGGAGAGGAAAAGCGGGCGTAGGCTGGGGCACCGATGCCGTAGTGAGGCCCCTTGGTGTCGGTGAACGACGAGCGCTCGTTGATCAACATGGCTTGGCGCTCGATGGCCCAGCGAATCCTCGCCGTCGTCTCCTCGTCAGGGAGGCGCTCGAGGTAGTCTGCGAGGCTCTCGCCGCCGCCTTCGCTGTCTCGTTGCCAGACCCATTCGGCGCCCAGACCGTGGACCCCGGCCAGGTCGGCCGTGAACTTTTGCAGCTCGGTGAGTCGGTTCTGCAGCGGCGCCGGGTGGACTCTGAAGATCGGCTGGAGGTCGGGGTTCGCGCTCCGCTCCATGAACAGCCGAGCGCCTTCGATGTTACAGAGCAGCGAGACCTGCTCGTTGAACATCTCGACCTCGAGGCGCGGACGCAGCTTGACCGTGAGGACACCGTCCACGAGGTCCATCTCGGCCTCGCGCCGGCGATACCGCACGACGTCTTTGACCTTGGCGGCGTCGATCAGCAGCCGGCCGACCTCGGCGAGGAGGTCGAGAGTCTCGGTGTAGGGCTGACCGGCGAGCGCGCTGCCCTCCGGAGCGTCGTAGTAGGCCTGCACGCCAACGTAGGAGAGCTTTCCGGCGCTCTTGATGCGCGCCCGGAAGACGCGAGTTGTGACCGCGCGGGCCTTGTCACTGAGGGTCATCTCGAAGACCAGCGCTCGGCGGTCCTTGTCCTCATTGAGGGAGACGATGTCCTCGGAGAGGAGACGAGGCAGCATGGGGATGCTGAATCCCGGGAAGTAATAGGACGCGCCCCGCTGCAGGGCCTCCTCGAAGAGCGAGGTGCCCACTGGCACGTAGTGCGCTCCGTCGGCCAGCGCATAGCTGATGACGATGCTGTCGCCGTCGCCACGGCGCAGGTGCATGGCTTGATCGAGGTCTCGGGAGTCCTCGTTGTCGATGGTGACGAAGGCGAGGCGACTGAGGTCCTCGAGGTTTGGATCGTCGAGGCCCAGATTCTGGGTCATGGCGACGCACTCCGCCTCGACTTGGTCAGAGTGCAGCGGCGTCAACCCAAGGTCGGCCGCGATGCCGTACAGGGCCGCCTTGGGACTCTCGGCCTCGGCGAGGCGCGCGAGGACACGGATCGAACCTTTGTGCTCTGAGATGGCGACGACGTCTCCGACCCGATAATGGCCATTGGGGGCGCTGATGGTGGCGCGAACAGGCTTCTTGCGGGGTTCGACGACCCAAAGCGCGGCAGCATCACTCTTCTCCACGGTCGCGATCCGAACAGTGGGCACCAGAAGGGGGGCGGTCTGGGTGTTGGCCATGGGTCTTGCTTCGCTGGAGGGGACGCGCCGCTGGCGGCAGGGCGTCAGATCTGTATGGATTGGGAGGTCAACACCGCTC
>PFUG01000043.1 GCA_002789955.1 Deltaproteobacteria bacterium CG_4_9_14_3_um_filter_63_12 | reverse complement strand
GTTGCTGGCCAGACTGCACCCAAAGAAAAAAGCAAAAGGGGGCCCGGGGGACAAAGTCCCCCGGCGGGTCAGGGCAGAGCCCTGCCTTCGCAAAAGAGCACCCAAATGAATTCGTAGGGAAGCTCTCAAGCTTCGCAGCTTCGACGCTGAGCCAGTTGCCCAAGGTCAGATTGTGGTCGAGGGTCAAAGTCAACAGCGAGGCTTCGGGCAACGTGGGTTCTGGCGGTCTGCGGTGCACAAAGGCTCCTGACGCCGCGCTTGCTCAACCGTCGCCGACTGGATAGATGCAGCGTTTTGATTCACGATGCCGCAGCTTTCCGCTTCCTTCTACTCGAGCGTTTCCTCATGTCCACCACCGCTCAACCCCGCCCGCCCTGGCAGATCGCCTTCTCCGCCTTCGTCGCCACCCTCTTCGCCGGCCGCCGCGTCCGCGTCATCGTCCTTGGCGCCTTCGCCATCCTCGGCCTCATCATCGTCAGTCACCTCGTCGGCTGGCTCAGCGACCTGCAGATGAAGGGCCTGCGCGCCTCCTTGCTCAGCCAGGCGGTGCCGGTCCTCGCCGTGCTCCTCTCCGAGTTCCCCGCCCGCGACGGCATCAGCAATAGGACGATCCTTTACCACCTCCTCGGCCCTGTGCCGCGCACCACCTTGCTCCTCGTGCGCATGGCCGTGACCTGGGTCCTGCTCGCCGGCTCAGTCTCCGCCGCCGTCCTCGCCCTCACCCTCGTCAGCGGCGCCAGGGACGCCAACCTGGGCGGCGAGCTGCTCGCCGTGGCCCTGGGCGGCGCCTTCTACCTGAGCCTCTTCGGTTTGGTGCACCTCATGATGCGACGCGGTCTCTTCCTGGGCTTGGCGCTCATCGCGCTGGTCGACGCCCCACTCTCGCGCTTGCCCTTTTCCTTGCGCAACCTGGCCCCCATGACCCACGTTCAGGCCATCGCCAGCACCACCTCCGTCGAGACCTTCGGTCTGCCCATCGACTCCCCGGTCCCCTCCATGGCCGTCGCCCTAACGACCCTGCTCGTGGTCACCCTCTGTGCGGTGCTGCTCTCCGTCTGGCGCTTCAACCGACAAGACCTCGGGGAGATCTGCTGATGGCGATTCCCTGGCTGGACATCAAAGGGCTCAGCCTGGACCGCGGCAATCGCCGGGTTCTCAACGGCATCAATGCCCAACTGAGCGGCCGCTCCGTGGGCTTGGTCGGCGCCAACGGGGCGGGCAAGACCACGCTCATCGGCGCCATGCTCGGGGTGCTGCACTTCCACAGCGGCTCGCTGCGGGTCCTCGACATCGACATCCCCAGAGGAGCGTTGCAGCTGCGAGCACGGGCAGGCGTCATGGCCGAACAAGCCGGCGTCTTCCCAGGCGGCTCCGCGGTCGACGCGGTCTCCTTCGCGGGAACCCTCAACGGCCTGCCCTACCGCGAGGCCCTGCGCCGCGCGCACCGCACTCTCGACGCGCTGGGCGTGGGCGAGGAGCGCTACCGCTCGACGTCGGAGTACTCCACCGGCATGCGCCAGAAGTGCAAGCTGGCCATGAGCTTGGTGCACGACCCCGAGCTCCTCATCCTCGACGAGCCGACCGTCGGACTCGACCCCGGGACCCGCAAGCAGCTCCTCGAGCTCATCGTCGAGCTGCGCGATCGGGGCGTCCGCATCTTGCTCTCGACCCACATCATGCAAGACGCCGAGGTGGCCTGCGACGAGATGTTGCTCCTCGACACCGGTCGCGTCTCGTTCTGCGGCCCCACCACCTCGCTGCTCGGCCGCAAGGAGGAGCTCCTCATCGCTCGCGGCAACGGCATCGGCGACGACTTCGCCGCCAAGCTGCGGGCCCAAGACGTCGCCGTCGAGCACGTCGAGTCCGGCCGCATCGTGCTCGGCAGCGACCGCGAGGCCGTGCGCAAGTTCTGGGCGTTGGCCGCACAAGAATCCATCGTCGTGCGCTCCCTGAACACCCAGAGCCGCAGCCTCGAGGAAGCCGTCATCGAGCTCATGGAGGCCGACCATGTCTGAGCCCAGACGACAGCTGGCCCCGCCCTCCTCGCTCCACATCGTCAAGACCCTGGCTTGGCGCGAGCTGCGCCTCGCCTCTCGCCGCAAGCTGGTCCGCGCGCTCTTCGTCATGAGCCTCGTCCCCTTGGCCATCTTCGCCGCAATCCTTGTGGTCAGCGTCGTGAGCGAGCAGGCACTGCACGCCGAGCTCGACTGGGATCCCGTGCAAGAATTCCTCGGCGTGCAGCTCTTCCCCGTCGCCCTGCTGGCGCTGGGGCTCGGGACGCCCATCATCGCCCGCGATCGCGCCGAAGACGTCCTCTACCTCTACGCCACGCGCCCCCTCCTGCCCTGGCACTACACTGTCGGAAAGGTGCTCGCCGTCTGGCTTCCCTGCGCGGCGTTGTTGTTCTTGCCAGCGCTCATCATGGCGGGATTGCGGCTGGGCATCCTGGCAAGGGTCGACACCTGGAACTTCGCGCGCATGCTCCTGCAGACCGCGGCCGTCTCGGCCCTCTTCGCGCTGGGCTACGCCGGCCTGACCGTCGGCGCCAGCGCCCTGACCAAGCGCGCGCGCTGGTCGCTCATGCTCGCCCTGGGCGTCGACATCGTCCTGCCCGCCTTCGTCCTCGGCGCCGGCCTGGGCTACCCAGTCTCCCCCAGCAATGCTGGCAGTGACCTGCTCTACGTCTTCTTCGAGGACTTCGAGGCGCGACGCTTGATGGTCGCCGTCGGCGTGCTCCTGTTCTATGGTGCGCTGGGCTTCATCATCCCGACGTGGCGCATGTCCCAGGAGATGACGCCATGAGCGAGCAAGGCATCGCGCTCAAAGCCGTGAGCGTCTTCTACGGCGAGGTGGTGGGGCTGAGCTGCATCGACCTCGAGCTGGGACCTGGGATCACCGGCCTCGTTGGCCCTAACGGCAGCGGCAAGACGACGTTTATGCGGTCCGTGACGGGGCTCCTCGAGCCTCGAGAGGGCACCGTTCGGGTCTTGGGTGAGAACCCCTTCACCAGCGCCCACGCCCGCTCGCGCATCTCCTTGGTGCCGGCGACCGAGTGCTTCCTCGAGAACGCCTCGGCGAGGCGCAACCTCGAGATTGCTTTTCTGGCCCGAGGACACTCGACGGCGGTCTCGAAGACCATCGCTCAGCGCGCGCTGGAGCGGGTGTCGTTGGTTCAAGACGGCGAACGGGCGTTTCGCACCTGGTCGCGCGGCATGCGCCAGCGCCTGAAGCTCGGTCTGGCCCTGACCGCGGACGTGGACATCGTGCTGCTCGACGAGCCCTTCTTGGGCGTCGACCCGCCCAGCCGCCACCACCTCAAGGCGCTCATCAAGGAGCTCGGGGACGCGGGGCGCTGTGTGGTCATCTCGTCGCACGTGCTGCACGAGATCGAGGCGTTGACGCACCGGGTCGGTATCCTGGCGCACGGGCGGCTGCTGGGTCACGGCGACATCGAGACGCTGCTGGCCACATTCCGCGAGCGTTTCCCGCAGCGCATCCTCATCGACACCGCAGACCCCCGGCGACTCGCCGGATTGCTGGTGGGGCGGGCCTACGCGCGCTCGGTAGTGGTGCTGGAGAAGCGGGTGGAGCTCCTGACGGTCGACCCCGAGGCGGCGTTCGCCGAGCTGCCGAAGCTGATCAGCGAGGAAGACCTCGACGTGCGCGGGCTGTCGAGTCAGGACCAGAGCCTGGATGCGCTGTTCTCGCAGGTGACGGAGGCGGGGGCCCAGCTGTTGTAGAGGGGCTCGTGGGTTTTGGGCAGGCACGGGGGTGGATCAAAGAAAATGCGGTCAAGAAGCCAACCTAAGGGAAATAGGGCAGCAACACTCGACGAAGGCTGAGCCGAACCTCGTGCATTTCTCTGGCATCGTTGTCGCGACGAAGCCAGGAACGTTCACGGCGGTGTGTGAGCGGCTCGATGCGCTACCTGGCGTAGAGGTGCATCTTCGCTTTGCGGAAGAAGGCAGGGTCATCGTGGTGCAGGAGACCCGCACGCTCGATGCCCAGAAGGAGGGCCTGAAGCGAATTCAGGGCCTCGACGACGTGCTCTTCGCCGAGCTCTCGTACTATCGCTCAGATGCAGCGTCGGCGTTGGACGTTTAGGGCGGCAGAATCGCCGAGCGCCGTGTCTTATGTAAATAAACAGCGAGTGCCGAAAAGACGTTCGGCCACTTTGAGGAACGAGAATGAACGAGAAACACTCCCGACGGCACTTCATCAAGAGTTGCGTGGCCGCCGCTGCGGCGTCCGCAGTGGGGCTAACGCTTCCCGGCGTGCTGGCCTCGGCTGAGGGTGAAGAAGGCTGGGCCTGGGACAAGGGGCCGTGCCGCTTCTGCGGCGTGGGGTGCGGAATCCAGGTCGCCACCAAGGACGGACGCATCGTGGCCGTCAAAGGCGATCCGGACTCTCCCGTGAATCGCGGCCTGCTCTGCGTCAAAGGCTACGCCAATGCAGAGATACCCTACGGCGAGGACCGCCTGACTCAACCGCTGATGCGAATGAAGGACGGCAAGTTCGACAAGCAAGGCGATTTCTATGTCGTCAGCTGGGAGCAGGCTCTCGACGAGATGGAGCGGCAATTCAAACGCATCCACAAGGAGTTGGGGCCCACCGGTGTCGGCATCATGGGCTCGGGCCAATACACCGTGCAGGAGGGCTATGCCGCAGGTGAAGCTCGTCAAGGCTGGCTGGCGCTCCAACAACATCGACCCCAACGCGCGCCACTGCATGGCGTCGGCGGTGGCGGCGTTCATGCAGGTCTTCGGCATCGACGAGCCTTCTGGAAACTATGACGACATCGAGCTCACCGACACGATCGTGACGTGGGGTTCGAACATGGCCGAGATGCACCCCATGCTCTGGGCGCGGGTCATGGATCGCCGGCTCGCCAGCACGGATGGCTCCTACCGCGTGGTCAATCTGACGACAGTCAGCAATCGGACCTCGGACGGTGCGGACGTCGAGATCGTGCTCAAGCCAGGGACAGACCTGGCGCTCTGGAATTACATCGCGCGAGAGATCGTGAAGCGCGATTCCGTCGACACCGAGTTCGTCGAGAGCCATTGCGTCTTTGCCACTGGCCCCACTGACATCGGCTACGGCATGCGCGACAGCAGCAAGTTCTGCTACGACGCCGAAAAGGACACCCAGTCGCGAGAGCGCGAGGTCGTGCTGACGCCCGATGAGGCCATCGCCCAGCGCAAATCCCCAGACCAGGAGCAGCGCGTCGCCCAGGCGAACACAGGCAAAGCCGACGCCCACTGGTCGATCACGTTCGATGAGTTCAAACGGGGCTTGGAGCCCTACACCCTCGATTTTGTCGCCGAGCTCAGCAAAGGCGACGCCGACGAACCGCTCGAAGCCTACAAAGCGAAACTCGAGGCGCTCGCTGGGCTCTACGCGGATCGCCAGCGCAAGATCGTGTCGTACTGGACCATGGGCTTCAACCAGCACACCCGAGGGACCTGGGTCAACGAGCAGGCCTATATGACGCATTTGTTGACCGGCAAGCAGGCCAAGCCTGGCAACGGCGCGTTCTCGCTCACTGGTCAGCCCTCGGCGTGCGGGACGGCTCGCGAGGTGGGGACGTTCTCCCACCGTCTGCCGGCTGACATGGTGGTCGGCAACCCCAAGCACCGAGCCCACGCCGAAGAGCTGTGGGGGTTGCCTCCCGCAACGCTGAACCCGAAGACCGGCAGCCACATCACCAAAATGATGCGCGACCTCGAAGACGGCAGCATGAAGTGGCTGTGGGTTCAGGTCACCAACCCGTTCCAGGCCACAGCCAACGCTAACCATTGGCTCCACGCGGCTCGCGAGAAGGACTGCTTCATCGTCGTCTCCGACGTCTACCCGACCCTCTCCTGCAAGGTCGCCGACCTGCTCCTGCCCTCGGCCATCATGTACGAGAAGTGGGGCGCCTACGGCAACTCCGAGCGGCGCACGCAGCTCTGGCGTCAGCAGATTGCCCCGCCCGGAGACGCGCGCAGCGACGTTTGGCAAATCATGGAGTTCTCCAAGCGCTTCAAGCTGGGCGAGGTCTGGACAGAGCAGCCTATCCCCGGACTGACGGCCGAGGGCTTCGAAGACGGCAAGCTCCCCGATGTGCTGAAAGCCGCCGAAGCGAAGGGCTACACCGCCGATACGACGCTCTACGAGGTGCTCTTTGAGACCGAAGCGGCGAAGAAGTTCGCGTGGCCCGATCGCATCGCCGATGGGCACGCTAACGCCACCGTCACCCACGCAGGCATCGACTGGTTCCCGGAAAAAGCGCTCTTCGAGGAGTACGCTGGGTTCGGCCGTGGCCACGGTCACGATCTGGCTCCTTTCGACCGCTACTACGCCGCTGACGTGCATGGGCTGCGTTGGCCAGTCGTCGACGGCAAGGAGACCAAATGGCGCTTCAACTCAGAGTACGATCCCTACGTGAAGCAGGAGGGCATCGAGTTCTACGGGACGGCGCTGAAGTCCATCCCAGCGGGCGACCTCGACGGCGTCACCAACGAAGAAAAGACAGAGTACGAGGGCAAAGCGAAGATCTTCTTCCGGCCCTATGCGGCGCCCGCTGAGAGCCCGGATTCGGTCTACGATCTCTGGCTCTCTACCGGTCGGGTGCTGGAACACTGGCACAGCGGCTCGATGACTCGCCGGGTGCCTGCGCTCCACGCTGCGATGCCATCGGCGTTGCTCGCCATGCACGCCAAAGACGCCGACGCGCGTGGGCTCAAGGAAGGTGACCTGGCTTGGATCGAGTCGCGGCGCGGCAAGATCAAAGCGCGAGTCGAGATTGGCGGACGCAACCGTTTGTCCCGCGGGATGGTGTTCGTGCCGTGGTTCGATGAAAGCGTGTTCATCAACCGGCTCACCCTCGACGCGACTTGTCCGATCTCGAAGCAAACAGATTTCAAGAAGTGCGCCGTCAAGATCACCAAGGCGTAAGACTGGACTTTCGTCTTGGGCGAGTCGGGCATGCCATGTCACCCGCGCGCTACCCAACACTTCGCACTGCAATAGGGCAGAGGCATGATGAAGAGAACCACGATCCTGACCGTACTCTTGGCGACCCTCGCAGCGCTGACTCTTGGGATTGCGGCTTGCACGCCGGCCGAAAAAGGCGCCCCCGAGAAGAAGGCCAATCAGGAGCAGGCCAAGGCCCCCGACGCGGCACCGACTGTGTCGGTCAAGCCAGCAGACGACACACAACCCAAGGTCGAGGACAAGGTCGCGCCCGGCGACGAAGCCAAGCCCAGCGTCGGCCTACCTGATACGCAGATCGGGCTCAGCGCGGGCAACATCTTCGACATACCGGAGCCCGCCGCAGCCAAACAAAACGATACAGAGCCTGGCGACGAAGACACCCTCCCCCGTGTTCACCCCAAGTCGCCGCCGGTGATCCCTCATGGCATCGCCGAGTTCCTGCCGATCACACGCGCCAACAACGCCTGCTTGGATTGTCACGAGAGCGACGTGCCGGTCCCGGCTAGTCACCGCACCGATCTGCGCAATGCCCCCGGGAAGGTCGGCGAGGCACTGGTGGGGGCGCGCTACAACTGTGTGGCCTGTCATGTCCCGCGGACCGACGCGAAGCCGCTGGTGAAGAACACCTTCTGACGCATGAGGTGTTGCAGGCACTGTTGACTTCGCCCTCGGCGAGGGTTTCTTCGACCATGCCCGAAGGCCACGCGCGGGTGGGAATTGCGCCCATCACCCAGTTGGGGCGCCACCGCCGTCGCCAACTTCCCCAGCTCGGCGCAGCCCGTCTCGTTGCCGCCCTCGCAGGCCTCCTTGAACGAGCCCTGCGCCGCGGCCATCTCCTTGTCGATGCCCTCGCCGCCCAGCTGCATGAGCGCCAAGTTCGTGCAGCCCAGCGAAACCCACCATCGGAGGCCCGCCCGTAGAACTCTATAGCGTCCTGCGACGCCATCAAATTGGCTCGGGACCTCGCGTTTCTGGCGGTTGAGTTCCTCCATGTCGACTCCAACCGCGAGCGAGGACGCGAGCGAACGCTGAACGGTTTCTCTCGCCTGCGGGGTACCTCTGCATCGTGGCTTTGGGGTTTCTTCGAGATCGAGATCCGCACACCACGGAGCTCGTTACCACAACGAGCGCTGACGCGAGCCCAACGCTTCGAAGCT
>PFUG01000672.1 GCA_002789955.1 Deltaproteobacteria bacterium CG_4_9_14_3_um_filter_63_12 | reverse complement strand
TGGTGGTCCGAAGGTTTTCTCACCTCTTGGATGACGCGCAGCGTCTCAGATGACTGCTATGAAAATCGCCGGGTTCGAGCGGTATGTTATCGATATTGCTTCGATCTTAACGCAGAGGCGGCCGAGACGCAGAGGGTTGGGCGCA
Source organism: Deltaproteobacteria bacterium CG_4_9_14_3_um_filter_63_12 (assembly GCA_002789955.1). Taxonomy (GTDB): domain Bacteria; phylum Myxococcota_A; class Bradymonadia; order UBA4248; family UM-FILTER-63-12; genus UM-FILTER-63-12. The sequence goes on along the minus strand of PFUG01000672.1, from coordinate 29,656 downwards.
GCAGGTCGTGCCCACCGAGCGTCGGTTGACGAACGCCGCTCCCCACTCTCTTGTTATTTGGCGTCTTGCGAGACATTTTGCTCCCCGAACCGTCTCATCGAGGCAGAAAATGACCCCCACAGAGGAGCGCAAGATGGCGACCTATACCGAGACTCTCAACCGCATCATGCGGGGCGGCTATGACGACGCCAGCCCCGAAGAGCGCGCCGAGGCCGTCAGGGACCTGCTCAACATGTGCTCCGTGGCCGCCGGAGCGGTCACCATCCAGCCCCTCCCCTTCGTCGACAGCCTGCTCATCTCGCCCATCCAGATCGCGCTTGTTCAAGGCATCGGCCGCATCCACGGACACAGCCTCGATAAGAAAGCCATCCTCGAGATGCTCTCCACCTTCGGTGCCTCGATCGTCACCCAGAATGTCATCATGGCAGCGGCAAAGTTCATCCCTTTCTTGGGCTGGCTGGTCACCATCACTATGGCCTACGCGCTCACCTACGCCATCGGTGAGGTCAGCGACTACTACTTCCGCAATGGACGTGGCGTGCCCGCCAGCGAGTTGAAGGACATGTTCGAGCGCATCTACAAGACGAAGAAAGAAGAGAAGCAGGCGAGACACAAGAAGAACGAGTCGCTCAAGGACAAGCTCGAGCAGCTCAAAGAGGCCCGCAAGGCCGACCTGCTCACCGAGGAAGAGTTCGAAGCGAAGAAGGCCGAGCTCCTGGCCAGCTTCTGAGGACGGCGAGATCGGCGCCGTCTCCGGGGCGTTCCCATCGTGCAAGCCTTGAGGCCTGCCTCGTCGAGCCCCTTCCTTCTCTTCGTGTTCGGAGGGAGCGACGCCCACTTCGGCTACCGGAAGCCAGACGGCTCCATGGTGGATCCGGCCAGCTGCGGCGCGGCCCTGACGGTCGGAGCGGTGTCGCAGAGCCAGTTCCACTCGATCCCTGCGATCTCCATAGCAGAGACACAACGGTGCAGAAGAGACTTCTGATGTGATTTGGACTTCCCCACGGGCGCTGAATGTCTTACACGAGGCTTCGGCGCGTCTCGTCCAGCGCCGATTGAATCGGAGAGGTCCATGTCCGTCGCCCTCGTGTTCCCGCCCAGCTGCGATCCCACGGCGCCCATGCTCGCCTTGCCCACGCTCACCGCAGCCTTGCGCAAAGCCGGCGAGGAGGTTTGGCAGCTCGACGCCAACCTCGAGGCGGCCGAGTGGCTGCTGACCGAGGAGACGCTCGCCCGCGCCGAACAGCGGCTCAACAAGCGGCTGAATCGGCTCGATCGAGCAGAGAAGCTCCGTCACGTCGAGCAGCTCGCCTACGCCGCCCTGTGGGAGGGCCGAGGGCATGCGCTTGGGGCGCGCGGGGTCGAAGAGGCCGTCGAGCTGCTGCGCGGGCGCAAACCTGGCTTCAGGGAGCCCGCGCGCTACGCCGCCGCCGTCGACACAGTCGAGCACGCCTTCGCTTTGGTCAGCGCGGCCTACACACCACTGCAGGTGAGCCTGACAACGTACCGCACGCCCTTCGCCATGCTCGATCCCGAAGAGATCGCCCGCGACGCTGAGGAGCGCAACAACCCCTATCACGTCTACTTCAGTGCCCTGGCCCAACGCATCGCTGAGCGCGCTCCTGACCTGGTCGGCGTGTCGATGATGTTCCCGGGCCAGGTGTTGCCTGCCTTCTTGCTGGCCCACCATTTGCGCCGAGCCATGCCCGAGACCCTGCTCGTGTTGGGTGGACCGGCGGCGACGCAGTTGTTGGTCGCCATGGCCGAGCATCGGCCGGAGAACCTCGAAGAGGAAGCTCTCAGGCGCGCCCTCGGGCCCTTCGATTGTGCTGTCCTGTTCGAAGGCGAGCAGGTCATCGTCGAGCTGGCGCAGCTGGCGCGGGAAGGCGAGCGGCCGAGAGGGCTCATCGAGGGAACCCAGGCCGGCAGCTTGAGTGAGTTGCCGCCGCCGGACTTCGACGGTCTGCCGCTCGAGCGTTACCTCGCCCCCGAACTGGTGTTGCCCTACGACGCCACTCGCGGCTGCTACCACGGCAAATGCTCGTTCTGCCACTATGGTCTCTGCGAGCGCGGCACGGCGCCTTACCGCGAGCGCGACGCCGAGACGGTCGGCCAGCACTTGCAGGGCCTGCAAGAACGCCACGGCAACCGTCTCTTCTACCTCTCGCACGACGCCATCAAGCCTTCGTTTCTGCAACAACTCTGCGGCGAGAACCAGCGGCGAGGCGTGCCTTGGCGCATGGCCGGCGACATCCGCCCGGAGCGCGTGCTGACAGCGGAGCTCTGCCAGGAGCTCGGCGCTGGCGGGCTCCTCGGCGTCTCGCTGGGCGTCGAGAGCGGCTCGCCGCGGGTCTTGGCCTCGATGCGCAAGGCGACCAAGGTCGAGCACGTTCGCGCCGCCATCGCCAACCTCGCCGAGGCCAACATCGCGGTGGAGGTGATGGCCTTCACGGACTTCCCTGGCGAGACCATGGGCGAAGCCTTCGAGACGTTGACCCTGGTCGACGAGCTGGGCGAGCAGATCTCGGCGTTGATGTGTGGCCGCTTTGGGCTGACGGCGGGCAGTGAGGTCGCGGCTGAGCCGGCGCGCTTTGGGCTGCGGGAGCTCTGGCGCGTCGACGGGGATTTCTACGGCATGGGGTTGTTTTACGCCGAGCGCCGCGCCTCCAAGACCGACGAGGAGAGCGAACGCGTCGAGCGCGAGCTCGGGCGCGTCTCGGAGCGCTGGAGCCTGCGTTCTTACCCGTGGGCAGGCTCGCTCTCGACGGCGCACACGTTGATTGCCTATGCGAGCCGCGGCCCTGGCGCGCTGCGGGTCCCACACCTGGAGCCGCATTCCGGCCCGACGCGGACCGAGCCGGCGCGCTTCAACCCGGTGAAGCTGGGGGCGTTGGCCGGCGCGCGTGAGGCCGAGCTGTGGCAGTTCCTGACGCAGGAGCGGCGCGCGGTGTCGCGGGCGGCCTATCGTGAGCTCGCCAGCGCGGTGCCGGAGGCGATGCCGACGCCGGGGCGCGTGCGCTTTGGGGCGGATGGGATTTCTTGGAAACGGTAGGGCACTTCGCGTTGGTTCTGGCGTTCGTTGGTTGGGTTAGGGGTGGATTTTTTGACGCAGAGTCGCAGAGTCGCAGAGGGTTTTCTTGGAGAGGGCACTTCGCGCTGGTTCGGGCGGTCGTTGGTTGGTTGGGCTGATTTTGACACGAGGTTGTCCATGTAGCACGAAATTCGGCAATCCTCGGCAGCCGAGAGCTCGTCCGAAGTCCCCTCCTCAAACTCTCTGCGGCTCTGCGACTCTGCGTCAAGAACCCGAAGCCAGCCTGACCACAAACCCCACAACACGAGGCGCGCAAGCCACATAGGACCTCGGCGCCACGCCTAGCGTCGCTTGGAGGTCTAAATTCCACGGCGATTTGCCATGGGCACAGGCCTTTCCGTGCCGGACCTTTCCCCAGGTGAGAAACACGGATTTCTTACGCCGCAATTTGTTGGGCGAGCAGCCGCGGCTGTGAACCCAGGAAGCGCAACAAACCCCCGAACACCTTCGAAGTCCCCAACAAGAAAACTCTCTGCGTGCTCCGCTTCCGTTGCTCGCTCTGCGAGGCCCAGAGACTCTCGAATTCGTCGGCGAACCCAGAGCCCAACGCACGCGCAGAGTTGTCTCCTGACATGGAAGGCGAGCGAAATGCAATGGGTCACGAATTGAGCAAATAAAGCGGAACCCTCCGGAGGTTGAACCACTGAGCGGCACCCACTCTCGGGTCCCGTGGCGGCCTGAGGAGGAGATCATGAACGTTCGAGCCCTGGGTTCAGGCTCGATCGGAATTCGCGCGCTGCTCGGAACCAAGCGGGCTCGAAGCGAGCCAGCTGCGTACCTCCGCGCGATCCGCGCTCATCAGACTTTCGGACTGTTCTTCATCCTCTCGTTACTTACCGCGGGGTGCGCCGTGCGAACGGCACACCTTCAGACCCCCGACACGCCGCTGCAATCCAAGACTTTGGCGCTGAGCACCCCGATCAGCCCAGCCATCGAGGTCCGGCTGCCGCCGAGCGGAGAGGAGGTCTTGGTCTGGGCGGAGAAGGGCTTCGACCTCTTCGAGAGCGGCGATTACCCCCTCGCCGCTCCCTACTTCGAAGCGACCCTAGAGAGTGACCAAACCTCCCAGGTCCAACGCACGTATTTGTACTGGTTCTCGGCGCTGAGCCATCATGAGAACGCCAACGCGTCCTCGGAGCGGCGCTTCCTCGAGCTCTTCGTGCTCTCGATGGACAACTTGTCCCCAGCGACCCAAGGGGAGCTGTGGCTGGTTGACCAGCGCGGCAACTTGCTCTCCTCAGCCCAGGCGTTGACTCGCAGCCGCGCACTGTTGCTGGTCTACCGGGTCGAGCGGCGACAAGGGTTCGGTGCGACCACCGAGCAAGCGGTGCAGGTGCGCTCTCTCGAGGAAGAGACGCTGGTCCTGAGCCAGCTGCGTTGCGACGAAGCGCGTCAAGAGAGGGTGGAACTCACCGATCGAAGGTCGGTGCTCGACGAGGGCGGTCGCTTCGACGAGTACACCGTGCGCTGTCTGTTCTCCGGAGAGCGTCGAGTCGTGACCTTTGACATCACCGACGTGAAGCCGCTCTCCGGTTTGAGATAGTCAAGAAACACCAAGAGCTGCCCATGGGCAGCTCTTGGTGTTTTCGGCGGGTCCGCGCTCAGATGTCGTAGTAGAGCGCGAACTCCAGCGGAGTGGGGCGCAGCCTCATCGGCTGGACCTCCTGTTCGTACTTGAACTTGATCCACGTGGTGATGACGTCTTCGGTGAACACGTCTCCCTTGAGGAGGTAGTCGTGATCGGCGTCGAGCTCCTGCAAGGCCTCGGCGAGGTCGGCGGGGGCGGATGGGACGTGGGCGAGCTCCTCGGGAGGAAGGGCGTAGAGGTCCTTGTCGAGGGGTTCTCCGGGGTGGATCCGGTTCTCGATCCCGTCCAGCCCGGCCATGAGCATTGCGGCAAACGCCAGGTAGCCGTTGCATGCCGGGTCTGGCGTGCGGAACTCGATGCGCTTGGCCTTTGGCGACGGGGAGTACATGGGCACCCGGATCGCAGCGGACCGGTTACGGCTGGAGTAGGCCAGCTTCACCGGGGCTTCGAAGCCTGGGACCAGCCGGCGGAACGAGTTGGTCGTCGGGTTCGTAATGGCGATCAAGCTCTTGGCGTGCTTGAGAACGCCTCCGATGTAGTAGAGGGCGAGCTCGGACAGACCGGCGTAGCCGTCTCCTGCAAACAGGGGCTTGCCGTCCTTCCAGAGAGACATATGCGTGTGCATGCCGCTGCCGTTGTCTTGGAAGATGGGCTTGGGCATGAAGGTGACGGTGCGGCCGTTGCGGTGGGCGACGTTCTTGATGATGTACTTGAACCACTGGAGTTGGTCGGCCATCTTCACCAGGGACTGGTAGCGGATGTCGATTTCGGCCTGGCCTGCGGTCGCGACCTCGTGGTGCTGTCGTTCGACGACGATGCCTACGCGTTTGAGCACGGAGACCATCTCGTCGCGCAGGTCGTTGTGCGCATCGACGGGGGCGACCGGGAAATAGCCTCCCTTGAAGTCGGGCTTGTGTCCGAGGTTGGGCTTCTCGTCTCGCCCTGAGTTCCAGCGTCCCTCGACGGAGTCGATGGCGTAGAACGAGGACTGCTGGTTCAAATCGAAGCGGATGTCATCGAAGATGAAGAACTCGGGTTCGGGCCCGAAGTTGGAGACGTCTGCGATCCCGGTAGAGAGCAGGTAGTTTTCGGCCTTCGCAGCGATGTTGCGAGGATCCCTCGAGTAGGCCTCGCCCGTGATTGGGTCATAGATGCAGCCGATCAGGGAGAGGGTAGGGGTCTTAGCGAAGGGGTCGATGACTGCGGTTTCGGTGTCGGGGCGCACGACCATGTCGGAGGCGTGGATCGGCTGCCAGCCACGGATGCTCGAGCCGTCGAAGCCGGCGCCAATCTCGAACGTCTCGTCTTCGAGCTGATCGAAGGGGATGCTGAAATGCTGCCAAGTTCCGATGAAGTCGTTGAACTTGATGTCCACCATCTCGACGCCTTGTTCGCGTCCAAACTCGAATACGTCCTGGGGTGATCTGCTCACGGTTCGTCCTCTGGTGAAGGGAGCTTAGGTTCTATTTGCTAGTGGGAGAGGCAAGAAAGTTCAAGACGGGGAACACCTCGAAACGCTGGCCATACGTCTAACCACGGGGGACAGGTCAAAGCGCGAAAGGACCAGTTTCACCGGTGCGGATGCGGATCGCCTCGTCGACCGGAAGGATGAAGATCTTTCCATCGCCGACTTTTCCAGTGTGCGCGCCGCGCTGGATGGCTTCGATGGCGGCGGTGAGCTTCTCATCGGGGACGACCAGCTCGATCTTGACTTTTGGCACGAAGTCTACGATGTACTCGGCGCCTGGATACACCGCGGCCTTGCCACCGGAGCGCCCGAAGCCTTTGACTTCCGAGACAGTAATGCCCTGGATGTCGACTTCGCTGAGTCGCTCTTTGACCTCTTCGAGTTTGAAGGGGCGAATGATCGCTTCAATCTTCTTCATGGATTCCTGCCTCGAGCGGCGGAGCGCGGTGACCTGTCCGGAGAGCTCCGCTCGTACACGAACGCTAGGACACTGTCGAGAGGGTGAGGTTTGTTTGTGGCAATGCCGCCGAGGTGAGGTTTGCCTTGATGTGAGACTATCGTTAAAGTTACCCCGGCCTGGCAGCTCATTTCTTTTGAACACGTGGTGTGATGAAGACGAAAACGCTCCTCCTCGCTCTCTCTCTCTTGTTGGCCACCTTAACCTTCCTTCTCCATACGGCGTCGTGCACCCTCGTCTACACCGGCTGCACGAAAGACGATGAGTGCAAAGTCGCGGCTGGTGAGAAGTGCATCGTCGGCGCCACTGGCCACGGCGAATGTGGCCTGCCCAGTGACTGGTGCGACGACGGTGCGCAGCGCAACTGCATCGACGTCGACCCGAACTATCAAGGCATTTGCGTGGCAAAGGTCGCGACCTGCGTCGCGGGCGTCTGGGAAGTGTGCGTCGAAGCCGAGATCTGCGACGGTCTGGACAACGACTGCAACGGGCGCGTCGATGACGGCGTCACCGGTGTCAACGACCTATGCTCCGTAGGCATCGGTGCCTGCGCTGCGCAGGGACAACAGTACTGCACTGCAGCACAGGAGCTGGTCTGCAACGCGACCGCCCTGCAGCCCACTGGTCAGATTGGGTGCGATTGCAGCGACAACAACTGCGACGGCGTCGAAGACGACTACACCCTCGAACTCGAAGCCCCCTTGCTCAATCCAGTGCCGGTTGAGGCCGCACGCTCCGATTGGTCGTTCGCGGTCACCTCGACGGGACATTACGTGGCAGCTGAGAGCGCGACTACGCCCAACGAAATCAACATCATCAACTCGGACACTAACGAGCTGATCGGCACCACGACCGGCCGCGCCCCCATCCTGATGGCCTCGCCCACGCACGGTCTCGTCCTCTTCTACATCGCCAGCAACCAAGACATCGATCCGCTGAAGCTGCAAGACGAAGTCTTCCTGCGCGCCATCGACCCTCTCACCATGACCTTCGGCGAAGAGTTCTGCAAAGGCTGCGACGAGTCTAGCGCCGTTGCCGGTGGGCCGGCCGTCTCCTTCGACGTGCTCTACCTCTGCTCCGAAGACAGCCCCAACACGAGCGCGACCCCTCGCTGCAGCGACGGCAACGACAACGACAATGACGGCGTCGAGGATTATCCCAACGACGAAGGTTGCGACGGAGCTGAAGACAACAGCGAAGCAGACTGTGCTTTCGCCATCATGTACGTGCGCGGCACCAACCACTGGATCCAGACCGCTCGAGTCTACGAGCCGAGTCTGAACACCATGATCAACAGTGTCGGCTCGCCGCTCCACAACATGAACTTCGACACTGATGTCCTCGAGGCCCGCATCAACCTGACCGAGTCCCTCGTCTTCACCGCCTGGGTGGGCACCGATGTCGCGAACAATGGCCTGCTCCAGCTCGTCTCCGGCCAGCTGCGTCATCGCTACTTCCCGAAGAACATGATCGTCGTCGAAGCCAATATTTCCACAGCAACAGACTTCGACCTCGTCGGCCTGCCCTCGAGCGAGGCCGTCATCGCCTGGACCTCCGGCGCCACCATCAAGATCCAGAAGTTCCAGATCGTGACGGAAGGCGAACGCAAGGACATGATTCCCATCTACGCGGCCGTCGTCGTCTCGCCGCAGACCACCGGCGACTCCATCTCCAACGTCGAGATCGAGCTGCTCTGCTCCGAGCGTGCCCTGATGACCTACGAGGTCACCTCGGGCGTCAACTCCGTCGTCGAATCCATGATCTTCGACGTCCGTGATGGCTCGACCCTCTTGGCCCCCACAACCTCACTGGCTGGAACCAGCCCGCTGTTGATGAAAACCGACATGGGGACCTTCTTCGGAGCCCTGAGACCCGCAGCGGGCGACACGTTGCCGACCGGAGTTCCGGTCATCCCGGGCCTCGGTGAGATCGCATGCGATCGTCTCTAGCCCAAACATGGCGATGAACAGCCAATACTGCCAATGAAAGACCTGCTGTTCATCGCCACAGCTGGTGCCCTAGGAAGCCTCAGCCGATACGGTGTGGGGCTTCTTAGCGAACGCTGGTGGGGACGCCATGCTCCCTACGGCACCTTCGTCGTGAACATCGCTGGGTGTTTCTTGTTGGGCTTCATCATGACGTTGGCTCTGTCCAACGACGCCTTTCCCCGGCACTACCGGCTCGCGCTCACCACAGGCTTCCTCGGCGCCTTCACCACCTTCAGCACCTTCGGCTACGAGACCATGACCTTCGTCGAGCACTCGGCTTGGAAGCTCGCCGCGCTCAACGTTGCCGCCAATCTCTTCGTCGGGCTCCTCGCCGCGGCCGGTGGCATCGCGCTGGCGAAGCTCCTCCTGGCCCGCTGAGCTCAGCCCTCCACGCCGAAAAACGAGAGCGCGTTGCCGTGGCTCCACCAGTCGATCGAGGTCTCGTCCAGCCCCTGCTCGGTCAGGGCCAGGACCGCCCGACTCATCGAAAGTACGTCTCCCATGCCGTCCCCGAGCGCGTGGGTCAGGCACAGGTCATGCTTGGTCAGCCGCCTCTGTAGCCGACTCCAGGCGGCGCCGGACAAAAATTCGGAGTCCATGCGAAGGGCGCAGACGATGGTGTTACTTTGCACGAACGCGCGCAAGGGAGCGTCGAGGACGACGTTCGTCAACATCAACTTCGAGGTCGCCAGACCAGACCGCTTGGCGCAGTGCACGACCTGTTTGAGGACGGCCAACGGCTTGAGGCTCGGAAGCCGCAAGATCACTGGGAGACCAAGGCGCGCCGCCAGCCGCAGCTGATGTTCCACCAGCCCGTACTCCCAGCTGTCGGCCGAGTCGATGGCAAGCTCCCCGATAGCGACCACGCTGGGCTCGCCCAGCATCGACTCCAGCTCGGGCCAGAGCTCATGGAACGCCCGGCGCGGGGCCGAACGGGGGTTGACCCCCAACGCGTGATGGCACTGGATGCCGACCTGTCGGAGCCTCGCCGACTCCGCCACCAGGAGGTGCTCAAAATAGGCGAGCAGGTCGTCGGAGCACTCGAATCGAGAGGGGTCGTGTGCACAGACGACCGCGCCCTGTGTGCCGAAGTAGGCTAGGTTCTCCAGGTCCTTGTCGCTGCGAACGTCGGAACGCAGATAGGGATCGAAGAGCCTCACGACTCCGCAAGCCCAGCCGCACGACTCGCGAGCGCCTTGGTCAGCGCGCAGAACGCGGCGAGGTCGAGCTCCTCGGCTCGCTGGTTCGGCCGCACGCCGACAGTGTTCAGGAGCACTTCTACATCGTCTCGCTCCAGTCCTTCGTATCCCTTCAGGTTGTTCGTCAGCGTCTTGCGTCGGTTGGCAAAACAGCGCTTCACCGTCTGGTGCAGCAGCGACTCGAGCTCGGGCTCGAGCAGGCCGGGGGCCGGCTGAAAACTCAGGACGGTGCTGTGCACCTTGGGCACGGGCCGAAACGCGCCCGGTTGCACCTGACACACGGTTCGCACCTTATGATAGTAGGGCCCGAAGACGCTCAGGATGCCGTAGGACGGGGTCCTGGGAGTGGCGACGAAGCGCTGCGCGACCTCACGCTGAAACATGAAGACCGAGCGTCGGATGCGCGCTCGATGGGGCAGCAGGTGAAAATAGACCTGCGTCGAGATGTTGTAGGGGAGGTTGCCCACGACCGCCCAGTCGCCCGGTCCGGGCTCGAACTCCAGAATGTCCCCCTCGATAACGGACAGCTGTTGACCGTTGAACGTCTCCTTCAGGAAGGCCACTGCGTCGCGGTCTTTCTCGATCGCCAGGACGTCGCCGCCATGTCGCAACAGGGCCTGCGTCAACGCGCCGCAGCCCGGCCCGATCTCGATGATCGGGAGTTTGCTGGCGAGCACGTTGTCAGCGATGCGCTCGATGACCTCCTCGTCGATGAGGAAGTTTTGACCGAGGCTCTTCTTGGCTCTTCGGCTGAACCTCTGGAGCAAGGCTTGCGGGCTGGTGTTCTCAGGCATGGTAGCGGCGCTTTCCTCGGCAGGCTGGGGTGCCGCTGGCGAAAGTCGTCGATCTGCAAACGGTCTGCAAGCGGAAAGGGCACGCCCAACGGAGAATCACTGCCGGTGGACGCCTCGTGCGCAACCCTAAGGAGTTGCATGAGGCTGCGCCTTTCTTGTTCGAATAGAGTGGCCATGGTAACGTCCGGGTCGCGTTGAGTCGGCAGTGCGGTTGATGCACCTCCAGAGGCGATACCGCCCTGCGGGCCTGGGTCTCGAGTTCGGCACAGAGCGGTGGGTTCGGCCGTTTGACCCGTAAGAACAGAGGGTCGCACAGCACGGGTAGAGGTCTCATCGATGGCAGCTTGGAAGGTAATGGACGTCTCTCGTTTGCGGGAGATCTACCTCTTCAAGAACCTCTCCGAGCGTGTTCTCGGGGAAGTGGCCGCGCTGGCGTATACCGAGGAGTTCAACCGGGGCGAGAAGATCGTCTCGGAGGGCGAGGCCGGCGACAAGTTCTACCTGATCCTCAGTGGCGAAGTTCGGATCAGCAAGACCATCGTCGGCATCGGCGAAGAGGCTCTGGCGATCTTGAAACCGGGGAACTACTTCGGCGAGATGGCGTTGCTCGACGACGAGTCGACGCGCAGCGCGGACGCCACGGCGGACAAACGTTGTACCTTGTCGGTCATCACTCGCCGCGATCTCGAGCAGCTCCTCAGCCAAAATAAGGACCTGGCCTACGAGCTGTTGTGGAGCTTCGTGCGCACACTCTCCTCGAGATTGCGGGAGACCAACGCCAAGATGACATTCCTCGCCGCCGCTGGGAAATTCGATCGCTGAGCTTCCCTGCGCAGCGGCTCCCCGTCTCAATCCCTGCGCTTAACACCGTAGAGGGGACCTAATTTGTCCAACAATGAAGCGCTCGAAAATGTGCTGAGTCACGTCGACTCCGACGGCAAAGCTTCGATGGTCGACGTGTCAGAGAAGGCCGAGACCACCCGACGGGCCGTTGCCCGCGGGCGCGTCGTGATGGCGCCGGAGACGTTGGCGGCGTTGCGCTCCAACCAGGTCAAGAAAGGGGATGTCTTTGCCGTCGCGCGCGTGGCTGGGATCATGGCGGCAAAACAGACCTCGGCCCTGATTCCGCTGTGTCATCCGCTCATGCTCGACCACATCAAAGTGGCCTTCGCTTACCGTCAGGGCGACTCGGCTGGAAGCGAGCCGTCGATCCTCATCGAGGGCTCTGCCCAATCCCGAGGGGCCACCGGCGTCGAGATGGAGGCACTGACCGCGGTTCAGGTCGCGGCGTTGACCATCTACGACATGCTCAAGGCCATCGACAAAGAGCTGGTGATCACCGACGTACACCTCGCCCTCAAGAGCGGCGGCCGTTCGGGGACTTTCAGTCGACAGCGCCCAATTCCGGCCTTCGAAACCGAACCGAACGAATGGTTCTGAGGCCAAGAGACGCCGAAAAGCCCCGCCTTCGCTGGGCGCTCTCTTTTGCTCCTGAGGCTAGGCTGCGCCCTTGTTCTCGACGCCGCGGTGTCTAACCTCTCTCGCCGGCAACAAAGCGAACGATGGCGCGGGCTCGCGTGGGGGTGAGTCCTCGCGACGACGCTCAATCGCTCGAGATTAATAGGCATGGTCGTGGTCGGCTCGCCGGGCGAGAGACGGCACGGCAAACAACGATCCCAGGACGGAGGCGAGACGTGAAACGAGAGAATGAAGAGACCTTTGAGTTCAAGTCCGAGGCAAAACAACTGCTCGAGCTGATGATCCACTCGATCTATTCGAGCAAGGATGTGTTCCTGCGGGAGCTCATCTCCAACGCGTCGGATGCGTTGGACAAGCTGCGCTTCGAGTCCCTCGTCGACAAGAGCCTCAAGAGCAGCGACGAAGAGCTGCGCATCCGCATCAGCGTCGACAAAGAGAGTCGCGTCCTGACCCTCGACGACAACGGCATCGGCATGAACCGCGAGGATCTCATCCGGGACCTCGGCACCATCGCTCGCTCAGGGACCAAGGAGTTCAACGCGAAGCTCGAGGCGTCCACTGAGGAGAACGACATCGAGTCGTTGATTGGGCGCTTTGGCGTGGGCTTCTACTCGGCCTTCATTGCGGCCAAGAACGTCACCGTGATCAGTCGCCGGGCGGGCGCTGAGGAGGCCTTTGGCTTCGAGTCGTCCGGCGACGGGCAGTATCGAGTCTTCGAGTCGACCCGCGAGACGGTCGGGACCACGATTCGCCTGGAGCTCCGTGAGGCTGACCCGGACAACGATCTCGACGACTTCACCCAGGAGTGGACGCTGCGCTCGACGGTGAAGAAGTACTCGGACTTCATCCAGTACCCGATCCAGCTCGAGGTCGTCCGCGAGGAGGTCGAGCGGGACGAAGAGGGCGAGCCCAAAGCGGGCGTTGAGCCTAAAGAGGTCCGCACCTGGGAGACGATCAACTCGATGCGCGCGCTCTGGACCCGCTCCCGCTCGGACGTCGAAGACTCCGAGTACGCCGAGTTCTACAAGCACCTCGCCCACGACTGGACGGCTCCTCTCGAGACCATGGCCATCAAGGGCGAAGGCACCTTCGAGTATCACGCGCTGCTCTTCATCCCCGAGCGCGCGCCCATGGATCTCTACTACCGAGACGCCAAGTTCGGGCTGCAACTCTACGCCAACCGCGTCATGATCATGGAGCAGAGCAAAGAGCTCCTGCCCGACTACCTCCGCTTCATCAAGGGCGTCGTCGACAGCTCAGACCTGAGCCTGAACGTCTCGCGCGAGATGCTCCAGAAGGACGGCCGGGTCTCGAGCATCCGCAAGCACCTGATCAAGAAGACCCTCGAGACGCTGACCACCCTGCAGTCCGACGAGCCGGGCAAGTACCAGAAGTTCTGGGATGCTTTTGGCCGCGTGCTGAAAGAGGGCGTCGTGATGGACCGCAACAACAAGGAGAAGATCACCTCGCTGCTGCTCTTCGACTCGTCGGCGGTCAAGCCCTATGAGCCCGTGGTGAACGAGGACGGCGAAGAGTCCACTCCAGAGAAGACCAACCTGACGACCTTGACGCAGTACATCGAGCGCATGAAGGAAGGCCAGGAGGTCATCTACTTCCTTAACGGCGAGTCGCGCGCGGCGGTCGAGAAGTCCCCGCATCTTGAAGCCTTCTTCGACAAGGGCTTCGAGGTCCTCTATCTGACCGATCCCTACGACGAGATCATGATCGGCTCGTTGACCGAGTTCGACGGCAAGAAGCTGCAGTCGGTAGGGAAGGGCGCCGTGGACCTCGGCGAGGTCAGCAAGGACGACAAAGAGAAGGACAAGGACGAGGAGAAGGTGCATTCCGGGCTGTTAAACCTGATGTTCGAGCAGCTCAAGGATTCCGTGAAGGAGGTCCGTCTCTCCAAGCGCCTGACCAACTCGGCCGCCTGCCTCGTCGGTGAGCAGGGGGACTACAGCCCACACTTCACGCGGCTCTTGAAGCAGGCGGGGCACATGGATCTGCCGGAGACCAAACGGACCCTCGAAGTGAACCCAGCTCACCCGTTGCTCGTGAAAATGCAGGCCCGTTTCGACGCCGACTCGAGCGACGAGATGCTCGTCCGCCACACGAAGATGCTCTATTCGCAGGCTCTTCTGGCTGAAGGCTCGCCGCTCATCGACCCCGTAGAGTTCAGCCGCCAGTTGGCTGAGTTGATGGTCGAAGTGCTCTGAGTCTCAGCGAGACCGACGGGGGCGGCGTAAGAGCGCTCCCGTCGCGAGCAGCGCGCCGAACCACCAAAGCGACGTGCCAGGCGCGTTCCTGAGCGGGAGCACCTGGCACCCCGTGTCGTCGCCGGCGCCGGAAGAGGTGCCTTCTGGCTTCTGGTAGTAGCCCACCGTGGTGGTCTTGCAGCTGCGCGCTTGGGCGAGGTCGGCGATGGGGTAGATGGCGCAATAGCCGTCCAGGTCGTCTTGGGCCAGGGAGCGCTTCTTGATCTCGCCCTCGGGTGCCGAGGCGAACATGGTCGCCTCTTCGACCGGCGTGTGGTCGAGTCCGACCAGATGGCCGAGCTCGTGGACCATGGTGTTTTCGAGGTCGATCTGCGTGGTGGCGGCGCTGCTAACCGAGGTGAACTGGAAGTCTTGTGAGTTGAATTCGATGTCAGCGTCGACGATCGTGCCGCTGTTACGGTCGAAGGTGACGCTGGTGAGGGCCAGCACACCGCCTCTGTGGGACCAGTTGGTGTCGCGGAAGACCAGGACGTTGGCGTTGGTCTGGTTCGGGTTGTAGCCGACTCGGTCTTCGTTGGTGAGGCCGCCGTAGACGAGGTTGAAGTAACTGCACTCCGGCGCGCTCCAGACCTCGAGAGCGACCGGGCTGACCCGCTCCAGCTCGGTGAAGTCGACGTCTCCCGTACCATTTTCGTTGAGGTGGACGACGACGCAGCTCGAGGGCCAACCGATCTCCTTGCTCGTCTCACCGGCTTCGCATTGGAAGGGGTTGGGCGGGTCTCCACAGGTGATGGACCGCACATAAGCAAAAGCCTCGGCGGGCACGGCCATGACGAGCATAACGGAGACGACCAGGAGCGACTTCAGCGGGTTTGGCATCATCATCCTCAGGTGCCCAGGTGAGAACAGGAAGAGGGGGTGAGAGAGCGGGAGCCAGGCTGGCTGCGGTTCCGGCGCGTTCGGCGATGCGGAGAGCGGCGCCTTACACCGTGCAGAAGGAACAAGAACATCAGCGTTGCGGCAGCGGGGGGAGGAACCGCGTGACAAGCTCGTGATGAGCATGTGCAGTCCGAGTGGTTCGCGGTCGAGGGAGTCACGCAGGGTTCGAGTGAGCTGACGTCAACCACGAAATCGCGCTCGTCGGTGCGGACGAGGAGCGGACGGTTGGTCTTTAGCAGGAGCGGTTCGTCGCCAGCCAACAGAGGACTCTCCAGCGTGTCGATCTCTTTCCAGCTCAAGGGAATTGCGCTCGCATCGAGCGCCTGTGCCTCAGCGCGCGAGCCACAGAGCGTGGGGGAGGGCGCTTGCGACAACGCGAAGAGTGAGGTCAGTCCTTCGAGATCGTCCGCAGCGAGCTGCGTCTGCCGAGGTCCAACGGACTGGGAGGGGAACATCAAGGCGGGCTCGAGCTCAGCGATTCTCTCAGATGAGAGGGCAAAGCAACTTGGCCACTGGCCTTGCGTGTCCCCGCACGGGTGTCCCAGGCCCAAGACGTGGCCCAGCTCGTGAGCCACCACGTGCTCGGCGCTGAAGCTCTGCTCGTCGCCATGTTCGGTGAACTCGAACTCGACGGCGTTGAGGAGGATGTCGGAGTCGGTGATGGTGCCGTCAGGGGTGAAGGTGTGCTGCGTCAGGGCGACCATCAGCTCGCTGGGACCGAATTCCGCGGGCCATTGGTCGGTCTCGGAGACGACCGAGGAGATGCCATCGCTCGAGGACAGCGCACAGCCGACGCCGACATTCAGGCGAGAACGCAGTCCCCCTTGATTCCACCATACGCCGGCGCCCAAGATCGCCGACTGCTCCAGTTCGGAACGCACCGCAGGACAGATGCTGAACTCGGTCTGCGCTGGCCAACGCAGCTCCAATCCGTCGTCACTCCGCATGGGCTCCCAGGCCTTTGCGTCCCCGCTCCAAACCCCGAGCAGGACGACGCTCGTCCCAATGAGGCCGGTGGTCGAGAGGAGTGTGTGGCGCATCAGCTTGAGACCTTGTGGGCAGCCGGTTGGAGAGTGTCTGGGCGGCGAAATGGCTAGGGAGCGACGATGCCACGGGCGGAGCGAACCTGCGCGATGACCTCAGTGAGTGGCCGCGGCTCGACCTCTTTGGGAGTCTCGAGGGCGGTGACGACGCTGCGGTTCGAGTCGGAGGTTTCGGGCTGGATCGCGGCGAGTGTCAGGTTTCCAAGATTTGGGGCGACCATCGGCGGGTCTGTCGCGCCCGCATCGGGCAGCAGGATCACCGCAAATTTGCCTTGCGCCATCCCGACGACGTTGAGGTCACCGCCTGGCTTGCGGGCCTCGAGAAAGACCAGCGCGTGCTCACCGACTCGGAAGGCGGCCTCTCCCGCGATGGCTTGAGCCAGCCCGTCTATCGAACCCCCGAGGGTCACGAACTCTAACGTCTTGCCGGCCTCGGCCCCGACGACGCCGTCGTCGACGAGCAAGGAGACGCGCGTCAAGATGGCGTAGCCGTCCTCGCTCCAATAGCTCTCTTGCTTGATCACCTCGCCGTACGCGATCACCTCTGAGCGCTGCGCAAGCTCCTCGAGGCTGAGCTTCACGACGATCGTGGCCGAAGCCGTCGTGGCAAACGTCGTGAGCACAGCGACGAACAAGAGGAGGACAAGAAGAGCTCTTCGGATCATAGCCAGACTCCGTGTCTGTGGATGGGTCTTTAGCGGCCGCACCCTGAAGCCGTTTCACAGTACGCAAACGGCTCGCGGAGGGCAACGCACAACGCGATCCAGCACCAGTGCGCGCTGGCGCGACCGCTTGCCACCTGGGTCGTCGCACGGTCGTGTACGGCGGAACAGGTGAGAATCAGACGCGCGAGACTCCGGCGACCACGACGACCAAGATCGCGATGATGATGCCGAAGACGAACAGCCCCAGCTGAATCGCAGCGATCCAGAAGGCCGCCTTCGCCGTCGAGAGCTTGGCTGGGTTGCGGTCGCCACGCTCGATGGCGGCGATCTCGGCACGAGCCATCGGGATGGCGACGATGCTCAGTACCGCGCAGACGACCCAACCGAGCACCGCGAAGATCAAGGCCGTGTCGGCCTTGCTGGCCTCGGGCCATTGCTGAACGTTCTGATAGGGCTGACCGTAGCCTTGGGAGTTCTGGCTCTGAATGATGGTGCCGCACTGCACACATCGAAAGTTGTTTGCATCGTTGGCCGTGCCGCAGCTCGAGCAATACATAGTCGCCTCACATGGTCGTTGAAGAGGGCCGCTGCGAGGCTAGTGAAAGCGCTCGAATAAGACAAGACGCTCGAGGTCTTGGCGTCACGCACGCAAATTTGGTCCAAATTCGCTCGGACCGGGTTTTGATGCGCCTTGGACCAAATTCGCCGCATTGCTGGTCTGCGACCAGGACAGCGTACAGACTCGGACCACCCAACACTGGTCTGCGACCAAGACAGCGCACAGGCTCAAACCAGCCGATGCGACCAGGACAGCGCACAGACTCGGACCACCCAACACGAGCACCGCATTCCTCAATATTTATAATGTCCCATAATGAGTATTATGTTAACTCATGCGTGTGGGCCGACTACAGCCTGAATTCAGCCTCGCTGGCGACGGACTCGGAACGTTCGGCTGCAGCCAAAGACCACCGCGACCCTGCGTCCTCCTTCCCCTGCGTCCGCCTTCCCCCCTTCCGGCGATTTGGCGTCTACCCGCCAAATTCGCTCCAAGTTTTACTGAGAGGGATTCCGGGTGCGCTTTGCCCCAAATTCGACGGTGTGCAGTTCCTTGTTGCGACGCTGAGGCGAATCGGTTAACCGTTTTCGCGGCCGGCGAGCACGCTTTGCGGCGAACATCAGGGTCGGCGGCCAATACAAGAATGCCGGGATGGCGGAACGGTAGACGCAGGAGACTTAAAATCTCCCACCTCATGGGTGTGCGGGTTCGAATCCCGCTCTCGGCATAGGCCCTGGCTCGCTCTGGTGTGCACCAGGTTGATGATTCGCAGAGCTTGTGATAGTCGCCGTCACCAGCCTTTATGGCGCGATGACGTCGGCTTCGGCCACGTCATGAAGCCCCCGACAGTTCCATCCGTTGGCCGCCCAACGTACTCTTATCACCCCCATGACATCCGATTAGGAGGAGTCCATGTCCGTAGTTCGTGACTATTTCGAAAAAACGCTCCCCGCAAACATCGAAGCCGATCCCGACAAGGCCGCCTCCATCGGCGCTGTCTACCAGTTCAACATCACTGGCGAAGACGCGGGCACCTGGGCCGTCGACTTCACGGCGGATGAGAACTGGGTCACCGTGGGACCGAACGCCGACGCGCAATGCACCGTGATCGTCTCCGGCACCGACTTCGCCGACATGATCAGTGGCAAGCTGCCTGGGCCACAGGCCTTCATGATGGGCAAGCTCAAGATCGAAGGCGACATGGGCCTCGCCATGAAGCTCGGCAACGTCCTTGGGTAAGTGGCTCTAGGCAGGGCTCTGCCCTGACCCGCCGGGGGACTTTGTCCCCCGGACCCCCTTTTGCTTTCTTCTTTTTAGTATCCCAAGAACGATGGCTTTCTTGGAGAAGTCTCTTGCCAGTGTCAGTTGACGCAGTGAAAGCGTGTCTCGAGAGACTTGGGACACGCTTTTTCTTTTGCTGACAGTCACCCTTCTCGCGAGGCGCCCTATGGCTCACGCCCACTTTGACTCCCCCCTGAAGCACCTCAAAGTGCTCGACCTGAGCCGCCTCCTGCCTGGGCCTTTTGCCACTTTGCTGCTGGCGGACATGGGCGCAGAGGTCCTCAAGATCGAGGCGCCACAAGGCGGCGACTATGCGCGTTGGTATCCGCCTCTGGTCGGCTCGTTCGGGGCGTTCTTCGCCTCGATCAACCGCAACAAGCGCTCGCTCGCCCTGGAGCTCAAGACCGCGAAGGGCGTCGAGGTCTTCCTGCGACTGGCTAAAGACGCCGATGTCGTCCTCGAGTCCTTTCGGCCAGGTGTCGTCGACCGGCTCGGCATCGGCTTCGAGGCCGTCAAAGCTGTCAATCCTCGGGTCGTCTACTGCTCCATCTCGGGCTATGGGCAAGATGGTCCCCTCGCCGAGCGCGCCGGCCACGACCTCAACTACCTGGCGCTGAGCGGCTTGCTGCACGGCACCGGCTCGAAAGACGGCACCCCCGTCATCCCCGGCTTCCAGCTGGCCGACATCGCCGGCGGCGCGCTCTATGCCGTGACCGGCATCCTCGCCGCGCTCGTCGCCCAAGACCGCCAGGCCACCTTCTTGGACATCTCCATGACCGAAGGCGCCCTGAGCTTCGCCCTGCCCGCCCTGGCTATGGCCGCGGCCGGAGTCTCCTCGGCGCGCGGAGAGGGAATGCTCACCGGCGGACTGCCCTGCTACTCGATTTACGAGACGGCCGATGGTCGTCACCTTGGAGTGGGCGCGTTGGAGCCGAAGTTTTGGGAGCTCTTCGTCGCCACGATTGGCCTCCCCGAACTCAAGCACGACGGCGCCAGCGGCGGCGCGCAGGGAGCACGGGTGCGCGCGAAAGTGGCCGAGGTCATCGGCTCGCGCTCTCTCGACGAGTGGACCGTCGTATTGGAGCCCGTCGACGCCTGCGTAGAGCCCGTCCTCGACGCCGAGGCGATCAAGAACCATCCGCAACACCTCAGCCGCGGAGTGTTTTTCGACATCGAGAAGGGGGCTCAGACGCTGCCTCAGACCGCGACCCCATTGACTCCACGTCATCGGGCCCACCTGCCTCCTCCCAACCTCGGCGAGCACAGCGTCGAGGTCCTCGAGTCGCTGGGTTACTCGAGCGAGGCGATCGCTGCCTTGAGGCGCGAGCGAGTGATTGGCTGAGCTCAGAAATCGTCGTTGGGCGCGTCGTCGCCGAGCTGATCCGGCGGCGGAGCCCCGTCGTCGTCTTCGACGGGGTCTTTCACTGGGGCGACCGCGTCTTTGACCGGGTCTTTGGCTAGGTTTTCGATGGCCTTGGGGTCAGGAAGCTCGGCCGGACCGGGTTTGTCGACGGGCACTGGGACCTTCGGGTCCTTGAGTTCGAAGGGATCCACGAGCGGTGTTGCGAACTGCAGAGAGAGCTCATAAGGAACGTCGCAGTTTGCCCGGGCCAGGGCGCTGACCTCGACAAAGTAGTCGCCAGCGGGCAGATCGACATCGAGGGCCTCGCCCTCCCCTACCCCGCCTTTGTCCGCTTTCGCGATCACGGCGGACTCGGCGTCCTTGACGGTCATCTTCAGGTTCATGGGCACGCCTTTCGACAGCTCGAGGTGAGCTCTCGTCGTCGTGGCCGTGCTGGGCGGGATCGAGAAGCGATACACGTCGAGGTCCGCCGCTGGGTGCACAAAGCCTTTGAGCGGCTGCCCCTGCGTCAGGACCGACGCCGTCAGGGTGCTGCCATTGGGCTCGCCTTCCTCTTTCGTCGGGTCGAAGGGCCAGGTCTCGCTGTAGAGAGTGTAGGGACCCTGACCTTCTTTGGTGGACAGCGCCGCCTGAATCGCGACCTCGAGGGTCAGCGGCGGAGTGAAGGTGCGGTTGCAGATCGACTCGGTTTGGCCGGCCACGCCGTCGTTTCGTTGCTCCTCGAGGCCGAGCTCGACGAAATTCGCGCTCAGCTTGAGATCGAGCGTCGGAGCCGGCGCCGCGTAGAGATGCAGGACCTCGAGCGCCGCGTTCGGTACAGGAGGCACCTTGATGACGAAGCGATCCACGTCGCTTGGATTGACGAGCAAGGCCTTGACGGTCTCCTCACCGGCGACCAGGGGCTGTGCGTCGGCCAGCTCGTCGTTGGGCTCGAGCTCGATGCCCTTGGTGATGCCGAGCAAGTCGATGGAGAGGTTGTAGACCTCGGACCGTTCGACCTCTCCGAGGGCCGTGATCTGCAGCGTGTAGAAGGCGTTCGGGCCCATCATCGGACGCAACCCCCTGAACGCCGAGACCGTCCCGGTCGCTGTGCGTTCAGACCAGATTTCCTTGTCCTCGTTGGCCAGTTGGATGAGCAGGCTGAGGTTCGTCGGTGGGGTCACAAAGACGTCGAAAGGCGCCACCTGACTGGCATCGATGCGGTAGACGTCGACGTCCCCGGAGCGATTCGCGAAAGCGGTCATCGTCTGTCCTGGGGCCAGGGCCTGTGCCGCTGCCACGCGATCGTTGGGCTCAATCTCGTTGACTCCAACGCCTGGGAGCCGCCGCGCTTCGAGCGCGTAGCTCACGTCGGCGCCGCCTTGTCGCTGCACGGCGACATAGGTGCCGTCGGTGCCAAGCCCGACGTTGGCGACGACCTCGTTCTGTCCGGCCATGCCGTTGTCGTAATAGGTTGGCTTCGAGCCTTTCGTGCGTGTGACGCCAACGATCGGGTCGCCGTCGGCGTTGGGCGTGAGCGTCAAGGCAAACGCATCGGCCCCAGGCACGCTCGAAATGTGGAATACGTCGATGTCCCCTTCCCCGCTCAGCGCGCCTTTGGCGGTCGCGGTCTTCCCCTGCCAGGTCAACTCGACGGCTTGCTCGAGGGTGTCGTTGGGCTCTCGGTCGGCGCTGGGTTCTTGTGGGCTCGCGTCCTCGTCCGTGGGGGCCATGTTGCGCAGTCCAGCGCTGCTGGTGTCTGGGTTGGTGTCGCTCGTCTCACACGCCGCGAGGCCACTTCCCAGAAGGAGCGCGGCGGCCAGACACATGGGGCGGAGGGTCAAAGAGAAGCTCATCGGCAGATCCCTCGCTCGCTCGCACGAATGAACTCGATCAGGTGTCGGACCTCCTCGCTGTCAGGCCATTTCGAGGTGACGACGCGCAGGGTGTCCTCGAGGGTCGAGGTGGTGCGGAAGAGCTCCTTGTAGGCGTTCTTGACGGCGCGGATGCGGCTCTCTGCGAGGCCAATTCGCCTCAACCCGCGCAAGTTGGGGCCGACGAGCTTGGCGCGGTCTCCAAAGACCCGACAAAACGGCGGCACGTCTCTCTCGACCATGGCGCCGGCCGCGACGAAACAGCCGCGGCCGAGCCGGCAGTGCTGGTGGACCGCTGTGTTCCCTCCGCAGGTCACCTCGTCCTCGGCCTTCACGTGCCCAGCGAGGGTCGTATGGTTCGAGAGGACGACCCGATCGCCGAGCACGACATCGTGGGCAAGGTGGCAGTAGGCCATGATGAGGCCATCGGCGCCGACGCGAGTGCAGCGGGTGTCGTAGAGGGTGCCCCTGTTGATGGTCGTAAACTCCCGAATGATCGTGCGCGGCCCAATGTGCACGCCGGTGCCCTCTCCGCGGCACTTCTGGTCCTGAGGGGGCTGACCGATGCAAACAAAGGGCGAGACCTGTACATCGTCCTCGAGGACCAAGTGCCCCTCTAGGACCGCATGGGCCCCAATCACCACGCGGTTTTCGAGGACGACGTCTGGGCCGACGATGGCGTAAGGGCCGATGGTTGCGCTGGGGCTGACCTGCGCACACGGGTCGACGATGGCCGTAGCGTGGATGTGCTCGACGGCTCTCGGAGTCGTCGAATAACGCTCGTTGTTTTTCTGGAATGCGCTCACCAAAGGGCCTCAGAAACGGTGCCGGATACCCGACGGTTATGGCCGAGCCTTCGGCAAAAGTCACGTCCCGCCGTTTCAAGTCGACGGGGTGCGTCGGCCTCATCGGCAAGTCTTTTCCAAGAGAGCCCTAGCCCGTCGAGAGTGTTGGGCTGCTCGAGACGCTCGAGCGCCCCGATGGCTACAGCGACGGGGCCTACCAGTGAGACGCAGTCCAGCTTCCACCCCGCATCCAGCGCGGTCTGCACCTCTGCGCGCCGCCTGCGGTCGATCACGAGATACTCTGGGCCTCCTTGCTCCTGATAGACATGTAGGCTGCGGACATTTCGGGCTCCATTGCAGGGCAGCAAGATGACAGCTCTGGCGTTCGCTCGCGCAAATCGCTATTTTCCGCGGCTGTCATCCACTGAGGTTCATTGCCACGATGAAACTGCATTCTTCACTCGAATCCCTCGCCCTCGTCCTCGTACTTGCCGCCGGCCCATCGGCCTGTTCCGAGGAGCCCGCGGCGCCCCTGGAAGAAGGCACCGAGCTCGGCGTCGACGATCTAGGCATCGGCGAGCTGACGCCGGGCGACGACAAGGCCGATGGCGTCTGGGGCGCGGCGACGACGTGCAAGGCGATCCCCGACCTGCCGCGGTTGGTCAATCCCAAGATCACCATCTCCCTCAATGGGCTCACAGTGCATTTGGTCGACACGGCGACGGGCTACGATCGTGTCTTCGCCGCTGGACCCGGGTCCATCGACACCAAGGTGGGCTCCAAGACCTTTGGCGAGTCGCTGAGCATGTTCCCGCTCTTGGCCTATGGGACTCAAGACTTTGCCATCAAGCCGTCGACCTCCACGTCGTGCAAGATCTGGTGGACCGACAGATCGACTGGGCAGAAGTTGCCTGTGTTCGCGGGGCTTCCCTTCCTGTCGTGGTCAGGCAACTACGCGCTGCATGGCCCCGTCGACAACTACCGCGCCCCCAACGGCGGCGACTTGCGCCGAGGCTTTGTCTCGCACGGCTGCATTCGCATGCAGGCCGCGGACATCCTCGAGCTCTATGGCCGCATCCGAGGCGTCGCCTCGGTGCCGGTCCATGTGCAGCGAGAACCCGAACGCCTAGCCGATGGCCGACGCGTCGACCTGTCAGAGGCCTGGTTCGGCGCCGAGTGCGCCACCGACCAGGACTGCAACTACACCGGTGGCTTGTGCAAGCTCAACCAAGTCGGCGGCCGCGGCTACTGCACGCAGCGCTGCACCAAGACTTGCCCCGACCGCGCTGGTTACCCGGTCAGCTTCTGCGTGCCCGACTCGGACGACATGACCAAAGGCATGTGCGTCCTCAAGGAGACCGCGGTCAACAGCTCTTGCCGCCCGATCGACCACTTCCAGCCGACGGCCGTCAACCGCTTCAACGGCACAGCGCAGGCGACTGCTTGCATGCCCGCCTCGCCCGGCGGCATCGGCGACCACTGCTTCGTCGACGACGACTGCGACAGCGGCAACGGCTGCGAGGGAGCGACAGCGACCGACCCCGGTCTGTGCACCCAGCCCTGCACCCGTTACTGCCCCGACACCCCTGGCTGGCCAGGCACCTTCTGCGTCAACGAGTCCTCGCTCGGTGGTCCTGTGTGCTTGCGTCGCTGCACGCTGAGTTCCAACGCCAGTGAGTGTCCTGCCGACTCTACCTGCGAAGAGCGCGGACGCAACGGATTCCCGGCCACCATCAAGACCGTCTGTGTGCCTCAGTAGCTCGCTGTCTTCACGCTCTCAACCTTATTGGACCCCCATGTTGACTCGCCCAATCTCGAGCTTGTGGATTCTCTGCGCCATGTTCTCTGTCCTCACCTTTGGTGGCTGTGGCACCGAGGAGGAGTCAAACCCCGACTCGGACGCTGCGACCAGCTCGGACACCGCAGCAGCGGACACGACCGACGAGAACGACACCAGCGTCGCCAACGACACCAACGTGGCCGTCGACACGTTCTTGGACTCGACGACGGCGGACCTCCTCGCAGACAGCCCGGCTCTGGATGTGCTGGACGTCCAGGAAGACTTGGGGCTAGACACCTCCGAGGTCAGCGACGATGTTGACACTGCGGACGCCGTCTGGCCGACGGCGACGTGGGAGACGTTCACCATCACCAAAGGCCGAGGCCCCTGCCCTCCCGATGCCCCGCCCTGCACCTGGAGCTGGGTCCTGACTCCAGATGGCGCCATCGTCGGCGACACGCGCGGCACGCCTTTCACCGACCAGATGTCCTTCGACGACTTCACAGTGATCAACGACATCCTCGACGACCCAGCCTTCATGACGTTGATGGAGCAAGGGTTTACGTGTGGACAGCCGCCGACCGATGTGGGCATCTCCTTCGAGTTCGCGCCCACCCCGTCGACCCTGCTGACACAGAACATCACGGGCTGTGCGCTGGCCGAGGACCTGTCGGGCGGCTACGCGGAAACGATTCACGCGACCCTCACGCCTTACGTCGGGCAGTAGCGCACGTTCATAGCGCAGCTTGCTGGTTTGGCAGTCGTCGTCGAACCCCCGACTCTTGAAGCGGGGTTTCGTCGCTTGAGGCCCATGCTGCGGCGCGTTCGGTATTGCGTGGGGCCCAGGGTTTCGCTATGAAGCCTCGACCTCGAGGCGGTGAGCCTCGACCTCGAGGACAAACCCTACCGATCGCGCGTAGCGCGCGAATTCCGATCGAGGAGGTGATTGTGCGTTACAGCCTGACACTGTGTATCGGTTTGCTCTTGGCTTTGGTGGCTTGCTCCGAAGAGGGCGCAGAGAACGCCGTCCCCGAGGACTTCTCGATCGTCCCTGAAGGCAAGGCCGACAACTACTACTCCTCCGTTGCCACCGAGTACGAGGCTACAGGAACCGTCAAGGTCGCCATGACCCCTGACGAGTTCGCCGACGAAGCCCTGCGCAAGGCGATGATCCAGGGGCGACTCACGGCGGTTGGGCTCTACCTCACCACCTTCGTCACCGACAAGTTCCGCGGCATCGACAGCAATGGCGACGGCCAGATCAGTGAGAGCGAGGTCTTCTTCCGCAACGACTCCTACGGCGGCTTCCACGCCATGGTCCGCAACTATTCGGCCGAGACCGAGAACGTCGTGCCCGACGCCAACGGCGCCTACGACGTCACCTTCACCATCGACGTCGCTGGCCCTCAAGGCCTGCTCCAAGCCATCCCGGGCGAGTGGGATGCCAGCGCCAACGGGCTGCGCTTCTCGTTCCAAATGCCCGAAGGCTCGGCCATCACCGGCAGCAGCATCCCCCGCCAGGACATCCGTCGCTTTGATCCCAAGACCTTCACTGGCACGCTCGAGTCCATCACCGTCGTCGCCGCGGCGTTGCCCGAGGTCCAAAACGCCTATCCGCAATACGCCGCCTTCATGGCCGATGGCCTCTTCGACATCACCCTCTTCTTTGGCCACGACTACAACACGGCGCGCTCCGACCTGCGCGAGGCTCGCGAGGCGTTCGAGGAGCTCGCCAGCCTCGACTTTGCGCTCCCCGTCGCACGCTTCGAAGACCTCGAGTCCGACAGCGGCCCCGCCACCCGAACGCTGCTCGCCGGTGGCAAAGAGGTCAAGGTCGAGGTCCGCATCTTCCACAGCGACATGTTCACCACCAATCGCAAGGGCCAACACGACCTCGCCCTCTCCGAAGTCGCCGCCCGCGACGTCTTCTTCTACAACGGCCACGCCGGCCCCTACTATGGCTTCTACCTCGACTCCGCAGGGATGGCCCAGGTCAACTACAGCGAGTTCTCGACCCTCAACATGGTCGAGGACCGACAACAGTTCATCGTCGCCCAGGGCTGCCAGACGTATTCGCAGTACGCCGACATGCTCTACGCCAACCCCGCCAAGAGCGAAGCCAACCTCGACGTCATCACGACCGTCAACTACTCCTACGGCCGCGGCACCCTCACGATCCTCCGCAACCTGCTCGCCACCGACAGCCAGGAGCGCCACACCGCCGTCGACTTCTACACCATCGTCCGCGACCTCAATAACGACTGGCTCAACGACTCCCGCGACGTCTTTTACGGCGTCATGGGCATCGACGGCAATCCCCAACTCCACCCCTACGCCAACCTCGCCAAGTTGGGCGCCGCCTGCACCGAGGCCAAGGACTGCGGCGAGCCCAGCGGCAACCTCTGCATCGCAGACGGGACGAAGAAGGTCTGCGCCGTGAAGACCCTCGGGGCCAACGCATGTCCGAGCGGCAGTACCTACCGCCAGCTCGCCTCGGGCTCCACGATCAAGAACGCGGCCTGCTTCAAGGACACCTCGTCGGCGCCAGTCACGACCGTGTTTGGCATCGCCAGCGCCAGCGTCACCGCGGGCAAAATCCTCGACCTGGTCAACACCAACTCGGCCCAGGACCTCGACGAGATCGTCGGCCTCAACGCCCGCAGCGCCAAGAACATCGTCGACTATCGCAACGGTCTCGACGGCCTCGAGTCCACCCCCGACGACAACCGCTTCGACACCCTCGAGGAGCTCGACGCTGTGAGCTATGTGGGCAAGGCGACCTTCGGCTTGCTCGAGGCGTTCGTGAAGTAGCTCCCTGCCTCACGGCGCTTCGTCAGAACCGCAAACCCCAGCCTGCTCGCTGGGGTTTGTCTTTTCTTGGCGCTGGAGTAGACGCTGTTTCTTGATAGGCACGGACCGAGACAGAATCCGACCCTCTCGACCCGCAAGCGTCAGGCACCAGGGGCTGCGTCGGTCACAGAGCGCTCACCAGCTCTCCTCGCCTTCGGAAATTTGAACCAGCAGTGCAGGGCCGTCCTTCAGACTCCCGCGCGCCTTCTCTCCGTCCAGCTCATCGAGCTCCCAACTCAGGCCGTCGAAGCGCATCTTCGTCGTCTTCGTGGTCACCGGGCCGTCTTTGCCGTCCAGCGTCGTGTAGCTCGACTCCTCGGCCAGATAGGCTGCGGCCAAGCGCGGTTTCTCGCCGATGAACACGAGATCATACACATAGTCTTTGTGTTCTTCGCTCGGGATAAAATCGGCGGTATTCGTCTTGAAGCAGGCGTCCATCTGCGCGTCAGTGGGAATCACTCCAGGGTGTTTCTCCATGAGCTCGGACTGACAGTGCTCCATCTCCCCAAAGAAACTGATCTTATCTCCCGCCATCGTGGCAAATTCGATGCTCGCTGTGAGGGCGGGCTCGCCGGCCACCGTCGAGGCCTCGAGCCCCACCAGTGTGAGGCTCGACTCCTCGATCGACGAGGTCCCGCCTCCCCACTCTGTGTAGCCACCAAGCGGAAAGTATCGAATCTCCTTGGCCCCAGCAGGCAAGACGCCGATGTAGACTTCATCCGTCCTGCCGAACGGAACGAACACGAGGTGTACCGCGCCTTCTTTGATCCGCTTGACGTCGGTGGCTGAACAGCCCTGAGCACCCTTGACCCTCGCCTCGAGCTTCTCGCACGCGGCTTTGCTGTCGAAGCTCGTGTCTTTGAGCTTCTGCACTGGGATCCGCATGGCGTCTTGGATGTCTTTCCATTCCTCCGCATGCAGCGGCTGTGGAAAGGCGAGCGCGACGACGGCGACCAGGATGGCAATCTTTGAGCGGAAGAGCGTTGATTCGTTCATTGGACACCTCGAGGGTATTGGCGTGCCGCCGGAGGCGGTGACTGAATGAATCACAGAGGAGAACAAAACAGTATTCTCGGCCGGCCGCGTTGGGATCTGCTCACCGCCTTTCCCACGGAGACCGAGTGGGAAGGTCCGCTACATCTTCCCCAACTTCCAAGTGAGATACTCCCTGGACGTCCTCGAGACGGTCGCCAAGCGCTTCGCGAAGGACGGGATGAACCCAAACGTGGGCTCGCTCGGGGTCGCGAGTTGGCTGTGGTTCTACGGCGCGGACGCTCAGCCGATGCTCGTGTGGGGTCTGGAGAAGACCGCCCGTTCCGCCAACGAATTACACGCCCTTTAGAATCAACCAGTTAACCCTGTTTCGAATGGAGGCGGCGGGAGTCGAACCCGCGTCCGAAAATCTTCAGTTTCGCGCGTCTACGTGTGTATCTCGTGATTTGTTACCCATCGGGTCCCCCACGAGCAGGGTCCCCTTCAAGGTCGCTCGGTTTTGATCTCGCGCTAAGCACGCCCCAAGCAGGGCTTGCTCTTTGCCAGCCTGTTAAATTACGCCGAGCCGAGGCCCACAGACATGACTCCGGTCGACGGGACGACTTACTTTTGTGCGCCCTGTGGCAAACACCTCCTAGAAACTAGGCGGCGAGAGCCAGCTCAACGTCATCGTTGGCTTTTGTGTTTTTCCCACATTTTTAACGGGGTCATGAGAACCCCCGACACGCAACACGAACCTCCGTATCCCCGTCGAAACCGTATCGCCCCCAAAGCCGGCCCTCGCGGACCCGCAGACAAACGGTCGGCCGCCACCGGTGTGAGGCGACCAACCCACGAAACCTAGGCGTCTCGCGCACTCGAGTCAAGCCTCGTCTGGCGCTGCCGGCGCTGCCAACACGCGCTCGACTCCGCCATCCCTGGCTCCAAGTTGTTGCGCATCCCACGCGACTCTCCGCCATCCCTGGCTACGAGTTCTTCTTCTCTTTCTTGCCGCTCTTTGCACGAGACAAACACTCAGGCCCTCACTGTTGCTCGTCCATCATCTTCTTGATGTCGTACGGAGACATGCTGTCGAACATCTGCTCCACTTCGTCGCCGGGCAGGTACCCCGGCAACGCACGCCACGGCTTCGGGAAGACCGCCCAATGGCCGTTGACGTAGACCAAGCCGTCCCAACCCATGCCCAGCTCCTCGCCCGGCGCGACAAATTTGAAGCGGTAGAACGTCAGACCGGGCTTGAGGTGTGCTGCTGCCTTCAAGTAGCC
>PFUG01000113.1 GCA_002789955.1 Deltaproteobacteria bacterium CG_4_9_14_3_um_filter_63_12 | reverse complement strand
CTTCAGCCCCACTGAAGCCCTAGACGGGTTGGTCTGCCGAGTGAAACGTCGGCTGCGAAGACAAGAGCGAGAGCACGAAGGTTCAGGAGTCATCGGAAGCTCCAATGAGGTGCTGTTCGGTTGAGAAGTCATTTGCACTTGGTACCAACGAACCGCGGAGACCTCCAGCGGTTCAGAGAAGTATCGCGTCGGGTTCTGGACTATCCTTACGGCTCGACGCCCGTTTCGGACTTCTCCGGCTGAATCGCCGGCTCCCCCTCCACGAACGACCCCGACCAAACGGGCAGCGGCGGCAGCTCACCCCGTTCGACGCGCTCCCCCCACTCCTCGTCGGTCAGGCGCTCGTCCATCTGTTGTTCGAACTCGTAGAACGAGAAGATTCCGCCCTGGGTCAGGCGCTGACCCACTTCGCTGGGCACCACCACGAAGAGGTCCATGATGCGGCCGATGGCGATCTGCAACACCAGGCTCTGGATTTCCCCTCCAGGCATCACCTTGAAGGCGGTGTGGATGTCGGTCACCAAGGCGACCCCGCGCTGCAGACGCTCGAAGCCACCGGAGTAGGTCATTTCCCAGTAGCGGTACCCTAGAAAGACCGCCTCCATCAGCTCCCCTGACCGCTGGATCCAGTCCACCTGCTCTTGGCTCAGCGCTTTGCCGTCGAGCTCATCCTGCGCGATCAACGCCATCTGGTTGGCGAAGGCCCAGGCGTTCTCCAGCGTGGTGGGGTCTGGGTCTTCATCGTCATCGGAGTATCCATCCTCGCGGGTCGAGGGGCGCTTCCCACCATTGAGGTCCTGGTAGACCCGGTTCGAGAGGTCGGCCAGCCCCCGGAAGAAGGCGGGCATGGGTTCGACGAAGCCAACCGGCTGCGGCAGGATCGGTTCCTCCAACAGGAGCACGTACCCTGTGGAGCTGCTGCCCTCGATGCTCGTGTCCTGCATGGCATAGAGCACGGCGCTGTGTTTGAGCTGGACAAAACCCGCCAACGCCGAGAAGAGCTGGCGGTCGTGCCAGGCCGTGTTCTTGGCGAACTCCAACCGACTCTCCGCCGACAGCTCCAGCGGTGTGGCCAACGCCAGCAGCGCGGCTAACCAGCCGTGGTAGAGGTCGGTGCTCGCATAACCCGCCAGCTCCCCTTCACTCTTCGCGGTCAGCGCGTCGAGCGCTTCCTTGTAGGCCGCGTAGGTCGCCTTGCTCTCGAGCTCCAGGGCGTGGGTTCGAGCCTGCTCGACCCCCAGCGCGGCCATCACGTCGAGCGCGCTCGGCATGACGCGCTCGAGCACGTCGGGGTTGGTCAACGGCTTGAAAACGGTGGTGTCCAGACCGAGCCGCTTGGGGAAGAGCGAGAAGCGCAACGCGTAGGGCTTGTCGGTTATCGCCCCCTCCAAGCCGCGCAGGGGGATATCTCCTCGCAGCTTCGACAGCGCCTCGCTCACCGCGACTCCGTCGAAGGGCTCGAGGAGGTCTGGCTGCTCACGCATCAACGCCTCGAAGTGGCTCACCGTCGCGTCGACGGGCCGCCCCATGAACGCCCCGATCAAGACGTCCACTCGGTTCCAGCGTTCGCGCAGCAACTCTCCTGAGTCATCTCGACT
The DNA here is from genome assembly GCA_002789955.1 of Deltaproteobacteria bacterium CG_4_9_14_3_um_filter_63_12. GTDB lineage: Bacteria > Myxococcota_A > Bradymonadia > UBA4248 > UM-FILTER-63-12 > UM-FILTER-63-12. The sequence continues at coordinate 17,160 of PFUG01000113.1, read as the reverse complement.
GGCCAAGGTCAAGACCAACTCCGCCGTCGACGCGTCCAGAGGCAGGGGCACCTGCCCAAACCAGTTCATGGCCAGAAAGTACCCCGTCAGTCCCATGGAAGCGTAGTAGCCGCGGACCTTGAACTGAGACAGGTCCACCATGACGGGCTCCTCGAACGACGGGATCTCGAGCTCGCCTAAGCCTTCGTGGTCCAAAATGAGCGGAATGAGCCGCCGAAGCTCGGGCTGGTACTCCGCGGGCATTTCGTCGATGCCAAGCGAGACGTTTTCTTGGTACTTGCTGACGAACGGCGTTTGTAGGGCGGCGAGCTCTGCTTTCTCCGCTTCGTCTAGGCTCTGGCCTCTGTGGTCGGTGATCTCGGTGATGAGCTCGGGGTCGAACGTCTCGACGTCGTCGGTCGCCTCCAAGAGGACCATCGGCACCGCGAAGTAGGCTGCATAGAAGCGATCTTCAGCGTTGCCGCTCTGTCGGTAGCGGTCATCGTAGTAGTCCCAGAGCGCAAAGGAGAGCTCAAAGAGGTCACCTTGGGCTTTGAGCTCCGCTTGGCTGAGGATGCGGAAAAACTCGTCGCGGAAGAGCTGCAACACCGCGTCGGCCGTGATGAACTGCGGTCGACGGGCATAGTGGATTTGATCGTAGTCCGTGAAGAACTCCTTTTGCGAACCCGGACGGGCCACAAAACGGTTCTGTTGCAGGCGCTCACTGGTCCCAGCTCCATACAGCTCGGGAAAATCGACGAGGTTTCTCACCTCCTGCAGGTAGAAGTCGGTATCGGCCCAGACCAGCACGCGCTCCTTCGAGCTCGACAGCGCGTCGAAAGCGATGCGCGAGCCATCAGGCGACCAGACCGGGTGCGACGGGCTGTCGACGCCGGTCTCGAAAACTTTCCAATCTCCGCCATTCTCGCTCGCCAAGCGGTCCCGGAAAAAGAGCTGCGTCCCACCTGGTTGTGCGGACGCGGCGAGCAGCAACGTTTGGTTGGCCGAGTACGTGACCTGGTCGAACTTTGCGTCCGTGACGACCGGGGAACCCTCATACCGAGCGTAGCGCCGTTCGAGACGCCGAAAACACTTGTCGGTCTGCCAATTGACTCTTCCGTCGGCGTCTACCTCCACCTCGTCGTTGTCACCGCAACCGTGATCGTACATGTAGTCCACGTCGTTCCAGGGGGCCTCGAGGGTCTCGAGCGCCGCATCGAAGCTCTGGTCCCAAACCGCGGCGGTGTCGAGCACCTGGGGTTGAGCTTCGCCACCGACCTCGCAGGTCCACGCCAAGCTCAAGCCGCTGCCAGACCAGGAGGGCGTCCGACACGCCTCCCCTGCGGGTGAGATGAGTCCGTTGTGCACGCCGTTGAGAGAGCCGAACCAGACCTCCTGCTTGCCCTCGTAGCGCCGGCTGAACGCGACCTTTTCGTAGGTGTCGACCTCCGCACCCCCGCTCCCCCACGAACCGTAATACACCGCGTTGAACGAGTAGCGCAGTGGGCTCACGTCCGGCTCGAGCTCATCGCCAGGCAAGTCGGTGACTCGAGTCACCTCGCCGCCGTCGCGTGAGACCAAGTAGAGATCGAAATCCCCGTCGCGGTCCGAGGCAAAGAGCACCTGCGTCCCTTCTCTCGAGAAGACGGGGTTGAGGTTGTCCCCCTTGCCGTCGCTCAGCTCGACCACCTCCGACGTCTCGAGGGTCAGGAGGAACACCTCGCGCGAGCCGTTCGCACCACGCTGAAAGACCAGCGCCTTGCCGTCCGGGCTGAAGCGCGGACGTTCACCGACGATCTGTGGGCCGGCGCTGGTCTGCTGCAGCGGGTCTTTTCCGTCCGGGATGTTCTGCAGCGGCGCCTGAACGCTCTGTGGGTCGTTTTCGTCCGGGCTGTTGCCCTGCAACGGCACCTGAACGGTCGGGTTGCCGCACGACATCAACGAGGCGACGAAGAGCAGCAGAAGCATCTTCAGCTGGGCCGAAGGCCAAGCGCACAACGAGTCACGAGTCATCGAGAGCTCCAGTGGCGCTCTGTATTGAGTGGACGCTAAGCTTCTACGCCCGCCAGCGCCGAACTACAACGCCCTCGGTCTCCCACGGCCCTGAAAGGGCCGACCATACCAGCCCAGGGCAACGCCCTGGGAACACGGGCCCCCAACCGCAAACCCTAATACCGCGCCACCAGAGTCCCGCTCACCCCCGAAAACGCCGGATAATCGCGACACACGCCGGCGATGCAGCGCAAACCCCCACGCTGCGTCCCGCCCACCAGCCGCGCCGACAAGTTGTCCATGAGCTCCAGCGTCGCGATGCCCGCGTAAAACTCGTTGGCCACGTCGGCAGACGGGTTCTGGGTGTCGTAACCAAACTCGAAGGTCAGCGAGCCCAGACCGGTCCACTCGACGCCCAAGAGCGCGCTGCCCCGCACGAAAGGGTCGTCCTCCAGGGTGCGGCTCTCGTGGCGGGCGGAGAGGTGCAGCGAGAGCTTGCTCCACAGCCACTGCAAATAGTCGGCTTCGCCGTGGACCATGGTTTTGACCGTCGCCTTGTCCGTTGCCTCTTGTCGATATCCAGAGCTGGCGCTCAGCCGGGAGCGACCTTCCTGGAAAGAGTATTCGCCGCCGCCGAAGCCATGCATCAAGACCACCCGCGCTGGGCTGTCGGGCTCGATCTCCTTGTAGACGCCGTCGACGGTGAAGAGCAGGTCTTGCTCGAGAAAGGTCACCTCGGCCTTCAGCCTGGCGCCTTGGACATCGCGCATGGGACTCACTTCTTGGTCGATGCGCTCCAGGGTCGGCGGTTGGTTGTATTCAAAAGAGCGGTTCAGCGCCGTGTTGCGGCTGCCGCGTTGCTCGAAGGCCTCGAGAGTGATGCCCTCCGCCAGCACCGAGAAGTCGCCGAACGACAGATCGAGCGCGGCGTAGGCGGCCTTGCCAGAACAATCCTCTTCGAAAAAGGAACAGCTCTGACCCAGCAATTCGCGATGCTGAAGGTCGACCTCCAAATAGAGCGCCGCGTGCTTCGTAAGCCCGTTGAGGTCCACATAGATGCCTTCGGTGTGTTGCTTCGTGCGCTCGCCCAGCAGCTTCTCGGTGGGCGTGATGAAGACGCCGTAGACTCCGGTGTCGAAGGCCTCGAGCTGGGTGAAGTCGTAGAGCCCGCCGGCCATGACGTCGTTCGTGTCCTCGATGAAGTGCTGCGAGATCTCGTCGAGGTTCGCAGGGTTGGCGCGACCGCCGAAGACGGCTGCGTGATGTTCGCGAGTCTTGAGCTCGACCAGCCCGCCTTGCAGGGTCGTGTCGATGGTGGCTTGGTCTTCTTTGCGCATGGACAGGGCGATGCCGCGCCCCAGCTGCTGGTAGAAGTCGCCGCCCACCAGCGTCCATGGTTTCTGCCGAAAACGCAGCTCGAAGCGCTCGAGAATCACGTCGTCTTCGAAGTCCGGTGTGGGCGAGGGCGAGAAGCCGAAGGCGTCGACCCTCAACCCCGCGCTGAGCGCCCCTGTGACGCCCTTCAGCGTCAGCCGATTGATGACCGCCGTGTAGTCGTCGTCGCCCTCGGTCCCGTTCTGGTTGTCCCCCCGAACCTCGGCGGTGAACGTGTTAGTCGCCGAGAGCGTGGCGTCCTCTGCGTAGGCTGAGCTCGCGAACAACAGGAGCAGCGCGACGAGCAACGATCTCATGGAAACTCCATGGGGTGGAAAGCTCTTCTGAGGCTCGACACCCCAAACTGCGCCTTCCGAATCGGGGCGCGTCCGACCGTTACTCCGCCAGCAGCCTCTTGATCAACGCCTCGTGCTCCGCTTCGTCGCCCGGCGCATAGCCTTCGTGCGACGAGACGATCTGCCCGTTGCGGTCGACGAAGACGATGAACGGGTTGGTGCCCCGCGGGTTGTAGAGATTGGCGATGGCGCCCTCGCTGTCCAGCAGCACGGGCATCGTCCATTTCTTGCGGTTGACGATGCTGCGCACGCCCGAGAGCGTTTCGGGGCCATCGGTGTTGACGGCGAGCACGATGAGACCTTGCTCGGCGTAGTCGGTGGCCATGCGGTCGAGGTGCGGCAGCTCCTGCAGGCAGGGCGCGCACCAGCTCGCCCAGAAGCTCATCACCACCACCTTGCCTTCGGTCGATTCGAACTCGAACAGCTCGCCATCGAGCTGGTCGGCGTCAAAGGCTTGCGCGGCTTTGCGCGCTCCGGCGTCGGAGGGCTCCTCGGCGGAGGCCGGCGCGGACCAGAGAGAGGCGGCGAGGACCAAGGAAACAACGAGCTTTTCGAACATGCGTCTTCTCGCTAGAGCTTCGACGAGAGGATGGCCTCGACGGTGGACTGGTCCCAGCCGGTGGTCAGCCAGAGTATCTTCATGGACGACACGTCGACGATCATGTTCATCGGCGTGAGCTGTGGGTCGTAGTAAGCGGCGAGGGCACCGTCCGAGTCGGCCACCACGTCGAAGGTCAAATCGTACTTGCTCTTCCAGTCGGCGGCGTGGGTCGCCTGCGCAGGCAGATAGTTGGCGTCCTCGATGATGGCCACGACCACGGCCAGACCTTTGCCTTTGTACTGGTCGTAGAGGGCTTGGATCTTGGGCTGCTCCTCGATGCAGACCGTGCACCAGCCTGCCGAGGTGCTGAGCAAGAGCAGCCGATTGCCGCCCTGCGCGTAGATCGACTGCAGGTCGAACGCCTCGCCGTCGACGCCCAAGAAGCTCTCGTTGGCGAGCTTGGAGTTCTCCGTCAGGCCATAAGGGCCAGCCGGGTAGCCCTCGCGCGTCGTCGCGACGTCCTCGGTGACGTCGCTTTCCTCGCCAGATCCTCCGCAGCTCATGAGCGCCATCGACCACAGAACGTACAGAAACAGAAGCCTGACTTTCATTTGGAGTTCTTCCTACATCTTCTTGGTCTTGTGAGCCTCGGCACACGTCGACTGGGCTCTCAGCGCGCCTTGTAGCCAAACCAGGTGAAACAGGGCAGCTCCGAGCCGGCGTCGCTCTCGATGGTGTTGCCATCGGCCGAAACCGTGCCACTGCCGTACTGGAACCATTCTCCCTCGTGCACCGTGACGTCGTCCGAGGTGCGGCAATCGAGCCCGCCCAAGACGAAGAGATCGACGAGCGCACCAGCGCCTAGGGCGTCGCTGTTGGGGATGCGCACTGGGAAGCCGGGGCCGTCGACGTTGGCCTCTGGGTAGAAGGCAAAGACGTGGTCGGGTGCGTTGGCGGGGTCGATGAAGCAGAGGCTCGGTTCGTCGCCCGAGATCGTAAAGTCGGCCAGGTCCTCGTAGACGCCACCGCTGAATTCCATGGCCGCTGGCGTCAGGTCGACCTCGAGGCCGCTGGCGTAGTGGATGGTGCGCATCTGGTTGACGTCGCCCTCGGGGGGCAAGCTCGGCACGGCCACGGTGGGGTGCAGCACGAAGGGGTCGGTGATGGTGACGACGTGGCGGTCCAAGGGGATGTCCACGCCGCAGTACATCGTGACGCGCCCGCTCAGAGGCACCATCACGCGCATGGTGATCTCGTTGAGGCAGGCGGGCGAGAAAACCGCCGAAAACTCACCAGACGCGGGTGTGGGATCGGGGCGCAGGCAGTTGAGTGTGTCGGTCTGCGAGCGCAGGCAAGGCTGCGGTCGCGCGTGCGCGAGACCGACTCCGTTCTCGTCGACGACCTTGCCTTGGATGGTGTGGATGGCCACGCCGACTGCGCAGGTGATGTCGACGACGAGCTCGGGCGACTCGTCGGCGACGGTGTCAGCGACGGTCTGATCGTCGGAGGCGTCGGGGCTCGAGTCGACCATGACATCGTCTGCGGTCGTCTCCGCGGCCACGTCTTCGGCGACCTCGAGGGCCGCGTCGGAGGCGTCGGAGGAGGTGCTCTGTGCGTCGTCGCAGGAGCTCGAGAGCGCCCAGGAGAGCAGGGCCGTGGCCGCCAAGGGCAGCAGGTTTCTATGGAATCGAGAAGTCGTGAACATTGGGGTGCCCAAGCGATTTGCAGAAATGGCTACTGCCCGAGAAGCTCGGTCAACGGCCCGTTGATGTCGACGTAAGTGTTCTGGCTTTCGACGCTCGTCGAGGCGTATTTGTAGCGCATGTTCTTGCCGTCCATGATGCCGTCCCAAGGCAACAGCAGACCGCCGTCGACGAGGTAGGGATCCATCTTCGAGTAGAGGATGTCCCAGCTCGGATCGAGGAAGACTCTGTTGAGCGGTAAGTCCGAGCGTGTGGCGTAGGCGACACATTCGGCCATGGTGGGTCGTGCGTAGTTGTCGTTCTCGCCGTAGACGTACCAGACCTCGAGGCCAAGGGCTTTGTTTGCCTCGTAGGCGGCCTGGACCTGCGGCATGTATTCCTTGCAGGCCGGACACCATCCGGCCGTCGCCACCATCCAGACGGCCTTTTGATTGCCACAGGAGTCGTGCAGGTTGATGAAATCCCCGGCGCAGTTTTGCATCGTGAAGTCGGCGACGTTGTCGTCGAGCCGGATCCCCGTGCCCCAAGGAATACACTCATCCGTGGAGGCGATGTCGGCTCCGAGCTTGGTTTCGTATTGGCACCAGAGCATGCCGTCCTTGACGAAGGGCAAGTAGGTGGCCTTGGTGAAGAAGGCGATCTCCTTGAAGACAGCGCCACGGATGGTGGCGTCGAAGCGCCCAGTGTCTGGGTCGAGGGTCGTGAGCTCGATTTCGCCGTCAGTGGGGATGAGCATGGTTTCGTAGCCCGAGGGGGTGACCCCCTGCAGACGCAGACCTCGCACTCGGAGGCTTTGGCGTACGCCAATGGGTAGATGCCCGGCTCGATGGGGCCGGCTGCGGGGTCGAAGCGGTGCTCGACCACGATGCTGTCGGAGACTCCCGTCTTGGAGTTCAGCGACTTGTAGAAGAAGAGGTTCGTATCCCCAACCGTGGAGATCGCGGCCTGCTCTTCGAGGGCGGTGAAGCCCGTCAAGGTGCAATCGGTGGCGCAGTAGTTGTTGCGGCAAATCTCGTCGGCGCCGCAAACCCCACACTCCGTTCCACACTCCAGTGTGCCACACTGGCCTGCGCCGCAGACGCAAGGGGGTGGCGCCGTGTCGAGCTCTTCGTCTTGCACGTCGGGAGTAACGCTCTGGTCGCGTTCGGCTTGGAAGACGTCTTCGGCCTGTCCGCCACCGTCGTCACAGCTCATCGAGAGGAGCGCGATGAACGTCAGCGCCAGTGGGAAGAGGAGGCGAAGAGTGTCTCTGCGATTCATTGAAATGCCTGATGGACGCGGACCTTATGGCCGTAGATGAAGAGGAGTAGGAGGACCAAGAGGTTCGAGCCGTTTGGCTTGAAACGAATCTGACCAAGGCGACGGACCCGTCCCCTGCCGCAAGTCGGAGGACGCTACCAATGTTTGGGCGTCAACCCAAGACATTTTTGCTCCACTCCGTGCCCCTCGGCACGGCTATTTGAGCTTCGCGACAGGAGAAATCACGAACACCCCCGTCGTTTCACGAGTTGCGATCGAACTAGAGCCGGCCTGGAATTCGCTGTGCGGGCGCGAGCTCTTCGCTCAGCCCGAAGAGCTCGGAGCGAATTCGGTTCAGCCCCACGAGACTGTGAATGTCGGTGGAGAAGAACGGCACTTTGTGGATCGGTGTTCCTGGCGCGACGCTGCGCGAGAGCCGCGCGAGCTGGGCCTGATCGCGGTTGGCGAGGACATGGAACTCGCGGGCGTTGGTCTGGAGACGCTGCGCGAGGGCGAGCATGTCGCCGAGCTCGTCCCCGACGAACCCCATGGCCTGCAGCCGTCCGACGAGCTCGGCCGGATCGGCGCACAGCACGGGTTGGGGGACAAACGACTGGTGGACTCGGTTGATCACGAACCCACCCACGCCGATCTTTTCCTCAATGAGCCTCTCGTTCAGGTAGCGGGCTTCCTCCAGGGCGACCGAGTCTGCGCCGGAGATGACGAAGAAAGCGACGTCATCGCCCGAGAGGATCTCTTTGGTGCGAACCGCTCGGCGCTTGAACCCTTCCCACATCCCACTGAAGGACTGGATGAAGGCGCTGAACTCGCGCAAAAAATCGGCGCCTGTGAGCTTCGCGAGAACCTTGAGTACGTACCCCGTGCCGAGCTTGATGATGCCCAACCCTACGCGAATCCTCGATTTTTTGGCCAACCAGTCGAAGGCTGAGCTGTCGATGGCCTCGAAGAGGCGGTTGGGCGCATCCAAGAAATCCAGGGCGTGCACGGTGGGCGGCGTGTCGAGCACGATCAGCTCGTAGTCCGTCGTCTCGTAGAGTTCGTAGAGCCGCTCCATCGCCGAGTACTCCTGAGTGCCGGCGAGGCTGGTCGAGAAGTACTTGTAGAAACGGTTGTCGAGGATCTCCGCCCGCGTCTTCGCGTCCGGTGCGTGGTCGCGCACGAGCCGGTCAAAGGCGTGCTTCATGTCGAGCATCATGGCGGAGAGACTGCCCTTGGGCTGCTCTCCGAGGGCGGCGAACTCTTCGAGGGCGATCTCGCTCGCCTCGTCGCCGAGCTCACTGACGCCAAGACTGTTGGCAAGCCGCTTGGCGGGATCGACGGTGCAGACCAGCACGCGTCGGCCCTGCATCGCGGCGTGCAGTGCGATCACCGCGCTGATGGTGGTCTTCCCAACGCCGCCGGGTCCAACGCAGATGATGACGCGCTTCTCGGCGATGGCGCGATCGAGGTTGCAGTTGGGTTCGAGATGACAACGGCTCGCCGGTTTGCTCATGCTGTCTCCCTCGACTGCGCGGCGGGCAGCTCCAAGAAACGCGAAGCCATGTCGGCGAGCACTTCTTTGTCGAGCTCAGGGACGAAGTACTGGGGCATCTCGATGACCGGCAGCCCCAACTCGTTGTGGAGTTTGGTGATGTAGGAGCGCTGCAACTTGTTGCGTTCGATCCTGAACAACCCCGCAGCGACGAGCCGATCGATGATGCCGCCGTCTTCCTCGAGCTGGGGCCGCAAGGTATTGAGGGCGTGCACCTCCGACTCGCTGAAGAGGTCGGAGAAGACGCCGTTGACCACCAGGCTCTTGATGGGAATTCCCATCCGCGCGTCGACGTCGGCTTTGAGCTGGATGCACTCGTTGACGGGCATCTCCTCGGGCAAAGTGACCAAATGCAGCGCAGTTCGTTCCGGGTCCGTGAGGAGCTCGATCATCTCCACGGCCTCGCGATGAAAGGGGCCGCTCTGCACGGCCTCCCTGATCACGAAAGGGACCTGGAAGAGGTAGAGGCTGTGGCCGGTGGCGGGAGGATCGAGGACAATGGTGTCCCAGGTGGGGCTGCCATCGTGTTCGCGCTCACGTTCGTGGTTGAAGGCTTTGCCGAGCCAGATGAGCTCGTTCACGCCTGGGATCCCGTCGATTAGCTTCTTGATGAAGCTGTTCTCGAAGACCAAGCGGTAGGCATTCTTGCTCTTGAGCTTGAGCAGCACGTACTCGCGCATCCCCGACTCGGTCGAGGGGCGCACGGCGAAGAGGTTCTCCCGAATTTCGACGATGTCCTCTCCAACGGTGGCTTCGGAGAAGGGCGTTTTGGTCTTGGAGTCCTGAGTCCCGAACTGATACAGGAGGGTCTTTCGTCCGGCCTTGGCAGCGGCGAGGGCGAGGGCCATCGAGATGGTCGACTTCCCGACGCCCCCTTTGCCGGCGACGATAACGAAGCGGTGTTCGTGGGGCAGCTTGGGGGTTGTTTCTGGGATGGTCACGAACCTGCTGCCCGACCTCGATCGAAACCGCCGTGTCGATCGAGTGATGAGTTGTGTTTCCTCGGATGCGGATTTTTTTTGACCGTACAACTTTTGCACTGAATTCGCTGGGTCGATCCGCTCATCGGCTGAGGGTGCCAATGTGGCCACCTACCGACGGCCTCGTATACATAGATTTGGCGCAAACTACAACGGAGTCTTCGTTGAGCCCAATCCTGCACGAGCGCATGGGCAACCAACCTGTTGGCTTCGAGACAGCCCAGTGCCGGGCAGCGAACAAAATCCAATCACCCCCAAGGAAAGACGCTTTTTCTTGCTCCGTCATAAATCCCGTGGGAAGCGCTAAAAATCTGCTGAGTTGAGCAGCTTTGGCGAAAAGAGCGCCAATTTGGCCGCTGACTTAGGGGTTAGGGTTAATGACGGCGATTCAACCAGTTGCACTCTAGGACTGACGCCCAAGAACTGTGAGTTCGGGCGCCCTAGACGCGCTTCTCACTTGACCGAGTTTCGCGCGATCGTTAGGTTCGCTCGGTTCGCAACCCGTCTCGCAGGGAATTGAGACGACTCCTGGAACAGGCGACGCACGGTGGGGAGTGAGCTCTCGCTCGCGACACGTTAAAAGATCTTCCCCTCCAGCACGAAAGATTCGACCCGTCTTTCCCTAAGACTGCTCGTGGCCCCAGGTTCTGTCTTTCCCTACCGGTGTAGTGCTGTGTCGTTTCGATGCTGCGATCGCGGGGTTGCTTACAGGGCCACCTAACGAAATTTTTTTGGGGACAATATTCATGGGGAACTGGGACACAACCTTGAGTTTTCTCAAGGGTCGCATCAGTGACGACGTCTTCAACGTCTGGTTCAAGACCATTGAGTGCAAGAGGGTCACATCTGAACACGTCGAGCTGGTCGTGCCGAGCGAACACCACATCAACTTCATCGAGAACCAGTTCGTCGGGCTGATCGAGGAGGCGATCGTCGAGACCATGGGGCGCCCACTGCGCGTGAAGCTGCGGGCCTACGGTTCGCTGCCCTTCGACGATGACTACACCTCAGAACACGACGTCGTTCCCCTCTCCGACCTCTCCAACAACGAAGGTGGACTCAACCCCGACTACACCTTCGACGCCTTCGTCGTCGGCCCGTCGAACCAGTTCGCCTATGCCGCAGCCGTCGCCGTCGCCGAGAGACCGGCCGAGAACTACAACCCGCTCTTCATCTATGGAGGAGTCGGCCTGGGCAAGACCCACCTGATGCACGCCATCGGGCACGAGGTCCAGACGCACACCAACAAGCGCGTCACATACCTCTCCAGCGAGCAGTTCACGAACGAGCTGATCGTCTCCATCGAGCGCAAGGAGATGTCGGACTTCCGGGAGCGCTACCGCACCCAGTGCGACGTCCTCCTGATCGACGACATCCAGTTCATCGCTGGAAAGGAGCGCACGCAGGAGGAGTTCTTCCACACCTTCAACGCGCTCCACAACAACCTCAAGCAGATCGTCCTCACGAGCGACAAAACTCCTCAGGAGATTCCCAAGCTCGAAGAACGACTCCAGAGCCGCTTCATCTGGGGACTGGTCGCCGACATTCAGCGCCCAGAGATGGAGACCCGCGTCGCCATCCTCAAAAAGAAGGCCGCCAGTCAAGGCTTCTACCTGCCTGACGACGTCGCCATGTATCTCGCCAACAACGTCAACACCAACATCCGAGACCTCGAAGGCAGCCTGAAACGACTCGCTGCGCGCGCCAAGGTCGACGGCAAGTCCGTCGACATCGATCTGGCACGCGCCGACCTGCAACCCTTCCTCAAGCAGAGAGCCGCTCAGCTCAACCCTGAGCGCATCCTCAAGCTGGTCTCCAACTACTGCAACGTCAAACTCACCGAGCTCAAGGGGAAAGGCCGCACCAAACAGGTCGCCTACGCCCGACAGCTCGCCATGTTCCTCGGCCGCAAACACACCGGTTTGAGCTACACCGCTCTCGGCAAAGCGTTTGGCAAAGACCACACAACAGTGATAAGCGCTGTGCGCAAGATCGAAGATCTCCTCCAAAACGACCCTGCGACTCGTGGCGATATGGAGGCCTTGGAGCGAAATCTACTCGCTTAGAAACCTTCGATTTTCAAGATGTTTTCAAAAGCACGTGCCCTTTGTTCAGATGTTGAGAAGTTGGGGAAACTCCGGTGAAAAGTCTGTTGATAGAGGTGGGGACATTTTGGGGGCAACTCGCTCCCGCCGTTTGCACACACGTTGTCCACCGACAAACTCACTCGATTGTACACCTCAATTATCTTCGTTTTACTTAATTATTTTAATCAGTTACAAGACTTATCCACATATCCACAGGGTTTACTATTAGGGACTATCTGAGTCTAAAGACTCAGATCCAATACAGTAAAAAGTAGCAAATCGCCGAAGGGCGGTTGGGTGATGGAAAGCCACGATGAAGTTCAAAATCAATCGAGACGAATTCAGTGATGTCCTCTTCAAGATTCAAGGCGTGTGCGCGCAAAAGTCCACGTTGCCCATCCTCGCCAGCTGCCTCATCGAGGCCCAAGAGGACGGAAGAATCAGCGTCAGAGGCACAGACCTCGAGGTCTCCATCTCCACGAGCTGCAAGGCGGAAGTCAAAGAAGTAGGCCAAGTCGCCATCACCGCGCGCCGACTCTTCGACACCGTAAAGTCCGTCTCCGCCGCTGAGCTCGTGCTCTCCACCGAGCCCAACTACTGGACCGTCCTCGACGCCGACCGCGTGCACGCCCGCATCGCAGGAAGTCACCCCGAAGAGTTCCCACAGCTCTCCGCCGTCGATGACGATCTGCCCGTCTCCATGCCTGCAGAAGACCTCCTCGACATGATCGAAAAGACCTTCTTCAGCATCTCCACGGACGAGGCCCGTGCCAGCTTCACCGGCTGCTTCTTCAAGCTCACCGAGCAGAAAACCCTGCAGATGGTCTCCACCGACGGGCACCGACTCTCCAAGATCGAAATTCCCATCAAGGACGTCGACCTCGAAAAAGTCACCGATGCCCTCGCCAAGGGTGTCATCGTCCCCCGCAAAGGCCTCGCCGAGCTCAAGCGCGTCCTCATCGCCGACTCCATCGTGCGCTTCGGCGTCAAGGGCGACGATCTCCTCGTCGCCAACGAGAACACTCAGGTCACCCTGCGGCTCATCCCCGGGCGCTTCCCCAACTTCGAGCAGGTGATCCCCAAGGCCCTCGAGCACAACGTCACCATCTCGCGAGAGTCCATCCTCGCCGCCCTGAAACGAGCCGCCTTCTACACCGCGAAGACTGGCAATACGCGCATTACGCTCAGCGACTCGACCTTGGAGATCTATGCCTTCGACCCAGAGGCCGGCGAGCTCAGCGAGCCCATCCCCTGCGACTACTCCGGACCAGGAGCCAGTGCGGGCTTCAACTACAAATACCTCCTCGACGTCGTGAACGTCGTTGAAGGCGACGAGTTCACCTTCGAGATGATCGACACCGAGTCCCCCACGGTCATTCGAGACCTCGCCCGCGACGACGTTCTCTACATCGTCATGCCGATGCAGATCTGACCTCGTGAGACTTCAGACGCTGGCGGCGCAGCACTTTAGAAATCTACAAGACTTCCGCATCGTGCCGCATCCCCGCTTCAACATCCTCATTGGGTACAACGCACAGGGTAAGACCAACCTCCTCGAAGCCATCTACCTGTCCGCGAACCTCAAGTCGTTCCGGACACACCAGAACGAGGAGCTCGTGCGCTTCGGGCTACAAGAGGCGCGAGTCGTCGCCGAGGTGCAGCGCGGGAACGACACCCTAACTCTCGAGCTCAAGCTCCAGACACGACGACGGCTGGTTTGGGTCGATGGACAACTCACCCGACGCCTCACCGACGCCCTAGGTCTGCTGCAGGTCATCCTCTTCGCGCCCGAGGACGTCGCCCTGATCAAAGGCCAACCCTCGGCACGACGTTCGTTCCTCGACCACGCAGTCTTCGTCTCCAGAGCGTCCTACCTGTCGATCTTGAGCGACTACAACGCGACGCTAAAGCGACGCAACGCCGTGCTCAAAAACGACCGACGAGACGCCAAGCTGCTCGAGGTGTACTCCGAGCAACTGGTAGAACACGGAGCGGAAGTCATCGGCGCTCGTCTCGAGCTCCTAAGGCAGCTACGACCCCTCTTCAACGACGCGTTTCGCAACATCTTCGGCGCCAAGCTCGAAGCCAGCATTCGCTACCGGGCCTCCTGGGCGGACCAAGTCGACCTCGACGCGCCACCGGACGCGAACACCTTACGCTGTGCCATGTTGGCGGCCATTCGCGCCCTCGGCGGCGATGAGCTGCGCCGCAAACAGAGCCTCGTCGGACCCCACCGAGACGATCTCGAAGTCTTGCTCGATGGCACCCCCGCCAAGGCCCACGCCAGCCAAGGACAGCACCGCTCCATCGTCCTGGCCCTGAAGTGTGCCGAGATCCTGCTGCTCAAAGATCGCTTCGGGCTCGAGCCCATCCTGTTGCTCGACGACGTCTCTAGCGAGCTCGACAGCACCCGCAACCAACAGCTCTTCAGCTTCCTGGCGAGCCTCTCAGGGCAGGTGTTCATCACGACTACGGCCCGAGAGCACATTCTGCTCGACCAGGATCAGAGCGCTTGGACGGTTCACCAGGGGGGGCTGACTCCCGCCGACTAGTGTAAACCGTCATGAATCTCCATGTTTATTTGGCTGCAAGGAGCGCCCCCACGAATTCTTCAAAAATACCGGCATGTTGTTGATTACAGAAAAGAAGAAAGTCATTGGGGGTCCGGGGGACAAAGTCCCCCGGCGGGCCAGGGCAGAGCCCTGCCTCCCTGAAAAGCCACGCCCATAAGCATGGTCACATGTGAAGCGTTACACTAGTGTCGCGCTCGGATGCCGTTAGCAACACGCTCAGCGGGGTCGAAGGGGCTGCCGTCGGGCAACAGCGTACGCGCCAGCTCCCGAAAGCGCGAACGCAGCTCGTCGCGCCGGTTCCACACCTCGTCAAAGGCGAGGTTGAGAGTCGCTGGCGTGAAGTCACTTTGGACGAGCTCAGGGACCAGGAGGGAGCCTGCAAGAATATTGGCCATGGATATGTGGGGGATACGCACGAGGCGGCGGGCGACCCCATAGGTGAGCGCCGAGACGGCGTAGAAGGTCACGCAGGGAACGCCGAGGATGACACACTCGGTCACGGCCGTGCCGCTGGCGACCAAGGCGACGTCGCTCTGCGCCAGGAGTTCTGCGGCGTCTTTCACGTGAAACGTCAGTTTGGACGCAACGTCGCCAAACGCAGCGCGCAGCTCCTCGACCGAGAGCGTGGGCGCGACGCAGACCGTCCACTGCAATCCGGGGTGGCGCGCCAACAAGTCGGTGAGGGCAGCCTTGAGGACGGGGGCGTGCCGAGCGATCTCTGACCGGCGGCTGCCAGGAAGCAAAGCCACGCGTCCAAAGCTCCCAAGACCCCGCATGGGCTCGGACGCGAAGGCGTCCTTGAGCTCAAAGGCGCGGGGATGACCGACAAAGCGGGCCGGCGCGCCGCGCTCGGCGAAGAACTTGGGCTCGAAGGGGAAGAGGCAGGCCAGCTCGTCGACCCAACCGGCCAAGGTGCGCGCGCGCCCTTCGCGCCAAGCCCAGGCTTGCGGGGCGCCGAGGTAGGTCACGGGGATGCCGAGGCGAGCGAGGAGGGGACCCAGCCCCATGTTGAAGTCGGGCAGGTCCACGAGCAGGGCGCGGTCGGGCTCGCGGGCTAGGGCAGCGGCGACGAGCTGCGCGGCAACCCCGAAGACCCGCGGCAACCCCGTGAGGACCTCGCTCAGACCGACGAGATTGAGGGCCTCGACGGGGCGCAGCACCTCCAGTCCAGCGCGCTGTGAGCGGGCTCCGCCGACGCCAAAGCAAGTCCAGTCTCGGCCGAGCCGCTCGATGACGCGGGCGGCCAGCAGGTCGGCCGAAGACTCACCCGCGACCACCATCAGGCTGCGAGAAATCAATCTGGCTCGTCGCTGCTGGGCGTCTCTTCGCTGGCGGCGGAATTGACCACGGTCTCCTCAGAGGCTTGGGCGGCGGGCGAGGGTTGTTCTGGACCTGCGGCCGATTGCTCCGCGTCTGCAGCCTTTTTGAAATCGGCGGCTTGGGCGGCCACTTTGCGCACCAAGCTCTTGAAGAGGTTCCCCACGTCGAGCTTGAACGAGACCTTCGACTCGGCGCTTGGGTCGACGGGGTCGACCTCCTCGATCACCACGGTGTTGGGCTTCTCCCCGGCTTCTTCCTTGGCTTCTTGGTCGCCGTTTTCGGCCGCGCCATCATGGGCGGCGGCAACTCCTTCTTCGACGAGCTTGGGGATGAAGGCCTTGACGGCGGTGCCGAGGAGGTTGGCGAGCAGGCTTCCAGCGTGCTTCTTGAGGAACTCCGCGTCGACCTTGACCTCGACGTTTTCGGCGGTCTTGTCGGTGGCGATGTTCTCCATGACGTAGTCGTCGAGGGTGCGCCGAAGGTTGCGCCCCACGTGCAGCTCGTGACTGGTCAGAGGCTTCTCTTCTGCAGGCGGGGCCTTGCTCTCGGGCGCAGGCTCGCCGTCGCCTTGGCTATCGGTCGCGGTTTGGCCCGCGGTGACTTCCGCTTCGGGGCCCTTCACCTCGTTTTTCCCCTCGTCCGATTCTTTGACCAGATGCAACAGTGGAGCTTCTGGTTCCTCGTCGTCTTCGGCCTCGTCATCGGATTGGGCGGGCTCGTCAGGGGTCTCGACCTTAGCAACCTTGGCTTTCACAATGCCGTTGGGGCCGAGGGTGATGGGCGCCGACATGGCTTCCACGGTCTCCTTCATGGCGGCCCCGAACTGCGTGATCATGTTGGCCAGGAAGTCCGGCAGGGCTTCCATGAGTTTTTCGGGGTCGATGGGGGTGTCGCCAGGCAGGTCGGTCTCGGAGCCGGTCATGGTGTGCTTGGCTTTGTTGAGCGCCGCGATGAGCTGCTCTTTGTCGATGGAGAAGCTCTGGCTCATCTGGGTGATCTTGGCGTCTCGGTCGGCCTTTCGAGTGCGTTTCTTGGGCTTGCTCTTGCGACGTGGCTTCTTTCCAGCGCTCTCTGTTCCCGTCTTCTCGGAGCCAGCCTCTAGCTCGCTCGTCGAGCCCTCGACCTCGTTTTGCGCGCCATCAGTGTCACTGGGGAGGGTGTCTTTGGGGTCGTCGGTCATGGGGGTACCTCAATCAGGCCGGTGGAAAAGCAGAACAGCAATTGTGCACCACCCTGGTCCAGAATCAAAGCTCGGACCGACCCGTCGGTCTCATCGAACAGCCGTATTGAGTCCGCAGTCCGGAGTCCCGAGCTGGCTTCTGCAGTCAATTGGAAGCAGCATGCGACCGAAGCTCCAGACTCCGGCCTCCAGCAGCATGCGACCGAAGCTCCAGACTCCGGACTCCAGACTGGTTGAATCAAAGCTTGGACCGACCCGTCGGTCTCATCGAACAGCCGTATTGA
>PFUG01000513.1 GCA_002789955.1 Deltaproteobacteria bacterium CG_4_9_14_3_um_filter_63_12 | reverse complement strand
CATCGCTCACGAAGCCGAGCTCCAAAGCCCCGATCCGGTCGCGAAGCTCAACGGCTTCACGCTGCTGCAGTTCGACTCCGATGCCAACGAGCACCGCCCCTTCGACAAGCTCTTCCAGACCGATGCCGGCACCAGCGGCGTCGTCTTCACCGCCGACGACGCCCACCTCTTCGCCCTCGTCCACGACGACGCCGACACCGTCCGACAGTCCGTCCACGTCGTCCTCGACTCGCTCTACTCCTCCGTCGAAGACCTCGGTAGCCCCCCCGTGCTCATCGGCGCCCTGCCCGCCGCCGACCGGGTCTACATCGCGCAAGAACATCCCGTCGGCCGCATCAGCTTCATCGACGTCCTCACCGGACGCATCCAGACCGTGACCGGGTTCGAGCTCAACAGCCGGATCAAGTAAGCCAAGACAAATTCTCAATCTCTGCGGCCGACCCCTTGGACCCGAGACGTCCAGCGGTCAACGGTTGCCCAAAACCATCGCCTCGCTCAACAGCAGGAAGGTCTCATGATGAGAGAACATCGACAGCCCTCGGCCCTCCGAAGATTAGGAGTTTACGCCCTCCTCGTCCTCGCCTTGCTCGCCACTTCGGCCTGCGCGGACCCCGAACGACTCGGCATTTACGACGATGCCTTCCGCATCGAAGGGCCCGTCCAACTCGACGGCAACCTGGCCATGCTCAACTCGACCCTCGAAGAGATTGTTCTCATTGCGGTGGACGGCGAGGCCCTGGCCTTCAAACACCTGCCCGCCGGACGAAAACCGGTCGGCATGTCGGTCACCCCCGACAAGAACCGCATCGCGCTCCTCTCCGCCAAGGACCCGACCCTGACCGTCATCGACGTCAAGACCGGCAACCAAAGAGTCTACGAGGTCGGCAGCCTCTTCGACGCCGTCGCCTTCAGCCCCGACTCGCGCTTCGCCATCACCCACTACTCCCCAGGCGGCACCCGCCCCTCCGGCGTCTTCTTCAACCCCTTGGAGTACACCATCGTCGACCTCCAAGCGGCGGCCAACGCCCAGGGCGCCACCCTCGAGCGCTCGCTGCGCGGCTTCGGTGCCACCCCCTCCAAGGTCTACTTTGTGCCGGAGTTCGAGCTGAGCGGCGCCAAGAAAGAACGCTACGCCATGTTCCTCTTCGACTCCTACGTCACCTTCGCCGATCTGACCGATCCCTCCTTCGAGGTCACCGTCCCCTTCACCCTCGCTGCCACGGACAACGTCATCATCCCCAAAGAGGTGCTCTTCACCGACGCTGGAGCCGGTCCCGAGCTGCAAGACAGCTTCGTCTACATGCTCGCCGTCAACAGCAACGACGTCTACGCCATCAACCTCCTCCCTGGCATCGATGAGAACGGCGTGACGCGCCTGCAGCCCTCC
The DNA here is from genome assembly GCA_002789955.1 of Deltaproteobacteria bacterium CG_4_9_14_3_um_filter_63_12. Taxonomy (GTDB): domain Bacteria; phylum Myxococcota_A; class Bradymonadia; order UBA4248; family UM-FILTER-63-12; genus UM-FILTER-63-12. The sequence goes on along the minus strand of PFUG01000513.1, from coordinate 6,734 downwards.
CTCAACCAGCTCCCCTCGGGCGACCACCCGGTCGACATGACGACCTTCATCGGCCCCGATGGCCGCGAGAAGATCCTCACCGTCAACCACTACAGCCACGACATCGCCGTCATCGACGCGGCCACGGCCTCGGTCATCCGCATCCCCCTCGAAGAGGCCGGCACCAACATCCACCTCTACCTCGGCTTCAACGAGGACTCCGGTCAGACCGAGCCCCACGCCATGATCTACGGCGTCGGCAGCCGCATCGTCTCCTTCGTCCGCCTGATGGAGGTCGAGGATCGCCTCGGCCAGGCCCTCGAGTCTCTGAGCGTCGGCAAGCCCGTCGAGCGTCTCATCAACAGCCCCGTCGACAACCAAGTCATCATCGTGCACTCCGCCGGCGATGGCCTGTCCATCCTCGACCTCGCCGGGCGCTCCTACAGCCCTCTGCAGGCCCAGGCAGCCACCCTCTCCAACGTCGTCCTCGACAGCTCTGGGCGCCGCCTCTTCGCTTCCCTCTCAGGCTCCCCGAACCTCAACACGATCGACTTGGGCAACAGCCAAGCCGCCTTCGTCCCCCTCGACTTCCCCATCGTCCAGCTCTTCTTCATGCCCGAAGCCAACAGCCTCATCGCCTTCCACAACGATGACGGCGGCCTGCTGACCGCCCTGCAAGTCGACGTGCTGGCCGAAGGCGAAAACCGAGTCGCCGCGCCCCCCACCCGCGCCGACGCCCGCATCTACGCAGGCTTCCTCCTCGACGGCCTGCTGGAGGGGCAAGAATGAGCACGCAAATTACCCACTCCTCGTCTTCCGAGGTCCGCACGATGAATCGCACACTCCTCAGTATTCTCGCCTCTTTCTTGTTCTTGTTGCTCTGGGCACCCGCTGCCCACGCGGGGCCGCCGATCATCACGGACGCCAAGCAAGATCCCCTCGTGGAGCCTCGAGCAGAGCCTGGCCGCTCGCACTCTTGGTTCCCCGAGTTCGGCGTCGGAACCCGCATCGGTGTCTTCTTCGCCAGCAACCACCAGCGCGATCCCCTCTTCGCGGGCGACGCCATCCCCACCGTCAGCCTCATCGCCGACGTGCAGCCCTTCGAGAGCCTTTTGCTTGGGAAAGACCGCCTGCGTCTGGGTCTCGAGTGGCTCATGGTGGCCAACTCAGCCGACCCGCTCTACTTCATCTTCGAGACCAACTACCAAGAAAACCACCTAATGATTACCGCCGATTACGGCCTACATCTCACAGACTGGCTGACCCCCTACGTGCGAGCCGCTGCCGGTGTCGCCTTCTACGACCTCGCCATCAAAGGCGACTCCTCGCTGAGCGCCGACGACTATTGGCTTTTTTCCAGTCAGGGCGCGGTGGGCATCGAGCTCGTCGCCAAGTGGGACGTCTCGGTCGGTTTTCGCACGGAGGTCGGGCACACCTTGCGCGCCGAGCCCAGCTTTACCCTCAGCCGCAGCGGCTCGACTCCCGAGGAGCAAGCCAGCATGCCCGTTCAAGGCACCGAGCTCGGCAGCTTGCCCGTCGACGGCTGGCTCTGGACCCAAGAGCTCTTCATCCGCTTCTGAGCGCGTCCTCGTCCCCGTTTCACTGGTCCTTTTGAGGTCACCCCATGAAGACATCGCGACACCCCCTCCCTCGCTCCCCCTTGAGTCTCGCAGTGCTGTTCGCCATCACGTCGGCGTTGGCTGGAGGCTGTGAGCTCCAGACGGACTCGTCGAAGGAAGGCGGAGCGTACTGGGACGCCAACACCACTTCGGACGTGTCCGGCGGCGACTTCCGCTACGACGTTGAGGGCCCAGAGTTGGCCTATCGATTCCTGGCGCCCAAAGCGAGCCGCGACTACGTCTTCGTGCCCAACGAGACGCTGGATACGGTGTCGAAGATCGACGCCGACACCTTGGCCATCACCTCGGTTCCCGTCTGCGACCGACCGACACGTCTCGAGGCCGTCGAGCAGCTCAACATGGCCGTCGTCTTGTGCCAGAACAGCGACGAGCTGGGCGTCATCCACGCCGACGACGTCAACGACCGCGGCGAGACCGTTGACACCACGGTCTTCATGGACATCGACCAGCGCATGAACACCCTGACCCTGGCGCCCGATGCACGCTACGCGTTTGCCTACTTCACCTATTCCGGGCTCGAAGACGGCGACCCGACGGGCAGCCTACAGACCCTGTCGATGGTCCGAACGGCGCAGAACAACGAAGCCTTCTTCAGCCTCTCCGTCGGCTTCCAGATCCGCTCCATCACCTACCGCACGGCCAAGGATTTCAACGGTTTGCTGCAGGTGACCCACGCCTACGTCGTCACCGACACCGGCATCAGCGTGCTCGAGCTCGCGTCGATCGACGGCGATCAAGTGCTGCCGGTGATCCCCGTCAGCCCGCACCACTTGGACGACCCTCTCGACCGCGAGGTGCAGGTGACGCCGTCGGGCGAATATGCGGTCGTCCGCGACATGGGGGTGGCCGAGTTCTACATCGTGCGGCTCTCGGACGGAGAGATCACCACGGTCCCCATCGACGCGCCCGCCACCGACGTGGACCTCTTCCCCTCCGACGGCAGCCCCACCGCCGACGAGGACCGCGCGCTGCTCGTGGTGCGCGAAGCCAACGAGGTGCTCGACGTGTCGGTCGAGGCCGTCTTCGCGGAGCCCTCGCTCCTCACCCCCGTCAATGCCGGCGGCACCGTCAAAGGCCTGGCGAGCATTGGGCCGGACGGGCGCTACGCGGTGCTCTACACGACGCTGGGCGGCTTGGACGAGCTGACCATCGTCGACACGGCCGACACCACTGTGCCCGCCCGCATTTTGCCGTTACGCAAGTCCATCGTAGGCGCGGCGATCTCCGCCGATGGAGGCTTCGCCATCGTCTTGCATCCCTCCGAATCTGCAGAGGGTTTGGACGGTCCTGCGGCGATCGTTGCCCAGAGCCCGGGCTACAGCATCGTCGACCTCGAATCGGGCTTCACGCGGCTGGTTTTGAGCGATGCGCCCGTCGAGGACCTGACGTTCTGGACGGGCGACGAAGGGACGGCTCACGCCTACCTCTCGTTCAACGACGAGGTCCGCAAGCTCTGGGCGGTGGACCGCATCACGCTGGACACTTTTGCCGTCTCGCCCTTGCAGTTGGGCAGCCCGCCCTCGGACCTCGGCCGGGTCACGGGTCGCGGCCGCGTCTGGGTGAACCAAGAGCATCCCGTTGGCCGCATGACGTTTATCGATGTGGCGAGCGGCGAGCCCAAGACCGTGACGGGCTTCGAGCTCAACCGCTTCGTCCGCTGAGTGGCGGCGCCTCGCCGCGGGGTCCCGCCCGCCTCTGATGGCTTGATCATTGCGGCCGAATCTGCTGGGATGCAGGCGCTTGTATACAAATCCAACAGGCGAGCCGCACATGCACGGAGTGGTCGAGAAAATTCTAGAATCCCATGACCTTTTCAAGCGGCTTTCGAGCATCCAACGCTCGAAGCTGGCCGTGATCGGTCAGTTGCGCCGTTTGGAAGAGGGTACACTGCTCTTTCGGCAGGACGAACCCTCCGATGGGATGTACCTGCTCGTCGACGGCTCGGTCGAGCTCTCCCGCTCCAATCGGCACGGAAGCTCCTTTGTGCTGGCGGGTCTCCACCCCGGCGACCTCTTCGGCGACATCGAGATGATCGATGGTGAGCCGAGGCCGGTGACGGCGGAGACGGTGGGCAAATCACAGCTGGTGTTCTTCGATGCGCAAGGCTTTGCTGAGCTCATGCAGAGGCGCGACCGTGTGGCGCTCGACGTGATCAGTGTCTTGAGCCTGCACGCGAGCCTGCGACTCAGGGAGCTCAACTCCGCCATCGTCAACGCGCTGAGCGAACCGGCAACCCTCGGCAGCGGGAAACGGTCCGCGCGCCCAGACCGCGACTTCTTCCATGGTCTGATGTCGAACCTCTACACTCCGGTCCGGGGCCAATCATGACGCTGCTCCCCAACGATCTGCGGAGCTTTCCGATCTTCGCCGACTACAGCGACGAAGAGCTCGAAGACTCCGTGCTTCCCGTCTTGACGGAGCTGATCTTCGAAGAGGATTCGGTCATCTGCCGAGAGCGTGCGCCCGGAGACAGCTGTTTCTTCTTGATGAGCGGCGAGGTCTCGGTGCAAAAGGCGATCTCCTCAGGAAAGACCGAGCAAATCGGCCTCCTGCAGGCGGGTTCACTGTTCGGACAGATGGTGCTCCTCGACGGCGGAACTCGTTCGGCCAGCTGTGTCGCGGTGAGACGCTGTCGAGTCTTCGAGCTGACGCGAGACGACTTCGACGCCCTGCGCGCCCGCGGCAGCAAATTCGCCTTCGATATGCAGCTATTGATTGGAAAGAGCCTCTGCAAACAGATCCGGCAGGCCACCAACAACCTCTCGGCGATGAGCGAATCTCGAGTGGAAGATCCCCAAGCCCTGTCCCAGCGGCTCGAGTCTTTCCTGAAAAACCCTTCGCAACCTCAGCTCGAGCGAAATGAGTACGTCGCTGCAGACAGTGTCCCACGGATCCGAATCAAGGATTTCGAGCTCTAGGAAACGCTGCCCTTGTGGCTTTGCATTTGGCCGACTGTGCGGCCAAAGCCCCCCTCGCGAATCAGTGCTGGAGAGAGTCTGATGGGTATCCCAAAGCTGCGCCTCAAGGAAATTCAGGTCGAGTGCGTGCGGCCGTTCAACATCGGCTCGGATATCGAGAGCATCAACCTGATGCTCACCGTTGTCCGCGGTCCCCGTGGCCGTCGCAAGCTCCTTGGAGAGGCCTTCTGTCGTCAGGTGTACAACCCGATCATTCACTTCAAGGTCTATGACGAAGACGACGTTGGGGTCCTCTTCCAGCGCTTCCTGCAGCAGCTCATCCATCGAGGATACCGTCCTCAGCAGTATCGCGAGCTCAGTCTCGAGGATCGCTGGAACGAGTGGCGAGCCGTCGACCTGTCCACCCTCGACCTGTCCTCCCTCGAGAGAGCGGCACAATCGGAGATGTCGATCGGCGAAGACCCCGAGGTCAACCCAGAATACCCGCCGAAGACCGCGCCGCCCCCCAAGTGATTCTCTCACTCAACGGCCACTGACTTCTCTTAGAGGCCAACCACATCGGCTTCCTTGTTTGGCGGTCAACGGCCAGCAAAAGAATTCGACGGTCACCGCTCATGCCAACCGACGTTGCCTCGACCTGGACCTTGGAGAGCCGGCCCGTCCTGCGTGACGACCTGCTCGTCTCAGTCGAACCCAATGGTGAGGTGATCCTCAGAGATCCCATCACCAAACACGTCCACTCGCTCTCGCCCATCGCCTCCGCCATCGCCCAGCTGCTGAGCGGGACTCCGACGCTGGCGCAGATCAAAGCAGTGCTCGACGAGCGCTTCGGCCATGCGTTCTCGGCCTCCGAGATCCTCGCCTTCGTTGACGACCTCGACCAGCGCATGCTCCTCCTCAGCAGTGCGTTGAGCGAGCGACTCCAAGCCGCCCAGGCTGAGGAGAGAGCCACCTTCCGGGCGAGGTTGGGGCTCTTCGATGTGCGTTTGGACGCGAGCGCCAAGAGCCTCGCCGACGACGCCATTGAGGTCCGCGAGGACCTGCGCTACCAGTGCTTCTCCTGTGGCTTGTGCTGTTCCGGGCGTTTCCGCATCGAGCTCATGGACCCAGACGTCGAGGTCTTGCGCCGCGCCGACCTCCAGACCGCATTCGGTTGGAACTTCAAAGACGTCGTCGTCGAGCGCTTCTCCGGTGGCGATGACGACCTGAGCGAGAAGCGCCAGTACCTCAAGCACCACCCCGATGGGCTCTGCGTCTTCCTCAACCCCAAAGACAAGCTCTGTGAGCTGCATCGCCGCTTGGGCTACGAGAGCAAACCGACGGGTTGCCGCATCTTCCCTTACTACCCGGTGCTCACGCCCGAGGGCGGAGTCATCCAGTTCCGCCCCGAGTGCGCCTCGCAATACAAACGCACCGACGGCTCCCCTCTGGTCGCAGCACGAAAAGGCCAAATCTGGCGCGAGATCGTCGAGAACTTCACGCTGCTCCCCGCCGTCCCCGAAGAGTTCGTCCTGAAGGCCGGCCGCCGAGTCACCTACGACAAATACCGGGCTCTCGAAGCGCAGTGGCTCGAAACCACGCGGAAAGAGGGCTGGATGGCGCTCTTCGCGCGCCTTCCAGCCGATCTCGAAATCCCAGCACTGCAGTCCGGACGCACGCTGCAGCGCCTCGTGGTCGCGGTCGTCAGCCACCACGAGACCACCGCCGAGCTGCGCAAGAACAAAGTCACCGGCAGCTTCCATGAGGTGCTCACCGCCGCCGAGGTAGAGGACGACGCCTTCTTCACGAGCCTCTTGTTCTCCATGGGCGTTCTGCGCCCGCAGGACGCGCCCAAGACCGTCGAGCTCGCCCAAAGCGCTGGTCTGCTCATGGGCGTCCTCGGGGGGCCACTCATGGACGCCGAACCCGTCAACCGTGTCATCCGCGACTACGTGCTCGACTTCATCTGTGGGAAGTACGCTTTCAAGGGACTCTCCATAGCCAGCGGAATGGCACTCCTCCAGCTCAACGTCTTCGCCGCCCGGCGGATGGTGGCCTTCGTCGCTGGCGTGCACGGCGTGCAGCTCGACGCCGGCTTGATGAACGAGACCCTGATGGCTTGGCATATCCAGCTCATCAACAAAGACAGCGTCCGGACGCACTTGCTCGTGCATCTCCTCGACGAGCTGGAGCGGTCGCTCGGGCTGCCAATCGACGA
>PFUG01000445.1 GCA_002789955.1 Deltaproteobacteria bacterium CG_4_9_14_3_um_filter_63_12 | reverse complement strand
GGGGGCCGCGTTTCCTGTTTCCGTTTCCCTCGGGTCTAAGGAGCTGAGAGAGTGGGAAACAGAAAGCCAGCTTGGGATGGGGTGCGCGAAGGCTCTATGAGAAGCCAGCCATCATCGGAGCGGTCTACGGACAGCGCTTCGACAAGTTCGTTGAGGATCCCGGTGAGGGTCTCAGAGCGCATATGGCAGAGTTGACGCAATTCTCTGGCTCGGGCGCGCCTGCCGAGGGTGCGCAGGGCATTGATGACTCGCTGCTGGGGGTCCTGTTGGGGCGGGGCCGATGAGTCCTCGACGTCAGGCTTATCAATGTAGATCAGGGCGAGTGGGTCCTCCTGCAACTCGAGCGAGCAGTCATCGGGGCTCTTATGGGCTCGGTGCTCAGCGCTGAGCCGGAGTGTTTTGCCGCGGCGCCTCAGATAGAGAATCGCATCGCCCCATGCATGAAATTCGCTGCTGCCTCTGAGCGCTTGTCCGGCCCTGGTGCGCCCCGCATCCTTGCGGGCGTGGTGCACCAGAGCAACGGCGCAGTGGTAGCTGCGCTGCAGTTGGCGTAAGGTTTCGAGCAGCGGCGCGACGGCGACTGAGACATTCTCGTCGATGCGGTGCATGCGGACGAAAGGGTCCAGAATGAGCAGGGCGGGACGGAGCTGCTCGACAGTCGCGGCGAGGGCGATGCAGTCGCAGTCCCGGTCGAGCCGCACGCTGGGGGCGGTGATGACCCAGAGATCGAGTGTGGCAAGGTCGATTCCGGCTTGGGCGCAGATGCCGACGAGCCGTTCGTGCACTGTGTGCAGGGCATCCTCAGCCGCAAAAAGCAGGACGCGACCTGGTTTAGGGACGGCGAAACGCCCGAGACATTTCTTTCCCGAGGCCACGGCGATCCCCATGGCCAACGCCAGGAAAGACTTGCAGCACTTAGGCTCGCCACCAATGATGCCTACCGCTTCGTGGCCCCAGAGTTCTTCGATGAGCCAACGTTCGTCGGGCTCGGTTTCGCGAAGCTGGTGAGCGGGTAGGACTGGGAGTCCTTTCATCGTGCTCTCCTGATGCTCTGGATTACGCTTTTGAGCGTGTCTCGGCTTGAGACCTGGATTTGGGCGGGCGCGTCGCGCGAGCGTAGACTTCGAGGAAGAGTTTCTCATCGAGCGCGGCCAGCTCGCGCCGCGCTCCTAGGTCGAGCAGCTCACCGCCCATGGTCATCAACAGCCTGGGGTTGCCAGCGGCATGATCGACGAGTGTGTCCTGCAAGATGTCAGTCATCAGGTGCGGCGCGCCTGCCCGTTCGAGGACGTGTTCGAGCATCTCTCGCAGCTCGTCGCGACTCCAGGCCTCGAGCGTCAGGCGGGTGCGCACACGGCTGCCGAGCGGCAGCAGAGCGCGGCTGCGGAAGCGCTCAGGAAGCCGGCTGTCGCCGCAGAGCACGATGGTGAGCAAGCACTCCGAATCGAAGCGTGCACTTCCGAGCAGACGCAGTTCGTTGAGGCATGCAGTGGCGACCTCTTGGGCTTCGTCCACGAGCAGCACAGGGCGAAACAGGGTGCTCTGAATGTGGCTTTGCCAGCGCGCTCTCAGGGCCTTGAATCCACCGTAGCGATTGGCCACGGAGAGGTTGACCCCGAAAAGATCCCCAAGCTCGCGGTAGAAGTCGCTCAGGCTGCTCTGAGGACGTTGCATCACACCGACGACGACATCACCAATCTGAGCGAGGCGCTCGGCCAGCTGATGGAGGGCTTTGGACTTGCCCAGACCCGACTCCCCAGTGATGACGGCGAATCCGCCGTCCATGACCAGCGTTTCGATGCGGAAGAAGAAATTGTCGGTTCGGGCCGATACCCAGAGGTCTTGAGCAGAGATCGAAGGGAGAAAGGGGTTGAATTTGAGGCCGTACAAGGCCAACAGCCGTTGGTCAGACATCGCAACTCTCCTTCACCATGGTCGCGGCGGCGAGCGTGAGTTCGTCCTTGGGTAAATAGGCCGCAGGAAGACCAGTGGCAGCATATTCGGCCAAATACTGTCGCATCAGAGGGGGGACGGGGTCCGCCAAATTGCTGGCTGGAGCTGTCGGAATCTCGTCTCCGACATCCAACGGGACCAATGCACGACGACGAGCATTGGCGTTTTGTGTCTTATCAAGAGGGTAGATGCGGGCAAGGGTGAGTTCGTCCCGCTCGTCAACGATCCAAGCGGTCGACAGATCCCAGCGCTGATAACGGACCAGTGGGCGGTGCAAGGTTCGCAGTCGAGAAGGCAGCTCGAAGCGGACCCCGGCGATGGTGATGGTTCCGTCGCTGAGACGCTGAGTGCGCTTCTCCTGGACAGTGAAAGCCCGACGCAGCCCCTCTACGTCTGGACACGGACGGGAGACATCCGGGCCGTCGAGAAGACGCTTCAGCGGGGACATGCCGATCTCGTCGTGGTGACTGCGATGGTACTCCATCTCGACCCAGGCCAAGGTGGCACGATTGAGCAGCTCCAGACTCAGAGCCTCGACCCTTTCCAGCATGGCGAGTAGACGGCCCTCGACTTGTCCCCAAAACGTCTCCTGTTTGCCGTTTTGGTACGCGCTGTAGGCCAGAGTTGGCTTCGAGAGGATGCCCAACTCAGCGAGGCCATTCTGCGTTTCAGTGGCACGCATGGCCGAGCCATTGTCATGCAGCACTGCGCGCGGCAACCCCCGCTTGCAGAAACCCTGAGTGAGGCCGTGGATCAGCCTGTCGGCTGTCTCCTGGGTGTACCACTGGATGTGCGGACATACGCGGCTGTAATCGTCGAGCACACAGAAGCATTGGGGGACGTGCCATTGCCCCGCCGCATCAATGACTCGCAGGCTGCCCTGATGAAAGTCGTAGTGCCATAGAGCATGCACATGGCTCGCTTCGAAGCTGCGGACCTCGCGTTTCTCGAGATGTTCGGCGGCTTCGACCTGGCCCGGAGTGGCTTTGCGAGGCACACGCTTTGGAACCCATCCCCGCGCCTGCATGCGCCGGCGGACCGTTGAGTACGATGGAGCCGGTCCATAGCGCTTGGGAGCTTCGGTCGCCAACGCGATGATGTTGTCGGCATGAAGCTGATAGCTCCAACGGTGATGAGCATCATACTGGACCTTGAGCGCATGCAATAGCTCAGTACTCATGGCGCGGGCCTGACCTGCGTCGGAGCGCATCCGACGGGTCAGCGCAGCGATCGGATCGCTGCTGTTGCGGGCCGTGTAGTACCAACGCTCAATGCTCGAGACTCCAAAGTGCACCCACTCCTCACTCATCGGGTGCATCCAGCGCTTCTCTGCAAGCTCCTCAAGGCGATGACGAAGCTCGCCGACCTCAGGAGGCGAGGCGAGTAGTTCGGCGACCACGCTGAAGCGCAGCTGCGCCCATAGGCGAGGTTGACTCGAGTCTCTTTTCTTCATGATGGCTCCAGGCTGACGACAAATGACGCGTTCGATCCATGCAGCCGATCGTATCAAATGCCCTCACAGGCCGGAATTCCCCATCCTTTGCGTGCGCTTGAGCCCCATCAGAAAGTCTGCCCTCGGGGGCTCGCACGACCCATCGCGAGCAGCTCGAGGCAGCTCACCAGGGCCGCCTCCGAGGCCCCGGAATTACTGGCGAAGCGGGCCAGCAGAGCGTGGGGTAGCTCGTCGCTCATCCGCACTCCAACCTGCCCCGCGATACACTGCCACGCCCGCGACAGCACGAACTCCGAGTCGAAGTAGGCACACCAACGTCTCACCGTAGAACGGCTCACTCCGAAGAGCGCGCAAATCTGTCCTACGCTCCGACGACTCGGCCCGCCCTGGGTCATGCTGACTGCGATCAAGACGACCGCGCGCCAGTACACCCGGCGACCGTCGAACAAACACGACGACGGCAAGGTCCGGCGGCGACAATCACGCGCGCCACAACACAGACTCAGTCGCACGCTGTACTCTGAGGGCAGCGCCGTTGGGCCGCGCGGCTTGCGCTCGTATGGCGCAGAATGAAGTGGACCGCCGCAAAACGGGCAACCTCGCGCCCGCGTTTCGTGGGCAAAATCCACGTCAATGGCAAAAAGGGCGGCGTACAGCGTGACACTGCGAACAATTTCGAAGAACATGGGTCCTGTCCCAGACAAATCCTGGATGGGCACAGGAGCCCCCTTCCATGTCGCCAAACAAAGTGAGGGGGCTCCACCTCTTCCCCTTAAATACCGTGCTCAGAATGTAGCCGCTAGCCACCACCTATCGTGGCGATTCTCATCTCAACAAACGTGACGTAGGTCCACCATAAACCCGTGTGAGAACGATCACGTAAGGCGCGAGGGGAAGGGCAACCTGATATTGCGAAGGCAGAGACGCCCTGCATGAATGAAGCCTGCATCCCCAGCAAGGTTGGGGTGACTTCATGGCACACGGCAAACGCTACTTGGAGGCCATGTGCTCGCAGTATGAACAATACGACCCAAAGGTGGCCCACCAACAAGCCGAACCACACTCGCATACCAGAGGCTCTGTTCGATCAAAGTCATGCTTCGTGAGAACCTCGACGGGCACATCTATCAAATACGAGCCATCGGTTTGGGGCTCGGCGTAGTGCTCGTCGTTGAAGTACTCAATGTGTCCACAGTTCGTGCACTCAGCCTCTTCGAGAAGAGCTCCCTCTCCACATCCTCGCGCGCACTTGTGGGGCTCTATCTTCTCTTCTCGTTCCTCTTCGGCATTCCTCTTCAGTTTCGCATGTATCTCACGGAGAAAGCGGGACGGTCCTTGGCAGTTGCGGTCACGAGGCACGGCTTTGGACCACAAGATGTAGAGTTCTTTCTGAGCACGTGAGATGCCCACATAGAAGAGCCGCCGATATTCTGCCTCCTCTGCGGAATCCGCTTTTACTTTGGCCCAAGGAAAGGACCCCTCGTCCGCTCCAACCAGCACGACGACCGGGAACTCCGTGCCTTTTGAGGAGTGCAGCGTAACGAGGTTAAGATGATCGGGCGAACCCGCTTGGCCAGCCAAGTTGCGTACCGTGAACCTCTCGAGGGGTCCCCCTGACCCAACAGCCGCACAGAGACTATCGAAGGACTCGATCTCCCCAACTGCATTCACACGCTCGCGTACATCCGCGTGCATGATCTGTTGCACGAATTCTGTTAGCCAAGTGCTGGCGGCGACATCGTCACCCCGATGGTCGAACATGAAGCGTACGAGCTTCACTCGTTGCTCCCGGACGAGCTCCGGGTCAACAGCGTTTTGTAGGTTCAGCCACTGGCCCACAATCCTCGAAAGCTTAGGGTCGCCAACCTGCCACCCACCACCGCACCAACGAGCAACTTCCTCGACGAAGCGCGTTAGCGGTGCCTTTGGGTAGGCCGTGGTCGAACCAATCTTCACATACTCGTGGCCAGCTGATTGTAGCTCCTTCTCAACTGCATCACCCTCGCGCTTGGTACGAAACGTAATGAGGATGTCCCCTGGCTTACGCCGCTGAAGTGTGTCTGGGAGGATCGTCTCGACCAGAAACTTGGTCTCGCCCTCGATGCCACCATCACAGCCATGGTTACTGACTACGCCTTGGTCGTCTGTGGTGGCCTGATAGTCTACCTCGGCTGCTAATACCGCCTTTGCTACCTTCACGATCTTTCTGCTGCTTCGATAGTTGAAGGTGAGTCGATAGGGCGTCACCTCAGAACTGCCCGCCAAATCCCTCAGGTAGTCGGGGTGAGCTCCGTTGAAGCCGTAGATGGACTGGTCAGGATCCCCCACTGCAATTAGGCGCACTTTTGCATCAAAGCACAGCGCGAGAACCATTCTGTGTAACGCTTTGCCCAGATCCTGGTACTCGTCGACAACAAACACAGGGAATCGAGCCTGCAGGCATTTTCGTAGCCATGCGTGCCTTTCGACGGCTCGGACCGCTTCTCGCACCATGACCTCGAAGTCGATCATCCCACCCTCGAAGAGAAGCCTCTCGTATGCCGATGCAAGCCGCGCCATGTCGTCGCCATCCTGCCAGGCTTCGGTATCAAGGTTGTCTCGGCGGAATAAGTCGAAATCCAGCTTCAGTCCTGAGCCCGAGCCTTCGATCTTGCATTCTTTCGCCGCGCGGCCGAACAACAACTGCTGCTGCTTGATGCCTGCCACCTTGAATGGTTCGGGTAGTTTAATCCCCGCAAGATGCGAGTACGGCCCAAGAATGTGTTGAAGACAGAATCCATGAACCGTTCCAAGGAACATTTCCTTAGAGTCATCGATCCCCAGCCGATTCAGGCGACGGCGAAGTTCCCGAACGCACTCTGCACTATACGTCATGCAAGCGACTGAACGTGGTGCGCGGATGTCTTCGCGAACGATGCGGGCCAACTTCACGGTCAAGACCTTTGTCTTGCCGCTACCTGGGCCGGCAAGCACAACACAGTTGCCCCTATCCTCATAGGCGGCCCACTGGCTCCCGTTCGTCCGCAGCTCCACGGCCGCCCGCAAGTAGTCGCTCATTGTGCAACCGCAGCAGCAATGAAATCGATCGCGTCGATGATGTACGCCGGATCCTTCCCAGATTTCAGCGGACGCAAAGTTGAGGCCAGCCGCTGTGCGAACCTACCCTTTCCGATAGATTTGATGTCCTCGAGAAGCGTCGTGTTGTTGATTGCGCTGTGATCGGCGCCCCAATCCTTGCCGCGCTTGCGAGCGGCCCCCGACGTCCCCAGCGACTCAAGTGTCCGCATGATCGACCGTCGTCTTCCTGATTTCAGTAGGTCAATCTCCAATGTCTCGTTGCCTACGAATAGCCCCTTGTCTCTCGCAGCGGCACAGCGCGCGTTGGCCGGGATTTTGGCGAACGCTGGCTCCCCGACAAGCACGGGAAGAAGCTTCTCGATACGGGCTGAACCAGAGTTCGTAATATGTGGATCCCCATCCGTGATCACCGCGAACGGTACCCCGAGTTGTGAGAGGAGTTGGACGAACGGGGTGAAGTGTGTTCCTTCGACGGCACAAACGGACACACCAAGCGTGTCGAGCGGAGTTCCATGAAGAGCGGCGATTTTCGGAACAAGGTACTGCTCTGCGACCCCCTCGACCAATATCACGCCACGCGCAAAAAGCATCTCAGCTCTCGTCACCTCGATGTACCGTTCCAAATCGCTCGCTTCGATTTGCTCGAACTTCGCGTTGACGGTGGACGCTGCAATCGTGGCTTTGACCGTCACTAGATTTCCGCTGGCGTCCTTCAACAGATTCTCGTCAGCATCCTTACATGGTACGTCGATGCGACGTAGAAGCACGAGACTCTTGAGCGGTGCGATACTGGCCAAGTGCGGCGAGTGAGTGGTCACAAGAATCGTCGTCGGCAGATCCTCAAGCGCCCCTTCCCGCGCTCCCACGAGGTGTTGCCTCATCCGAAGCAAACTGCGGAACATCTGCCGTTGCAGGTGGGGGTGAAGGTGAGCCTCCGGCTCCTCGATCGCCACAAAGGTGTGGTCGCGCTCATGGTCCGCGACCATGTGCTCCAACTCGAGCAGCTTCAGGGTGAAGAAAAGTAGGTTTGCGAGTCCAAGACTGACGTCGGCCACCCCACGTCGTCCGTCGTCAAGGAGCAGGCGGACGACACGGATGAGCATATCGCCTTCCCTTGCTGCGATCCCAAGCTGGACATCAGTGGTCTCACCCCCGTCCGTGCGCAGGCTGAGCGCCTCAGCGATGTACACCTTCAGTGCTTCCAAAGGTGGCGATAGGGTGAGTTGATTTGAAGCGTCTCTGATGCCTTTTGCGAGGGCATCCTTATCTAACTTCGGGACTTGGGCCCACGCCCGCTCAAGGAGGGGGCGAAGCGGGGAGCGACGCCACGTTGACAAGTCGTTCTCCGCATCACGAAGGGCGTGAAACACGTCCAGGGGCAATCGACGTCGAACTTCATAGCCAACGCGGTTGTCTTCCCGGTCTCCGCCAAACACGAAAAACTCGAAATCGTCCGTCGTCGCCGCCTTCGTCGAGGCCTTCGCTTGGAACACATAGGTAAGCCGAGCGACCATAGGGTCGGTCTCAATAAGGTATTCGGCTAGAGAGGCGAGCTGATCGTCGTTCCCTTCGAAGTCGCCCAACTCGATCGCTATCGTGATGCGGGCGTCGATTGCGAGGGGTGTCGGAACGCCATCCCAGAAGTCCTCTTGCCTAAGATGTCTCGCCGAATCAGGCAACGAAGGGTCCAGGACAAGGCGCAACGCGTGCAAGAGGTTGCTCTTCCCAACGCCGTTAGGCCCAACGAATACTGCATGTTCATCGAGGTCGACAGCGAAGTCGTGAAAGTTTCGGAAATTCTTAATAGTAATCCTGCGGATCTTCATGTCACTCCGGTGTGTCGACAGTAACCGTGTTGCAAACACGCTGATGCCTAGCCAAACAAAAGCGATGCTCCTCTCCTCAGATCCAAATGGTGCACAGCCACAGCAGCAGATCCCGATGTTTCGCCCATAAGCTCATCACCAGCTGAGACCTGTTTGACCTATGGAAGCTCAACTCAATTGGTGTCCGCGCCAACAACATCAAGACCACCTTGTACTCGCATACCCAACATCATCAGGGTGAGGCACTCGCACCTGGCTGAAATGCTGCCTCAGGCGCCAGGAGCAGACGTATCAATGGCATCGAGAGTGGCGCACCCACCTGCTGTCGTATCTTCCACGCAAGCCTCCCGACAAGTAAGGCGTCGTTCAGCCATTTGACCGCATCCCTTTCGAGCGTGAAGCAGAAGCAAGGTGGATCGAAGTGCTGCAGGTGATTACGCAACTCTCGAATGGAGTCGAACGCCGCGATTTCCTCCTTCGCATTCAAAGGATTCCCAGAGATCAAGAATCCCCACTTCAGCTTGTCAGCAATACGTCGATTGTGGCGCTCACCAAGCTTTGTGTCGTCAAAAGCCCATCCCGGCAACGGGTCGTGTTGGGCCTTGAAGTAAAGTTGATGCAGTGTCACGTCGATCAGAGAGACGCATTCACCAGCGAGCGATCGTAGGTTCTGAAACCAAGCGTCGCTGCTGAACTCGTCACTGTTGTTGACCAGCGCCTCTCGCAGCTCACGAATCCTATGCATGAACCGCCCCAGCGCTCTTTCCAGCAACCGGATCAGCCCAACATGTTGGCTCACATAGGTGTCGCCAAACGCAGTCGAGAGGAGGGCACACTTTCCGACGTTCGCACCTGTAATCGTGAGTACCAAGTCGCCGCTTTCAACACTGGTTCGCGTGCCCTCAGCTCCATCCGGGATCTGGACAAATGCTCTTTGGTCGAAGTCCAACCTGTCGTGCTTGATATCCTGGGATCGAATGAAGGTCGCTCCAGAGTCGGCGTAGTACATGTTCCAGCCACGTGAACCGCTTGTTATCAAAGACGTGACCTCGCCCAACCTCGTCCAAACCCACCCACTCGGCACCTCAAACGGAACCTCCCCCTCCGAAACCGGCGCCAACTCCCTCCCCGCCCGAATCTTCCCCTCCCGCACCAACCGCGCCTTCTCCTCCCCAATCCTCCCCAACAACACGCTCGCCGGCTCATCGCCCGCCTCCTGCCGCACCAACCGACCCCGCACCGCCAGCTGAAGCACCGCCTGACGCAGCGGCTCCACGTCCCCCGGCTCGGTGAACAACGCGTCAAGGTTTTCCGCAAGCCGCCCCCACGCTTCCTCCACCTCCTCCGCGCTCTCAGCATCACGCAACGCGGCCAGCGCCGCGTCGCGCAAGGCCGCCCGGGTCGACTCGCGAGCGGCCCGGGCAGACTCCAGTCGGTCCAGCAACCCCATGAGCGCGTCGACTTTCTGGACGATGCGGTGCTGCTCGGCGAGGGGGGGATATGGAATGGGGTATGTCCCCACATTCGTCGCGGACAGGTTCGGCTGGGCCGAGCCGTTGTCATGTCGTTTTACCAGCTCCAGGCCAAATGGGCTGACCAGAACCAGGTAAGCAAACCGCGGTAAGCATCCAGGAAAGAGCCGAACGATCAGCAACGAAGACGCAATCGCTCCAAAGTCGATACCACCTACGATGCCGCATTTCCCGAGCGAACCTCGCAAGCAATAGAGAATGTCGTCCTCCTGGACCTTGCCACTCCGCAGCAATTCAAACCGCTCAGGTGTGATGAAGTTCATCTCTGAAGTGTCGACGATCCCACCCTTGAGGTGACCAGCGTTGATGAAGGGAATGCCTTGTTCAACCTGGTGCTGCTTTGACGGGTAGTTCTTTCCCCGATCGCCGTTGATTAGTTCCGCAATCCCGGCAAGACGAGGGATGGCCCAGCCCTTTGGAACCTCAAACGGAACCTCACCCTCCGTTACCAGTGCAAACTGCTTCTGCTTGGCACCCTCCGCGCGCACCTTCTCCGCCCCAATCCGCTCCAACAACACCCCCGCCGGCTCATCCTCAGAATCCTGCGGCACCAACTTCCCCTGCACCGCCAACTGCAGCACCAGCTCCCGCAGCCGAGCCACCCCCTCGGGCGCGTCGGCCAAAATATCGAACGCCTGAAGCAGATCGTGCGGCGTCATGGCTGCCCCTGCAACGCGGCCGCCAACACCTGGCGCAGCTCCTCGCGCAGCGCGGCGGCGGCCGCACGCTCGGTATGAAACCGCGCCAACAGCGCGTCCGGGTCCTCGTGCTCGACGCTGGGGGCGTTCGGGTTCGAAATATCCAGGTTGTAGCCCCGCTCCTTGAGGGCCTCGAGGCCGACACGCCACGCGTGGACGCTCTCCTGGCGCGCGTTCCACCACGCCTTTTCGGGCTCGAACTCCTCGACGCGCATGGGCTTGGTCTTCGAATACGACTTGTAGCCCGCCGGGTAGGGATGCTCGTAGTACCAGATGGCCTGGGTGGGCCGGCCCTTGGTGAAGAAAAGCACGTTGGTCTTGATGCTCGTGTAGGGCGCGAACACCCCCTTGGGCAACCGCACGATGGTGTGCAGCTCACACTCGTGCAGCAGGCGCTCCTTGATGCGCGTCTTCACGCCCTCGCCGAACAGCGTCCCGTCGGGCAAGACCACCGCCGCGCGGCCGCCCGGCTTGAGCATCTCCATGATGAACACGAGGAAGAGGTCGGCGGTCTCGCGGGTGCGAAAGTCCTGCGGAAAGTTGTTCTCGATGCCGTCCTCTTCCATCCCCCCGAACGGCGGGTTGGTCAGCACCACGTCGACCCGGTCCCGCTGCGTGATGTCGCGCAGCGGCCGCGAGAGCGTGTTGTCGTGCTTGATCTGCGTCGGAATATCGATGCCGTGCACGATCATGTTGGTGGTGCAGAGCAGGTGCGGCAGCGGCTTCTTTTCGACCCCGTGCATCCGCGTCTGCAGCATCGCCTCTTGCTCGGGCGTCTTCACCTCGTGCGCACGGACATGCTCGATGGCGCACGCTAAGAACCCCCCGGTTCCACAGGCCGGATCCAACACCGACTCGCCGAGACGCGGATTGACCATGTCGACCGCAAACTGCGTGACCGCCCGCGGCGTGTAGTACTCTCCGGCGTTGCCCGCACCTTGCAGGTTCTTGAGAATCGTCTCGTAGATGTCGCCGAACAGATGCCGGTTCTTCGAGTCGTTGAAGTCGATGTCCGCTTGCATCTTATTGATGACTTGCCGAAGCAGGGTTCCCGACTTCATGTACTGGTAAGCGTCTTCGAAAACCCCGCGCACGAGCATCTTGCGCTGGCGCAACAGCCGCGCGGCCTTGGCGTCGGCGTCGTCGCCCTCGACCTTGGGCCCGACCTCCATGTCCTTCAGGGCCGGAAACAGGGTGTTGTTCGCAAAGTCGAGCAGCTTGTCGCCCGTCATGCCCTCCGGGTCCGCCGCCCACGCCGTCCAGCGCAGGTCGGCCGCCGCAAACGACTCGCCGCTCGCCTGCCAAGTGAGGTTGACCAGCGGCGAGACGAAGGTCGTCTCGATGAGCTCCAGCTCGCGCTCGCGGTCGTCCCAGATCTTCAAAAAGAGCAGCCAGACCAGCTGGCCAATGCGCTGGGCGTCGCCGTCGACGCCGACGTCTTTGCGCATGATGTCCTGAATGGACTTGATCGTCGTCGAGAGTGCCAAAGGGTTTCCTTGATTGGGGTTCAGGTCCCACCTTCGTGGGCGAAGGGTTGGGGGCGGGCAGGGCAAGGCCGGGGAGTCAAGCCAGAGTTCCTTCTTTACCACCAAAGCGGTTCACGAGTTGAACGATCGTACCAAAATGCGGGTGCGGCGGTGTCGCTCACACAGGCAGGGAAATCATCGCCACGGCGCTCGCCAAATGCGGCTCGGGAACAAATTCTTGACGTCGCCGCTGTTTCTGATGCAGGCTGGTCCTACTGATCGAATGCACCCGGTGGAGGACATGATGTCACAGAATGGAAAACGCCCAAGTGACCAGGAAGTCATCGCCGCGCTGGTCGAGTATGTACGGGTGCACAAGCCCAAGACCGTCGCCTCCCTGACACTAAGCGCTG
>PFUG01000631.1 GCA_002789955.1 Deltaproteobacteria bacterium CG_4_9_14_3_um_filter_63_12 | reverse complement strand
CGAAACCGCGGCACCGATTGTGGTGGCGATGCCTAACGACTTGGCCGACGTGCCGGTCAACAATGGAGCGGTCGAGGCGCCTTCCGGCCCCGATGAAGTCGAGCCCGCGATTCCCCGTGCCAACCGACTGCTCGAGGGACCGAACGAGAAGGGGCAGGTCATGGACGAGAAGCCCATAGTCCCTGACGAATCCGCCTCTCCCGTTGAGGAGCCCAAGGCCGAGCCTGTCAAGGTTGAGAAGAACCCGAAGTCAGACGAGAAAACGAGCGGTCGTCGGGACGAGGGGGTCGGGAAGAAGAAAACGGTGTCCTGCAAAGTGACGGCCCAGCCATGGGGCGACATCGTCTACAAGGGCAAGGCGCTCGACAAGCGTGGTCAGACCGCCTACATCGACCTCGACGTCGGCAAGAAGGTGAACGTGGAGATGATGCAGAGTGGGGTCTTGGTCGCCGAGCGAGAGTTTACGGTCACGGACCCGTGTCAAATCACGTTGCGTGCAAAATGAATGGGGTCATCCCGCACGCTGCCTGTGGAGACTGAGAAATTCGGCCCTCAGAACGCTTGTCGGTTTCTAGAATCCGTGGTGTCCTAGCGGGCTACTGACTGACCCGTCCGGTCTCAAGAGCGAGCATGAAGGAGCGATCGATGGAGCCACGCCGCGCAGAACTCACCGATTACCACGAGATCCGCAGCGCCGTTTCTACAGCGCTTCAAAGCGGCGACCTGTCCAAGGCCAAGATGGTCCTGGAGGGCACCGTCAAACACGCCGATTCGACTCGGAGTGCGTCAGAGAATCTTTTTGTCTATCGGAGCCTGGGGAATCTCTACGGCGAGATCGGAATGGATGACGAGGCACTTCGCTCGTTTGTCACCGCCTACGCCTCAGATTCCCGCGACCTCGACACGCTGAAGGCTTTGGCCACAGTGATGCTCGAAGGGGCCGAGTCGGAGGACACTCTCGAGGTGATGACACGTCTGTTGGTGTTCCACCGTTACGCGCTGCGTCCCTCGATGGTCGCCCGAATTTACGTGTCGATCGCGGGTTATCACAAGACGAGCGGCAATCTCGAGCGCGCCCGGACTTCTTACGAGAAGGCTCTCGAGGTGCGCCCAGGAGACATGGGCATCATCAACGCCCTGCTCGGCGTCGCCGAGGAGTCTGGCGACGATCAGGCCGTTCTCGCCGTACGCGAGAAGCTCTTGACCACGCTCACCAACGCCGAGAGCCGCGCCGCGGTCTTGGTGGCCATCGGCGACGACTACATCAAGAAGTTCGACGATGCGAACCGAGCCATCGACGCGTTCGAGCGCGCTCTCGCGGAGTGCGCCACGAGCCAGCCCGCGCTGCTGCGGGTTGCCGACCTCTCGATTCGCCAGGAAGACTGGTCGCGCGCGGTGCGCTCGCTGATCACCCTGGGGGACGTGGCCGACGAAGCCGACGCCAAGGTGAAGTACCTGTCCAAGGCCGCGGTGGTCTATCGAGACAAGCTGGGCGAGCACACCAGAGCCATCCAGGTTTACAACAAGATCCTCGACATCGACCCTCTGCAGCTCGACAGCTTCAAGGCCATCGCCCGTCTTCTCCTCGACATGGAGGATTGGACCTCGCTGGAGGCCAACTACGAGAACATGATCGCTCGGCAAAAGGCGCTCGAGTCCGTGCAGACCAACGTGCTGGTCGTGCTCTACCGGAACTTGGGTGAGCTGCAGCTCAAGCAGCTCAACTCCGCCAAGCGCGCCGCCATTTCCTATCAGGAAGCCAGCGACCTGCTCCCGGACGACCTGGGATTCCACCAGATCCTGGCGGATCTCTACGCCTTGGACGACGAGACGCTGGCCTTGGCCATCGATCAGCACCGCCAGATTCTGCGCCTCGCCCCCGATCGCCTCGAGTCCGTCGACGCGCTGGCCAATCTCTACCGCAAAATGGAGTCCTTCGACCGCTCGCTGTGCGTCTTTAGGGTCTTGGATACCCTCGGACGGGCGGGCGAGGAGGGAGGACGCATCGTCGAGCGCTATCGAAGCCCGAGAGCGCCCAAGGTCGAAGTGGCGTTCACCGACGAGATTTGGAACAGCTACTTACGACCCGATTTCCTCGAGCCTTCGCTCCTGCACCTCTTCCGGTTGACACAATCGGCCTTGGTCGAGCGCTTCGCCCACGACCTAGAGCACTACGGGTTGCGAGAGAAAGACGCGCGGCTCAACCTCGATGAGCCTTCGTTCTTCTCGAAAACCTATCAGTCGGTCATCAAGATCCTCGGCTTGGGTTCTGTGCCTGCGGTGTACCGCAGCGAAAAGGCCAAGGGGATGCGTAACGCCTACCTCTTCCCTTCGGCCTTCTTGATCGGAAATGACCTCCTGAGCGGCCGCAGCGAGAAGGAAGTCGCGTTCGTCTGCGCCAAGGCCCTGACCCTCTTCAGACCTGAGTTCTTTTTGACGCAGTTCGGGGGCGTCAAGGTTCTCGAAGGGCTGCTTTACACGATCTTCAAGACCTTCCGCCCTGACCTCAACGTCGACCTCAGCAAAAACATGCAGCGCATCTCCAAAGACATGGGGAAGAAGCTCAAGCTCGACGAGCAAGCGCTGTTGCGCACCATCGTGGACGCTCGCATCGAGTCGGGCGCGAACCTGGACATCAAGCTCTATGTCGAAGCGGCCGAAGACACAGCCAACCGCGTCGGCCTGCTCTTCTGCGACGATCCGGCGATGGTCCAACGCTTGCTCGAGGAGGAGGAGAACTCCATCAGCAATCGCAGCGTCGGAGAGCGGCTGGGCTCTCTGCTGATGTGGGGCATCTCCGATCAGTTCATGGAGCTCAGAGAGAAGCTCAACCTCGCGATCGAGACTTGGAACGGTCCGCCAATGTCGAGCGGATGACCGATTTTCGCGCCGCAACTAGCCGGAATGACGCGAGAATCGGTCGTGGTTAGGCGAGGCAATACATCGAGATGAATGAGTCCGAAGTCGACGTCGAACCTGAGGAAACGGACGACGAGGATGCCGACGATGAGTGGACCCGCTTCGAGGCTTTCTCCCGCTGGCTCAACCGCCAGCAGTGGACGGCGCTCGTCGTCCTGGCTGTCGGAGTCCTTTTGCTTTTCTACGATCGCACCGCCTCATGGATTATCATGGGCGCTGCCGTCGCTTTGGCTGGGCTCTTTCCGGTGGTCACAGGCATCTACCATGGCCCCTTCGGCGCCATGCGAGGGTGGAAGGCGAGAGCGCGCGGGCTGGTCAGCGTCGCACTAGGCGCGTTCGTCATCGCCTTGGCTCTGTCGTCAGCCTCTTGACAATCGCAAACCCGTCGACGCCGACAACACCCGGTCCGGTCCCAATTTGCCGAGCGGACGACCGAACTTCGCTCCGCAACTCGTCGGATAGAAGCGAAAATCGGTCGACGGAAAGCGAGACAACACAATCCAAATGACTTGACCGCACCGCTCGGAACGCAAAAAACTGGGGATCGAAAGTTGGCTTGGACCGTGACAAACCCAACCTCACCGAGTTATTCTCCCGACCGCGGTCATGTGAGCATGGGACCACACAAATTGCGCTTCAAACTTTGAGCATTGTTCGAAATCGGTTGTAGGGAACAAGCGCGTATACAGCGAGTAGAACGCGCAAACGGCCGGTGTCGTCAGGAGTGAGCAGATGTCCGATAAGAATTTCGAGAGTTTGCTCGAAACGAAGAAGAGCGATCCCTCGTCCGTTGATACGGGCTCCGCGCCCGACACCAAGCTGATAAGCCAACGAGCCGAAAACTCGGTGCTTTTCTCGCTCAGCAATCTGACCGCGGTTGGCGATTCCAACCCGCGTGGCGGAGCAGGGTTCGCCAGCGGCGGCGGAATGAGCGGACAGGCGGACAAGTCTGGTCTCATCGATCTGAGCACCCTCGCCAAGCTTGGTGCCGGCGGACCGATTTCGTCTGACAACGATGCAGGCAGCGATGTTTTCGGCGGCCAAGGCGCGACTGGTGCCCCAGCCCTCTTCAACGTCGGCACCCGACGCTCGAACAAGGGCCTGATGTTCGGCATCGGCTTCCTGCTCCTCGTCGTCGTCGGGCTGGGCGTCTTCCTCACCTTCTTGCTGCTCAAGAAAGAAGAAGAGGCCCCTCCATCTGCAGCAGTGGTCGAAGAGGAAGGCACCGACGAAGACTTGGGTGTCGAGGGAGCCGAAGCCGCCGTCAAGAAAGTTGAGGGTGAGGGCGTTGTGGCCGTTGATGGCGACAAGAAGGACGAGACCCAGCCCGAAGGGGATACCCCGCCGGTGGACGGCTCCACCGGCCCGACGAAGGACCCCACGGCCGATGCCGCCAACGCCGCCCTCGACGACACCGCCGCCCTGAAGAAAGACGACGAGAAGAAGGACATTAAAGACGACCGAAGAGCCGACGAGAAGAAGGACAAAAAAGACCCGAACACGGACAAAAAGGTCGCCAAGGACAAGAAGAAGGAAGACAAGGTCGGTGACACCCTCAACTCCATCCGAGATGGCGGCAAGTCCTCTGCGCCTCCCTTGGATCGCGATAAGGTCGGTGCTGTACTCAAAGCTAACGCGCTCAAAGCCAAGAACTGCGGCAGCGGTGGAGACCTCACCGTCGCCTTCCAGATCAAAGCGTCCGGCGCCGTTGGGGGCGTCAAAACCGCTGGCGGAAGCCTCGCTGGTACCGATGCCGAGAAGTGCATCCATGGCATCGTCAAAGGCATGGTCTTCCCCGAGAACGACGGCGCTGGAAAAGTCGTCAAGTTCCCCTTCAAGCTCTAGAACTCGCAGCTCGGCGTGGCGGAAAACCGAGGGTTGCGAGCAGGATGCGAGCAACAACCACTGCGCTTGCGAACGCAAAGAGCCCCGAGGCGCGAGCGGCCTCGGGCTCTTTTCTTTGCTAAGACGCTTTGCGCCCTCTGCTGACTCTGCTCCCTCTACGCTGTGGCTGGCTCTTTGATTCGTCAACGAATTAGAGTGCATTCGGGCGACGTAGAGGAGCAAAGGAAGCCCAGACCGCAGACGAAGAGCAGCGGCTCAATCCTCGTCTGCAGGGTCCTCACCTTCAGCCACCTTGCCCTTCTCGCCTTCCGCCTTCGGCTGCTCCTCCGACTCGAAGTCCCCTCGCCTCGCCATCACCAGGACAATCAGGACGAGCCCCATGGAGAGCCAAGCGATCAGGTCGCCGATCCGTGTGTAGATCGTCTTCTCGCCGCTCATGATGGGCACGTCCGCGACCAACGTCTCCGGGTCGTGAATCGACGTCTGCTTTACCAGCCGACCGTTCGCGTCCACGAAGGCGCTGACCCCGGTGTTCGTCGAACGCACCAGCCACACGCGGCTCTCCACCGAGCGGATCGTCGCCAATGCGAGGTGCAGGTAGGGCTCGCCGGTCTTCCCGAACCAGGCGTCGTTGGTCACGTTGATCAACATCTGCGGTTTGAGCATGGCGAGCTTGCGGCTGAAGGCCGGGATGATGTCCTCGTAGCAGATCATTGCGCCCATGCGCACGCCCTCGAGCTCCATGACATATGGCGTCTCGCCGGCACTGAAGGAGCCGGCCTCAGGGATCAGGTCGTAGATCCAAGGGATCTGGTCTGCGAATGGGATGCTCTCCCCGAACAGCAGGAGGTAGACCTTCTTGTACTCGTCGAGCACGCGCCCCTCGCGGTCGACCAAGAATGCGACGTTGAAGAGCTCTCGTTCCGACTTCGGAGACCGCAACAGCTCAGCATAGGTCTTGGTCACGCCTTGGGGTGCGCGGATGCTCACACCCCCGAAGAGCAGGGGCACGTCAAAGCCTCGCTGCACGGCGAACTGGCTCCAGGGCAGCGTTCCAGCCGTCCGGTCCGCGTCGCGGTCCGCGGCGAGCGGCTCATAGCCAGGCAGAAAATAGGTGACCTCGTCCGGGGGCACCCTCTTGAAGGGACAGGCGAGATGCGTCTCGTAGGCCTCTCCGCAACGAGATGGAAAGCCGCTGGGGAGGGGCTTGTAGCCATGGGCTCGAGCCGCGGTCGAAGCGGCGCGTTGAAAGGCATGCTGCACCTCGGGCCGATGGTGCAGATCGCGCCCAAAACCCACACGCATCGCGCGCATGGCCGGCAAGATCCCGTCGCGGAACCGGGGCACGAAGAGGGAGTCCAGCTCTAGAAGCAAGCTGTCATCGGTCTTCAGCGTGCTCCCCCAAATGTAGGGAGATTGGTAGCTGGACTCGGGCCAGACGATGAGGTCGACGCCCTCGAGGGCAACCTGGGCCGAGAGGTTCTGGTGAATCAGGATGTTGTTGTCGAGCTTCTTGGGGTCTTCCTTCTCCCAGATGCCGATGTCGCCCTCGACCATGCCGATGCGCAGCTTCTTGGCTTCATCCTGCAAGCGGTCGATTTGGTTGATGCGCAGTTGGCCCCAGCCGAGCATCAGCCCGACAAAGGCCAGCGCGCCGACAGCAAAACGCCAGGGCACAGGGTTCGAAGCTCGGCGTGTGGGATCCAAGAAGTGGGTGAGCAGCACGTAGAGCGCGGTGTTCACCAGCATCAGCTCGAGGGTGATGCCCAAGACGCCGACCAGCTCGGCGATTTGGATGGCGGGATAGAAGAGGTATTGGCTGTTGCCGAAGTACCAGGGGAAGAGCATGGGGAAGGTGAACTCGGCCACGAGCATGGCCGGGACGGCGTAGAGCCAGATGGGCAGCCTCGGCGCGTGCTTCGAGACCCACGCGACATAGCCAGCCCAGAGCGCGAAGACGAGGCCTTGAACGAAGCAGAGTACGATGCAGAGCGTCATGGCCAGCGTCGCGCTCATGTGGGCGAAGTCTTCGAGGAGGCCGCTGATCCAGTGGAATCCGCCGACGTTGGTGACCGTCCCCATCCAAGCCCCCCAAGCGAAGGCCTGCGATTTGGTGCGCCCTTCCAGTGCGAAGTAGAGGGGCACGAGGGCAAAGTAGGCGAAGGGCCAGATGTCGTAGGTTGGGAACGAGGTGAAGACCAGCACGCCGCTGACGGAGGTCAGCGCGAAACGCAGCAGGAACCCTGAGGCGCCCTCTTTGCTGCTCATGGAACGTGGAGACGGCGGGCTTTTCGGTGGAACCGAGAAGGTCTCCTTTTCTGTATTGTTGGGCGACTCTGCCAAACGTTTACTCATCCATTCCTCGACTTGGACTGTCGCTGACCCTCAAGGCGAGTGCCGACGCGATGATGCGGAAGGTCGCTGGCAGTTTTCCGGGGACCTCACCGTCGACGTCCAGATAGACATTCTCGCCCGTCATTTCCACTGTTTTGCCCTGATGCATCTCGAAGGCGCTGCGCCGCAGGTGCTTGCCCGCATAGACGTCACGGGCCCCAGCGACGCTCTGGAAGAAGCTGCTCTTGTGGTTGATGATGATGTCGAAGAGGCCGTCGTCCATCTTGGCTTGCGGCGCAAAGTGCATCCCGCCACCAAAGAACTGCCCATTGGCCACAGCGATGGTGGTCATCGGGCCCGCGATGGCCGGACCCTCGTCGATGCGAATCTCGATGCTGGGGTAGGTGTAGCGGGCCATGGCGCGCAGGGTGCCGATGAAGAAGCTGGCCCGGCCCCCGAAGAACTTGGTGGTGTGGTTGACCGTCAGATCGACCATACCGGAGAGGCCGCAGCTGCCGATGTTGATGAAGTAACGGTGGGCTGGGCCGCCGTCGAAGTCGACGAAATCGATGCGCCCGATGTCGACGCGCCAGTCCGAGCCGTCCTTCAGACGGCTGAGGTGGTCTTCGACGTTGCCGAAGGCGCCCACCGTGCGCCGCAGATCGCCGCCCGTCCCCATGGGAAAGAGCCCCATGACGGTGTCGGGGTTGACCGCCTTGTCGTCGACGATGAGGCCGTTGACCACCTCGTTGTGGGTGCCGTCGCCGCCGCACGAGACGACCAGCTTGTGGCCGACCTCCGCGGCCTCTCGGGCGATACGCGAGGCGTCGCCGGGCGCCTTGGTGAGCTCGAAGTCGACCGGCCCGAGGACTTCCTCGGTGCGCGCCTTGAGCGCGGGCCAATTCTTGCCGACCCGACCATTGGCCGCGTTGGGGTTGATCACGAAGAAAGGATTGTCAGGCATCGTCCTCTACTCCCAGCGCGTCGGCGAGCAACTCGTCCAACAGCATCAGCTTTGCGTCCCCCTCATAGTGGGACGCCACATGTCCACCACAGCTGCGCGAGGTGCGCACGAAGACCTCCCCTCGACCGGCGACGAGCTTGCGCGCCAAATTGGCCGCCGTCTCGGGCGCCACCTGCGGCAACCCTGCGCCCGCGCCGCAGCACCGCGACCATTCCTTCTTGTCGGGCATCTCCTCGGCCTCTCGCCCCAAGATCCAGCGCAGCAGGGCGCGGGGCGCGTCCGTGACACCGGCTCCCCGGGCCAGTGCGCACGAGTCTTGGTAGACAAAGACGCGGGCGTCTCCAGCCAGAGCGGACTTCAGGTCCGAGAGCACCAGGCCCTCCTCCATCAGCTCGGTCCAGTGGATGACTCGCTCGCCTCCACCCGCCGCTTCTTGGCGCCAAGCCGGCGTGCGCGAGGTCGCCACCAGCTCGTCGCAGTCGGTCGCCACGACGTCGAAGGACGCAAAGCGCTCGGCCAGCTGCGCGGCGTGGTCGGCGTAGAGACCGCGCTTGCCGTTGGCCAAGAGCGGCGCTCCACAGCAGGCCCAGGGGGACTCGACCAGCTGCACATCAAAGTGGGCGCGCTCGAAGATGCGCGCCATTCGCCGCACGGCTCCCAGGTCCCCTACCCTGCCCTCACAGGCCGGAAAGAATCCGACCCGCGACTCCTTCGAGAAGCCCAGGGCAGCGCCGTCCAGCCGCGAGCGCACTTCGGCGGCGCCAGTCACACCGACCTCCCAGCCCAGACCCAGACCCTCGTTACGGGCCCACTCGCGCGCCTCGAAGAGGGTCTTGGGCACGTGAATGCCATGCAGACACGCGGTTTGGCACGCCAGGCAGCCGGTGCAGTGCCCGAGCACGTCGGCCAGCTCGGCGTTCAGCCCCGGCCCGCGCACGGCGCGGGTCAGCAAATTCATCAACCCCCAAGGCGTGACCGTCTCGCGCGCCTCCTCGTGGGCGACAGGACACGCAAAACGGCACAGCTTCGGGCAGGTCGTGCAGTAGCTGAGGGTCTTGCGGTTGCTCGTCTCGAACTCGTTCATCGCTCGCTCCCCGCGTCGTTATTGCGTCACCGTTGGAGACCAAGGGGCGTCGGTGAGCTCGGCGGCGAGCCTTTGCAGCGCCTCACTGTCGCTCGGCAGAGAGGTCTGGACCGGCTCGGTCACAAAGGTCCAACCGAGCGCTTCGAGGGACGGCTCGTGCGCGGCGGCGCAAACACGGGCTCCAAAGGGTGTGAACCCGTCGAAGGTCAGCGCCGACCCAGGTTCGAGCACCAGAGCTGCGGCGGCGAGCAGGGTGTCGTAATGTCCGACGGCCTCGAAGACCGCATCGATCGGAGCTCGCTCGCTCGCTTCCACCGACGCGGCGCCTCGCTGCTGGGCGCGCAAGACCCAACCGTCCACGATAGCGGCGACGCCTGAGAAGACGAGGGTGAGGGTGGCGCCGGTCGTCGAGCCCAGCGCCGTCATGGTCGTCGGCCGCAAATCCGCGCGCAGCAGCGTCCTGGCGAGCGAGACGGCGTCTACCAAGGACCCGAGCTCGAAGACCACGGCGCGACGGGCCTCGGGCGCCCTTCTGAGCGCAATCGAGACCGAAGTGATGAGGCCGTGGCGGCCTTGGGCGCCGATGAAGAGGCCGCGCAAGTCGGGGCCCGAGGCTTTTCGCGGGGCTTGCAGGTAGCGGTACTCTCTGTCCGGGCCGTAGCGCGCGCTCAACCCGACACAGGCGCCGCGCAGGCCGGGCTGCAGGTAGGCCGGCGGCCATGGCCAGTAGCGGGCGAGCAGCCCCCCGAGGGTCGCGGAATCGGGCGGGCTGCCTAGGTGCTCGACCTCCATCTCGTGTTCTGCGGCCAGAGCCCTGAAGACCCCCCACGAGATGCCCGCCTCGACCTGCAGCACGAGGCTCTGGGGCTGCACGTCCAGGAGTTTGGTGAGCGAGCGCAGGTCGGCGACCACAATCTCCTTCTGGACGACGGCCTGCGGCCGCAGGTGATGACCGCCGCCGATGGGGCAGACCCAATGGTCGTGGGCGATGGCGTCGTCGAGGAGAGCGTCGAGCGATTCCAGGTTCGACGGACGGTGGAAGGCGAGGGGCTGTTGCGGCAGGCGGCTGAGCACGCCCGTGTTCCAAGAGCTCGGGCTCATGACTTGTCCCCGCGCATCAACGTCGCTGCGGGCCAGACTTTGCCTGGGTTGAAGACGCCCGCAGGGTCCAGGGCCAGGGACAACCCACGCATCAGGGGAGCGCCGCCGGGGTGATCTTCGGCGGTGAACGCCGACTTCGACTTGCCGACCCCGTGGTGATGCGCGATGGAGGCGCCCGTGGACGCGACGGCCGTCAGGCCGGCTTTCCAGGTGCGGTCGTAGAGTGCCAGGGTCTCCTCGAGGCAGTCGGCGAAGCCGGCGAAGGTGAAGTAGATGGAGCAGCCGTCCACGTAGGCGTGGCTGAAGTGCGCCATGCACAGGACGTGGGGCGCCAGGGCGTTCTTGACCGTGTGGTAGAGGTGCATGAGGTTACCCCAGTCGGTCGACACCTCCATGGTGTCCGAGAACGCCCCCGTGTCCATCAAGGGGCTCATCTTGTAGCTGATGTTCATGCGGTGGGAGTGCCAGTGTTCGCCTGGTCCTGCGCCCATGTCTTCGCCGAAGCGCTGTAGCCACTTCGCCGCCAGGACCGACTCGAGCGCCACGGCCTCCTCGTCGCCTTCGAAGCCGACGATGAGCAGGCAGCCGGAGGGCAGCAACGTGGTGGCGCGGCTGAGCAGCATCGGGGCACCGAGGACACGCCCCATGAGCCCGCGCGCGGTGCGCTCGACCAGCGCGCGCAACCCGCCGCCTTGGCCCGAGGGCGACGTCGAACGAATGCTCTGGTGGGCGCGCTCGAGGAGCCGGCTGAGGAGGCTGGATTCAGACGGCTCCTCGCCCTTGGAGGCCATGAGCGTGTCGATCTCGTCGTAGAGCCGCACCACCGCGGGCCGCAGACCGCCTTGCAGCAGCGCCCGCATGGCCTCGGCGCCCGCCTCGATGCTGGGCACGCGGATGCCGCGGTACCAGCGGTGCCGAGGAAGTGGGTGCAAGCGCATGAGCGAGTCGGTGATGACGCCGAGGGTGCCCTCGCTGCCGACGAGCAGCTCGAGGAGGTCGACGCCGTGCTGCTTGGCGCACTGAGCGGTGTCGAGCACCTCGCCGCCGCCGACCACGACGCGCAGGGACTCGACCATGTCCTCGATCTTGCCGTAGCGGCTGGAGTACTGCCCGGCCGAGCGGCCGGCGAGGTAACCGCCGACGGTGGAGCAATAGAGGCTCGAAGGGTAGTGGCCCATGGTCAGGCCCAGCCGTTCGAGCTCGGTTTCGAGGTGTTGCCCGATGACGCCCGGGCCGATGCGGGCGAGGTGAGTGTTCTTGTCGACCTCGAGGTGGCGAATGCGCTTCATGTCGACGGTGATCGCCGGGCTCTCGGCGAGCGCGCCGCCGCAGACCCCGCTGCCTGCGCCGTAGGGGATGAGAGCGACCTCGAAGGCCTCGGCGCAGCGCACCACTTCGGCGACCTCGGCCTCGTTGGCGGGCTGCACCACGGCACAGGGCAGGCGCGCCGAGGTCTTCCCGGCGCGGGCCTTGATCGTGCTGCGTGGCCAGAGGTCGCGGGCGTAGGCGACGCGGTCGGGCTCCGAGCACAAGACGTGGCGCCGGCCCGCGATTTTCTCGAGGGCGTCGACCATCCCAGCGGGTCCGAACTGATCCTCGTTCATCTCTGGCCTCACGCCTCGCTCGGCGGTCTCAGCGACGAGCGACGGCCTCGGGAGGCCGCCGCATGCCATTGGCAAAAATTTGTCCACAGGAAGCCGGCCGCAGGACTGGCAGGCACCGAAATCACTTCGCTGGCATCAAGGTGATGCCCTCGAAGAGCTCGCGCATCTCGACCTCGATGGCGTACTTGCGCTCGCCGAGCTCGACCAGCTCGCCGTCGATCTTGGCCAACTCGTCCTCGACGCCCATGAGCTTCTTGACCAGAGAGTCTTTCAGGCTCTCGTTGGCTTTGGCGGTGCCGAGGACCTTGATGTTGTTGCGCAGATCCTGAGCGCGATAACGGAGCTCGTTCTGGCGCTCGGCGAGGGTGGCGCGGCGGAACTCGTTGTCCCCGACCTCTTTCTTCTTGGCAAGCACTTGCTCGAGCTGGGCCTTGACGCTCGGATCGGCGCTGGTGTCCGAGAGGTAGAGCTCGAAGATGGACTGGGTGCTGGAGTCGAGCAGGGTCATGGTCTGGGTCGTACGGCTGCGTTGGACGACGCTCTCTTTGGTGATGTCGTTGGGCACGACGTCGACTTTGACGAAGTAGACTTCGCCCTGGGCGATGGCGCGCTCGGGCTGGTCGATTTCGAAGCCGTTGACCTTGTCGACACGCAGGTAGAGCGGGATGCTCTCTTCCTGGTTGTTGGTGATGGTGAAGTTGACCTTCTGCAGCTGGTAGGACTCGACGGTGATGATGCCGTCCTTGATCTTGAGGAGCTTCTGCTCCTGTTGGCCCCAGTCGTAGACCTGCTCGACATGGATGCTGGGTTCGAGGGAGTAGGGGATGAAGACGGTCTGCTCGAGGCCGATCTGGTTGGTCATTCCCTCGCCGACAAATGTGGAGTCTTTGTAGATGGTGAGAGGGCCCTTCTCGATGACGAACTTGGTGGTGTTGTTCATGCGCACGGCGCGGTAGGGGTGAGTGGCTGCGCGCGCCGAGCCGCTGCTGGGGTCGAAGAGGAAGATGTCTTCTGCATCGACGTCGTCGTTGATGATGGCCACCAGGGCGCTGGAGCGGTCGGGCACGGTGACGGGGACGCTGACGTCGTAGCGGAAGAGGGCTCCCATCTGCTCGCCGGTGGCGTTGGCGACCATGGAGTCTCTCATCATCTCGCCGGTCATGCCTTCGGCGCGGCCGTAACCTGACCCACCGAGAGTGTCGTATTTACCGTCGTAGTCGCCGCCCCAAGCCTCTTCGGGCATGGGAGCGGGGGCGGAGGTCGCGCCAGCCCTGCGCTTGGCGGATGGGGCCCGTGCGACGCTCTCGTCGGCGTAGGACCTCTCATTGAACGCCTCGACGGCCTCAGGGGGCGCTTCGGCGTTGGCGGTGTAGGTGCGCGAAGTGAGATCGGCACGCTGGGGCAGGCGCGGCGAGTGCAGATCGACCACGAAGGAGATGGGAGCGCCAGCGGTCAAGGACAGCTGGATGTCATCCCAGCTCTCGCCAGAGACGTTGTCGATGACGGCCCAGCCCTGCAGCCGAACCTTGTTCTTCTTGTCGAAGACCAGTCGATAGGCGGGCTTCCAGGTGGGCATGGCGACGACGTAGCTCATGATCACGTCGTGATCGTCGTCCTCGGGGAAGTGGACGACCAACTCGACCGGCTTCCACTCGCCCTCACCCAACGCGACGTCGAGGGCCTTCTCGAGGCCGACGACGAGGGTGCGGTCTCCGAGCTCGACCTCGACGATGTCAAAGAGCTCGAAGGGCAGCAGCTCGGAGTCGTCGGTGAGGATGGTGACGACGGGGGAGCTGCCGCCGTCGGCGTTGGTGCTGTACTCGACGCCGACGATGCGTCCGGAGGCGCCGCCGCTCTTGGTCTTGATGTCGACCTGCGAACCTCGGAAGGCGTTGAGGACGGCGAGCAACCCGCCGGCATCGCGAACCTGAGGCGGCAGCTCGCCCAAGACCATGGAGGAGTTCTTCTCGACGGGCAGTGAGATGCTTCCTACGGTGCCGTTGAGGTCAATCACGGTGAGGGAGGTGAGCATGTCGTTGATCTGGTCGGGCCGGATGCGCAGCTTGAGCTCTTGCCCGTCGAACGTGCCGCGGCGTTCGAAATAGCCAATGCCATTCTGGTAGAGAACGACCTTGGTGACCTGGAGGTCATCGCGGCGTTCGCTGTCCATCGGGCCGCAGCCTGCGCTCGCGATGGCCACGAGCGATGCGAATAACAAGGTTAGAGCTGACTTCATCGACCTCACCTCCGGTCCTGCTGCGACATTTTGTCGGCCGCTGACCACCAGAACTCTCGAGTCCTCGTGATCCGCGGCAGAGAGAGCGCTTTCCTGGTCTTGCTTGTCATACGGCGACACGCCGGGCCGAGGCATCTCCTTGACGAGCCAAGGGGGGTCGCAAGAGACACCTCTCGCCGAAAACTGTCGCCGATTCGTCTGCCAGGAACGTACCGGCGAATGGTCGCTTTCGCTAGGGCGCGAAGGATTGCCGAGCGGACGACTGCGTTTCGCGCCGCAACTCATCGAAATGAAGCGGCAATCAGAGTTCGCGCGCGGCTCGGGGCAGAGGTGACTCGCAGTGAGCGGTAGACGAGGGCAGGAGGTGTTGTCGGCGCGTGAGCGCGGACTATTTCGGCATCCGCTTGAGCGTCTTCTTGAGCTGTCGGGCGCTGGAGTAGCGGGCCGCGGGGCTCTTGGCGAGGAGTCGGTCGAGGACGTCCAAGATCTCAGCGGGCGCCTGAATGCAATCACGGATGACCGGCGGCCGTGGCGCTTCGGTGCAGTGTTTGATCATCACGACACGGTCGCTCTCGACCTCGAAGGGCTTGGAGCCCGTCAAGAGCTCGTAGAGCACGACGCCGACAGTGTAGAGGTCGGTGTGTGCGCCGAGCTCACCGAGTTGTCCGCGCGCCTGCTCTGGCGCCATGTAGGCTGGCGTTCCGAGGACGGAGGCGGTGGTGGCGCCGGGCTTGGCTTTCTCGAAACGGGTGAGGCCAAAGTCCGTCAGTCGAATGCGCCGCTTGCTGATGTCGACGAGGACGTTCGAGGGCTTGAGGTCCTGGTGGAGTAGTCCGCGCTCGTGGACATGGTGGAGCACATCGCACAGCTGGATCAGCACGGCCCTCAGGAACGACCAGTTGATGTCTTTTCGCACAAAGTGTGAGAGGGAGCGGCCGACCACGACTTCCATGGTGAGGAAGGGGCGGCCATCTTCACTCAACCCACGGCTGTAGTGCTTGATGATGCCAGGGTGGTCGAGAATGCGGGTGGCGCGCCATTCGCGGTCGAACTGGGCGTGTACGTGCAAGTTGTCGGCTAGGTGGCGGTGAGCGACCTTGACGACGAAGGGCTTCTCGACCGCTGGGTGGTGTGCCAGCCACAGCTCTGCGATGCCTCCCACTCCGACCTGATGGTCGAGGTCGAAAGCCTCGAAGGGCACGCCGACAAGCGCGTGCTTGGCGGTCTTGCCGAGCAGCTCAGCTAAGTCGACGGTCGAATGAATGTCGCTGGCAAACTCATAGTCACAGGGTGTCGATGACTCTGGAGTCTCTTCCATCGGCATCGCAGGGAGTTCGGGAGCGATCAGTGGACTCTGCATCTACGTTTCCTCGTAGAAAACGGGTTCACAGCACGAAACGCACGAAACCAACTGTAGCTGGGCGGTTTCGACCTGTCTACCGAAAGATTCCGTCCTGTATGGAATTTTTCAATCCAGGCGAAGAGGGTGCGCACCGCTAGGCAACAAGCCACTCGAGAAGTCACAGAGCCAATCCGTAAGAACACAGGGTACACGACGGAGTCGCGGGTTGGAACGAGTGGCGACTTTTTCCGTATCCTTCCGGTACACACCCGGAGAAGGCGCTGGCAACGGGGAGAGGTGCCAGCCGATGTCGTGCCGAGAGGTGCATTGGCGGAAAATTCTTCGAGACCCGTGGGTGGCTTCGGGCACGTGGTTGACCCCGTCCGAATTGAGTGGAACCCTGTGACCTCACTCCTCATCCCGCAGCAGACAACCACAGACCCCCGACCACAGACCCCCGACCACAGACCCCCGGCCACAGACCCTCGGCCACAGACCCGACCACAGACCCGACCACAGCCCCCCGGCCACAGACCCCCGACCACAGACCCCCAAGGAGGTTCGTCATGAACACCAAGTCTCTCTCTCTCTCACTGTTTGTCTTTCTCGCGGTCAGCCTCTTCAGCACATTCGCCGCGGCGGGCGGCCCCACGAAGACGCTCTACCGCAGCTGGTCTGCGGGCGACTGCAAAGCCCTCGTCAACGGCAACGACATCTACTGCGATTCGGGAGACTGTAAGGCGCTCGTCAACAGCAACGACATCTACTGCGAGACGGAAGACTGCAAGGCCGTCGTCAACGGCAACGACATCTATTGCAAGTCCGACGACTGCAAAGCGGCGGTCAACGGCAACGACATTTACTGCAAGAGCGGAGACTGCAAGGCCGGCGTCAACGGCAACGACATCTATTGCGAGACCGACAACTGCAAGGCGCTGGTGAACCAGAACGACATCTACTGCAAGTAGCGACTGACCTGCCTAGTGGGATTGCATTGCCTCACTTGCCGACGACCGATCTCCGCTTCATCTCGTTGGTGCGCAGCGAATTCGGTCGTCCGCCCGGCAATTCGCAGCGCTGGGCGAATCGCGGTTCGTGTGGCCCTTCGTGTTTCCCCCTGCTAGAGTCTAGGGTCAGACCCAGTTGCACACGAAATGGTCACAATGACATCGACAGTACCAGCCCGACCGAGTTCCATCGCCTACCTCGAGAGGCGACTCGCCATGCTCGATCGACACATGGAGAACGTGGTCGAAGCGGGCCTCGACGTCGACATCTCCGAGCTCGTGACGGCCTTCGAGGAGGCGTGCGCGACCGCTAGACGGGACATCGACGGGCCAGAAGCCGAGCTCCCCCCCATCGAGCGTGTGCGTAGGAGCTTCGCGTTGACCTCTTTTGAGGAGAACGCGTTGCTGCTTGCCTTGGCCCCGATGGTGGAGCCAAGGTTCGGCGAGCACATCATCGCGCTGAAACGGAACGTTGGGCGAGTCCTCCCGGATATCGGCATCGCGCTGCGTCTGTTCAGCCGTAATTTCGCCGAGCGCGTGGCGCACCGTGAAGCGTTCGGGAGCCGCGCCGCGCTGATCAAGAACAACCTGGTCGCGCTCGAGAGTGCGAGGGACGACAATCTGCTCGAGCTCGGGCTCCGGCTGTCGCCTCGGGTGCAGAGTCTGCTCCTCGACGAGGAGGGGAACGACCCGCAGCTCGAGGGTTTTAGCACTCTGGTGAGGCCTCGTGTCAAGCTGGACAAGGTCATCTTGCCAGCGAAGTTGTTGACGCAGCTCGATCTCCTCGTGGGACACTACGACGAGTACTTGCAAAGGCGCGCAGAGTGGGGGGTTGCAGCGATCGACGAAGGGGCGCGAGGCCTCTGCCTGCTCTTCTCGGGCCTTCCTGGGACGGGCAAAACTTTGCTGGCCCATGCGCTCGCCGGATCGCTCGGTCGGCCCTTGCTGCTCGTCGATGCGGTGCATCTGCAGAACCAAAGGGGGTTGGAGGGGAACCTCGACGCCATCTTGAGGGAGGCGCACCTGCAACGGGCGCTTCTCCTCTTTGACGATTGCGAGAGCCTGTTCGGCAGCCGGCTGCAAGGAAACCGGGAGCTGCCGCTGCTCCTCGCTGCTCTTGATCGCTTCGACGGCATCGCTGTCTTGGCCACCAACATCCCTGGCGCCCTCGATCCAGCTCTCGATCGCCGCATCACGTTGCACCTAGACCTCGAGGTACCCCCGCCAGGTCTGCGGGAATCCATCTGGAAATTGCACCTCCCGCCGCGCACTCCCCTCGCCGACGACGTCGAGTTCGACTCCCTCGCCGAGAAGTTCGAGTTCGCAGGAGGGTACATTCGCAACAGCGTAGTCGTCGCTCTCAATCGGGCGCTGGCCCGACAAGAAGAGGCGGGATGCGCCGTGACGATGGACGACTTCGAAGAGGCCGCAAGGAGCCAGGTCAGGCACCGTCTCAAACAGCTGGCGACGCACGGCGGGACCCACTTGACGTTGGAAGATCTGGTCCTACCCGACGACATCAAGGCCATCCTGGTGGCCATCATCGCCGCGGTGCGGAACCGTCGGACGATCTTCGATGAGTGGGGATTCGGCGAGAAGGTCACCACGGGAAAGGGGCTTTGCAGCCTTTTCAGAGGGGACTCGGGCACGGGCAAAACCTTGGCCGCAGAGATCATGGCGAACGAGTTGGCCATGCCTCTCTACCGCGTGCGCATCCCGAGCATCGTCTCCAAATACGTCGGCGAGACCGAGAAGAACCTGCAGAAGTGCTTCCACGAGGCCGGGCTGGCAGGCGCGCTCCTGCTCTTCGACGAGGCGGATTCCATCTTCTCGAAGCGCATCGAGGTCAGCAGCGCCAACGACCGCTATTCCAACATGGAGGTCAATCTGCTCTTACAGGAGGTCGAGCGTTTCGAGGGCGTGGTGATCTTGACCACCAACCTCGACGCCGCCATCGACGACGCCTTCGACCGCCGCTTGAACTTCAAGGTCGACTTCCCATTCCCCGACGCCTCGGCGCGCTCTATGATTTGGAGGCGCCTCATCCCGGACCGGGCTCCAGTCGGCGAGCACGTGAACTACGAGTACCTCGGCGACGACTTCGAGCTCTCCGGCGGCTGCATCAAGAACGCGGTGATCCGGGCCGCCTACAGCGCGGCGGAGAAGAAGACCTTAATCACGATGGAGCTCCTCGAACGCTCCGCGGTGCAAGAATACCGGGAGCTGGGCAAGCTCGTCCCCATTCGACGCAATCCCTGGGATTGAAGGCCATACCGTCATGAGCTCGAGATACGAAAGCTACGACCGCTCCATCGACGACCTCGACTTCACAGCCGATCGTCTCATGGAGGTCCTGCAGGAGACCGAATCGACCGCTGGCATGCAGATGGACAGCAAGCGCATCGAGGAGGCGAGCAAACTGATGGGACAATCCGAGCTTCAGATCGAGCGGTTCAATGACCTCGAGCACCACCGCGTCAAGGACTACCACGTCTGGAGCCTCAAGAATCCGCACCTCATCGACGAGGTCGTCGAGGAGATGATGCA
Source organism: Deltaproteobacteria bacterium CG_4_9_14_3_um_filter_63_12 (assembly GCA_002789955.1). GTDB lineage: Bacteria > Myxococcota_A > Bradymonadia > UBA4248 > UM-FILTER-63-12 > UM-FILTER-63-12. Next base: position 10,818 of record PFUG01000631.1, on the reverse strand, counting down.
CAGCCGCGAGGCGCTCAAGGACAGCACCGATCAGCTCGAGGCCATTCTCGGACGCATGAGAGGGCTCGAGAAGCACGTCGCCAGCGTGAAGGAGTCCTACGAGAACTTCGCCGAGCACATGCAGACCATGATGCAGAGCGCTGGCGAGCTGGGACTCTCGACGGATTACACGTTGCGTGCTGTCCAACAGAAGATCATCCCCGACCTCGAGCGCATGCTCTATCAGCTGGAGCGCACCATCACCTCGTTCGCGAAGGAGCTCGAAGAGCGGCTGGCTCAGCTCGACTTCATTGGGCGGCAGATTGCGTGGCTGCGAGGAGGTTCGGTGCCTATTCGCAAGGTGAAAGACGACAGCGAGGAAGAGCCGCCCGAAGAGGAAGCGCAAGGCGAGCAGCCGACACAGGCTGAGGCGTTGGTCGATCACCAGGACGAACAGATCGAAGCCTACAGCGTCGAGTCGCTCGACCGAGGTCGTTCCGACGAGCGCAAACGAGGGCGTGGTCGCGGCTCTAAGGGCGGTCCCAAGTAGCCATGTTCAAGACCCTCATCCAACCCCTCTTCGAGCTGCTTCCTCGTGAGCTGCGCGAGCTCCTCGAGGGGCTGAGGGCGACACTCTCGTTCATCGTCGGGGACATCGCTCAGAGCAGCGGGAGCTTGCTCGAAACGCTGCTCGTGATGGGGCCGAAGCTTCTGCGTCTCGCCCAGCCTATGCTGCAACAAGCCCTTCTCGACCCGGAGGCGACGGTGGCGCTCTTCGCGCGACTGCAACCCTTGCTGACGCGCCTGCTGGAGACCATCGAGAGAGTGGAGTTCGACGAAAAGAGGTTAGAGCAGGCGCTGCATCTCATCTCGGAACACATCGTCGACGTGCTCTTGCAGGAGCGAAGCGATTCTGTCGTCGACGATGCTGTGGAGCGCTTTGCCGGTCTCGAATTGGCCATCCGCAGAGGTGCGGAGTCCGTGCTCGATCTTTACCTCGGCGACTGAGATTCTAGGAGCGTTCGGCGAGAATCCTGCCACAACGCCTGGATCTCGCGCCCGAGAAACGCCTCTCTCTCTTTGGCCTTGGCTTTGAGCTCGGTGTCGCTGGTCACCACCCAGTTTAGACCGCCGCAGGCGAAGCGCATGATCGGGTCGGCTTGCCCTTCGTCGGCTGAGGCGAGGACGACCTTCGTCGACAGCGCGAAGCCGAGGGTGGTGTGGGTCAATCGAACGGTGACGCGGCTGAGTCGGTCCTCGGCGGGTTGCCACTCGGTGGTGAAGAAGCGGTCATCGGCTTCGTGCGGTTCGAGCGTGTAACCTTCCCGTTCGAGGACCGCGCGAATGGAGGTGCGAATCACCTCTTCTTCCTCGGCGCGTACGTCGACCTGGGGAACCTCTCGTGGGTGAGCGCAGGAGCCCAGCGGCAGGAGGAGGAGGAGCAGCAGGCAGGGAATGAGCGGCTCCCGCGAGCGCCGTACCGGGAAGCGAGCGAATTTCGTTCGACGGCGGTGTCGCTCGCCGCTCACTTTGCAGGGCGAGCCGGCGAGCCGAGTCCCAAGTCGCCTTGCGTTCATGAATAGCCCCCTTATAGTCGGATGCAGGAGTGACCCTTCGACGGCAATCGATGATTAATGTTCTCGTGCGGTGTATGGTGGAGCCGACACGAACGTTTCGCATCGTAGGGTTCGGGTCGAGCGAAGCCAAGCAATCTTCGCGAGCCAGGCGTGTCTTGTTGCGTTCGGTTTTCGCAATTGGTCGTGTGGCTGTTCAAAGCTGCGAGGAAGATGTCCTGAGGCTTGAAGGTCCGACGAGAGAGGAGCTCCAGATGGCGATAAGATGGGCGGTGGTCATTGTGTTTTCGGTGTGCGCCATCGCGGGCTGTGAGCTCGACCCGAAGGTCAGCGGTCAAAATGGGACCAAGGGCACCGGCAACGCCAGCGAGCAGATCGTCAAGGCGCGCGAGGCGATCATAGGCAACCGCTTCAAGGAGGCTCACGATATCCTGACCGCCCTCATCGAGAAGGACGGAGCCAACGCGCAAGCCTATATGCTGCGTGGCATCGCCCACATGCGTGAGAGTCGGGTCTACCCGGCGGTCAAGGACCTGAGTGCTGCAGTGAAGATCGCCCCGACGGTCGATGGCTACTACAACTTGGGCAACGCCTTACAGCAGAGTGGGTTCTACGAGCGGGCGAGCGGCGCCTATCGAGCCGCGTTGGAGCTCCAGCCCAACGACCCAGAGATCATCCTGAATCTCGCCGCTAACCTCATTCACCTCAATCGGGTGTCAGAAGGGATGCAACTCTTGGAGCGGGCGATGAAGGACCGCCCGAACGACCCGCAGCCCTACACCAACATGGGCATCGCTTATCATCAGAACGAAGACTACTCGGCAGCGGAGTCCTCGTTCCAGAAGGCGCTCGAGGTCGATCCGAACTACTACCAAGCCGAGTTCAACTTGGCGAAGAACTACCAGAAGATGGGCAAAGACGCCCTCGCGGCGAAGCACTACAAGCGTTACCTCGACATGCGCCCCAACGCGCCAGACCGCGGCAAAATCGAAGAGCGCATCAACGGCCTCGGTGGCGACTCTTGAGCCACATCTGGTGTGCCATGAAGAAGCTCTCGACTTTGGGTGTTTGTTGGCTCTTGGCCTCGTCGCTCGTCGCGTTTTCGCTTGGCTGCTCGAATCAGGAGGACTCGGCCTCGTCGGCTAATGACGAGTCGGCCGAGGACCCTCTGGCCATGGCTCGAGCGGCGCTCGCCGATCGTCAATGGGAGGACGCCAGAGCGTTGGCCGCCCTGGCCATCGAAGCCAACGTCGAGGTCGAGGCGGCCAAGCAGATCATGCAGCGAGCCGTGGCCGAGACGAACAATCGGGTTCGTTTGGAGCAAGGGGAGGCGCTCTTTGCGGCGGATCAGTTCATCAAAGCCTACGTGAAGGTCGACAGCATCGACGCGGACAGCGCCTACGGCAGTCGCGCCGACAACCTCTCCATGCGCATCCGACAAGCGGCGGCGCTGCCGGAGGTGGTTGAACGGGAGACCGGCGAGAAGATGAGCCGAATCCTCGTAGGCAACTTTCCCAGGGGTTCGAGCGCCAAGGAGATCGAGCGCACCTTCGAAGTGTGCGAGAAGTCTGGGGACTGCGAGATGAAGTGGTTCGAGAGCGAAGGACCGGAGCGTCGGATCACCTTGGGTTCGTACTTCATCGACCGCCACGAGGTGAGCGTCTCGCAGTATTCGGCGTGTGTCGCGAAAGGTGGGTGCAAGGCGATCGACTGGGAGACCTGTGGTGCTGGCCTCAACGTCGAGGGCTCGCCGTTCGCGGCTGCGGCGTCTCCGCAGAGTTGTGTGAGCTGGTCGGAAGCGGTCACGTTTTGCGAGTGGGCAGGGGGGCGTTTGCCGACCGAAGCCGAGTGGGAGCGCGCCGCGACTGGACCGGACGACACTCGATTCCCCTGGGGTGCGACCTGGAATGACAGGGAGGCGAACTGGGGGGATGGTGGAGCGAGCGACGGTTACGAGAGCCTGGCTCCAGTCGGCTCTTTCGGCAGCAATGCCGAGGGGCTCTTCGACATGGCCGGGAATGTCTATGAGTGGACGGCGGACTGGTATGACCCCAACGCCTATGGCGACTCCCCCAAGCTCGACCCGAGAGGACCCGACGCGGGCACCTCCAAGGTGATCCGTGGAGGTGATTTCACCCGAGACCAGGGTTCAATGCGTGGCGCGCACCGCAACCGAGCCAATCCCGAGGTGAGAGACAAGACGGTTGGTTTTCGCTGTGCAAAGAGTCCCTCTCAGCTGGGCAAGGTGAGTGTCGCACACGCCCCGAAGTGAGGGAGTCAAAGGGTTTCAGGAGCCAAGAGCGCTCGAAATCTCTGAATCGCGCTCCAATATTGGCCCCGAGCGACGTTTGGTGCCATCTTGACGCCTTTGCCGACCATCCAATATAACCGTGATACACGCAGGTCGCCCCACTGGGGCCCGTCTCGCGTGCTCGTCTTCTAGAGACGAAAGTCGAGAGATTGGTCGGGTTTGAGAATCCCCTCAACCCCGAGCTTGTGACGGAACAGCGTCAAACGGCATCGTGGCGATCAATAAGCAGAAGGTCAGCGCTTCGGCGCAGAAGAACATCCAGGCAGGTAGGTGGGATAGGGCGATCAAGGATCTTCGAAAGATCACGGATGAAGACCCTGACGATCTCCGCACGCTCTTGAAGATTGGGAACGTCTACGAGCGCAAGGCCGACATTGCAAAAGCCATCGCCACGTATACCGAGGTCGCGGTAGCCTACGAAGAGGGGGGCTTCGCGCAGAAGTCAGCCGCGGTCTACAAGCAGATCCTCGAGCTCGACGAGGACCGTACCGACGTGCGCGAGACGCTCGGCCGTCTCCAGCACCTTTTGGGGCTGTCCCGAGACGCGATGACCCACTACCGGACCGCGCTCGAGCTCTACATCACCAACGGTGATAAGCAGGGCTACGGGCGGGTCCTCGGCGCGATGACCGGGATCGACCCGACCAACATCGGTCTGCGGATCAAGTTCGCCGAGCACCTAGCGAAGGTGAATCAGATCGACGCTGCCTGCCATCAGTTTTCGTTGGCGGCGAGGCAACTCAAAGAAGCCAACCGCATGGACGACTACATCAAAGTCGTCGAGCGCCTCGTCTACCACAAGGACACCAACACCGACTACCTCAAGGAGCTCGTTCGGGCCTACCTCGACGACGACAAGGCGCGGCGTGCGCTCAGCAAACTGCAATCGCTCTACCGCGACAATCCGCAGGATGCCGCTACCCTCGAGATGCTCTCCGAGGCCTTCATCGCCCTCGACCAAAACGACAAGGCGGTCAAGGTTCTCAAAGAGCTCGCGCATGTTTACGAAGACACACGTCCTGACGATGACGTCGCCGTTCGGACTTGGCGGCGGGCGCTGGCCTTGGCGCCCAAAGATGCGGAAATCCTCGAGGTCCTGCAGGAGCTCAACGATCCCCTGACCTCTGACGTCCCGATGCTCGACGACAGCGCGATTGTTGCGTTGGACGACGACGTCATCGCGGAGATGTTGCCCGCATCGCACGGACAGATGGGCCGCCTCGACAGCCCTATGTACGACCTCAGCGAGGAGGTCGACAGGCTGCTGACGGAGTTCGACGCCTGCTTGCGCTTCAACCTCATCGCGCAAGCCGAAGAGCACATCGAAAAGCTCATCAAGCTCGACTCCCTCAACGTCGAGGTGTTGGAGCGAAAGGTCGCGCTGCTCAGGCGGCAGGGACTGACCGTCGAGGCCGCGGCCGAGCTGCGGGTGATGGCCCAAGAGGTCTGGGAGAAGGACAAAAACTCCGCGATGCGCTTCGCCCTCGAGTCCGTCAAACTCGATCCAGGCGGCCCCTACAACTTCAACCTGCTCCTCTCTTTCGGACTCGATCCCAGCGAGTATGGAATCCAGAGACCTGGGAGCCAACCGGTCCCCCCCCCCGTCGCCAAACCTCCGCTGCCCGATGTGGCTACACGGCGTCCCCCGCCAATTCCCTCGCCCTCGCTGTCGATCAACACCAACGACCTCCGACTCCTTGGGCAGGCGAGGCCTAGCACCCACGAGCGACCGATCTACTCGACGCTGCCGCCCGACGCTTTCGATGTGGTCGACGAAGAAGACACCCCCGTCGAAGCTTCTGAAGCGGTCGGTGCCCAGACGCTGGACCGGATCCACGTCGACAACGACATGGAACTCGATCTCGACGATCTCGACTCGCTCCTCGAAGCCACCAATGCCGTCGACGAGGTCGAGGTCAAGGAGGAAGGCTTCGCCTCCATGTTCGACCTCGATGAGGACGATTTCGACGACCTCTTCGACGAAGAGCTCTTGACCTCTTCCATGGAAGTCTCGCTGCGAGGCGGAACGATTCCCGCCACCTACGACATCAGCGATGAGGAAGAAGAAGAGAGCGATGAGGACGAGCTCATGTTCGCTCCCGTCGGAGAAGACGAGGAAGAGCCCGAGGAAGACCTCGTCGTCGAACTCACCCGAGAAGAGCTCGACCTCTTGACGGACGAGCTCGAAGAGGTCGACTTCTTCGTCGCGCAGGGACTCGTCAACGAGGCCAATGGCATGCTCAACGATCTCGAGGACCGATTCGGCGCACACCCTCTCATCTCGGGGCTCAGAGCACGTCTCTAATTGGCGTGCTCCGAGAAACGAAATTCTTTTGCTGGCCGTTGACCGCCAGGCATCGAAATCGACGTGGTTGGCCGCTGAGAACAGTCAGTTCCCTTTGAGAGTTGATAGAATTCTTTTGCTGGCCGTTGACCGCCAGGCATCGAAATCGACGTGGTTGGCCGCTGAGAAAAGTCGGTTCCCTTTGAGTGTTGATAGAGTAGCGGCGATCCCGAAGGCTTCGCGCAGCGGTCTACTCGGTCTCTGCGGCCAACAAGGGGCGAACGAAGTCGTGAACAATCAGGAACACACGAGAGGAGTTCGGCTGGGGACCATTCTAGGGTTCCCGATTTTCGCCGATGCGACGTTGCTCATCATCGTCGGCTTCCTCGCCCTCTACGAGCTCAGGGGCGGACTGGCCGCCTTCGGACACGGTCTGGTCTTCTTTGGCGTCATTGTTGGCACCATCGTCTGGCACGAGGTCGGACACGCCATTGCAGTGCGGCGGCTAAAGTTGGGGGAGAGCGTCATCGTCCTCAGTGGCTTGGGGGGGCGGACCCTGTACCGCAACTCCCCTACCCTCAAAGCCGGAATCGTCGTCGCGCTCGCGGGTCCCTTCGCCGGCTTGGCGCTCGCTGGAGTGCTCTGGGGGCTGGCGCAAGTCATCGATGCCAGCGTCCTGCCCCCATTGGCCGTTTATGCCTGGGGGCTGATCATCACCGTCAATTTGGTCATCAACGTCGCCAACCTCGCCCCTATCTATCCCTTGGACGGGGGCCAGGTGATGCGCTACGCCATGCAAATGAACCTCGGGGTGCGCAAAGGCCTCCAAGTCACGGTCATCGTCGGCGTCGTTGTGCTCTGTGTCGGTGCGGGCTTGCTCTACGCGTTCTCTGGCTTCCAGGAGCTCTTCGTCTGGCTGATTATTGGCTTCGTCGCTGCAGAGAACTGGCAGCTTTGGCGAACTGCGTAGCGCCGAAACGAAAATCGCCGACGCCCAAAGGGCGCCGGCGATCTTCGATCGGGTTGTCGCGCGATGCTCGCTCCGCTCTCTAGAAGAGCCCGTTCAAAGCGGCTTCGTAGGTCTCGAGGACCTTGCGGCGTTTGATCTTCATGCTCGGCGTGAGCATGTCGTTCTCGGTCGTGAAGTCCTCGGCGGTGAGGACGAACTTCCGCGGTCGCTCGTAGCCCTTGAAGTCCTTGCCGTACTTCTGGATCTCTTCGTTGATGAGCGCCTCGACCCCATCGAGTTTGATGAGCGCCTCGTCATTGTCGTAGCTCAGGCCCTTGTCCTTGGCCCAGCTGGCGAGCATCTCGACGTCGGGGACGATGACCGCCACGTTGTAGGGCTTGTTCACCCCATGGATCATGATGTTGGCGATGTAGCCGCTGAGCTTGAGCTTCTCCTCTAGCGGCGCCGGGACCACGTACTTGCCGTTCTCGAGCTTGTACTGCTCCTTCACGCGGCCCGTGATCCAGACAAAGCCATCGGCATCGACATGACCCATGTCGCCGGTCTTGAAACCGCCATCTTCGGTGAAGGTCTCCTCTGTCTCTTTGGGAAGGTTGTGGTAGCCCTTCATGACATTGGGGCCGTAGACGACGATCTCGCCTTGGCCTTCGGGAGCGGACTCGAAGGGGATGATCTTGATTTCGACGCCAGGGATGGCGCGGCCGATGGAGCCGATTCGCTGTCCGTCGGGGCAATTGACGGTGCAGATGGGGCTGGTCTCGGTGAGTCCGTAGCCCTCGTAGACCGTGATGCCGAGGTTGTCGATGAAGATCGCGACCTCCTTGGAGAGGGCAGCGCCTCCAGAGAAGGCGTAGCGCAGGCGGCCACCGAACCGGTCTCGGATCTTCTGGCCCACGAGCTTGTCGAGCACTTTGAACTGCAGGTCGAGGAGCGCGGAGCTCTTGTTGTCCTGAGCGAGCGCTCTTCGCTTGTTGGCGACGGTCAAAGTGCGTTCGAACAAGGTCTTCTTCAGGCCTCCTTCCGCCGCCATCTTTTTGTGAACCCCATCATAGATTCGGTTGAAGATGCGGGGGACACTGAAGAGCAGAGAGGGCTTCACCTCGGTGAGATTCTGGATGATGGTCTGCACCGACTCCGCCAGGCCCATGGACGCGCCGTACGAGAGCAGGGTGTGCAGCTCGACGGTCTGTCCGAAGCTGTGGGCCCAAGGCAGAAACGAGAGGGAGCGGTCGGTCTGATCCATTGGGAAGACCTCGTGGACCGCGTTGACGTTGGAGGTGAGATTCCAATGGGAGAGGAGCACCCCCTTGGGCATGCCAGTGGTCCCGCTGGTGTAGATCAGGCCGCAGATATCGTCCTTCTCGGGGTAGATTGGGTCGACGGGGGTGGCCAGTCCAGTCTTGATGAGTCCCGCGAAGCTGTGCGCATCGCTCTCGGGTCCGGCGATGTTGACGATGAACTCGAGGGTCTCGAGCTCCTCGACGAAGTCTTTGCACTTCTCGGCGATGAGGTCGTTGGCGACGATCAGGACTTTCGCGCCACTGTCGTTGATGATGTACTTCCAGTCTTTGGCGAGCTGGGCCTCGTACATCGGCACGTAGCGAGCCGCGAGCCCGTACGTAGCGTAGGCGCCTGCGGCCCAAGCGGGGCTGTTGTTGGCGATGATGGCGACGGTGTCACCCTTGCCGACGCCGAGCGCGCTCAGGCCACCCCGTAGCCCCTTCACTTGCTGGCCGACATCTTTGTACGTGATCCACTTGTACTCGCCGCCCTCTTTGACTCCGAAGAGAGGATTGGCAGCGTAGCGTTCGACGCTCTTCTCGAACATGTCGACCAGGTTCTGGAATTGCTCACCCATCTTGGTCCCCTTTTTGTTTGCTGGCCGTCGAGCCCTAGACATGGAATTGTGGTGTGGCTGGCCGCTGCGCGAGGTCTCTCGCCGTAATAGCTGGCGGAACGGCGGAGAAGTTTTTGAATGACAAAAGGTTATGCCGCACCTCTTCGGGGGATGCAAGAGCCTTCTCCATAACTGAGGCTTCGCTGCCATCCACGCCGCTCATTGTTTCCAGATTCAAAACGGAGGGCGTGACCAACTTTTTGTAACCAGATTCAAAACGGAGGGCGTCGGCAAACCACTTTTTGCATCCAAATTCAAAATGGAGGGCGTCGGCGACCACCCTTTTGTAACCAGATTCAAAATGGGGCCATCGGCGCACCACTTTTTGTAACCAGATTCAAAATGGAGGGCGTCGGCGACCCACTTTTTGTAACCAGATTCAAAACGAGGCTCGTTCGCTCACGCGAGCGCTGAAAAACAACAGGCTCGGCCATTGGGCCGAGCCTGTTGTTTTCCGCAACCGGAGGACGACTACTCCAGCTCTAGCCCTGCCAACTCTTCCTTGACGATCCGCACCACCAGCTTGTCCAACGTCTCGGGTTGGAAGGAGTTGGGCGCGATGTCGTGCGGGGTCTCCGTGCCCGACGCGCCGTAGGTCAGGAAGATGAAGCGAGCCATGGTCAGCTGCGCGATCTGCCGGAAGACGTATTCGCCGTCGTCGCTCAGGCCACTTGAGGCGATGGGGTACACCTTGATGGCTTTCGAGGCCGCGACCATGGCGTCGTGGCTGTAGCTGAACTCGTTCTGGTCGCGGTTGTGTGGTGCGGCATCGGCGACCATGAAGACGAGACGGGTCGCGTCGGCGCGCCAATCCATCTCGTTGACGCTGCGATGCAAGCCAACCTCCAGGCGCTCCGGCAGGTCGCCGCCGCCGCTCGCCTCGACCTGCGCCAAGAGCTGTTGAAAGGTGGCGACGTCGGATTCGAAGGGGTAGACCTTCGAGATGTATTCGTCCGAATCGTCGCGGTAGAGCACGAGACCGAAGCGCACTTCCGGATTCGAGCCGAGCTTCGAGACGTCGTCCGCGATGCCGATGATGGTCTGTTGCAGTCGTTCGATCTCGTCGGCCATGCTCGAGGTCGTGTCCAACAAGAACACCAGGTCGAGCTTGGCACGGCTGGGGGTGACTCGCTTCACAGGGACGCGGAACTCGAAGCGCTCTTTGTCGCCGCGCTGCAGCGTGTAAGAGTGACTCATCTGGCCGTTGCGGACCTCGATCCCGAACTCGGTGGCTTGCGCCGAGGCGGGCACGGAGCGGGGATGGAAGAGGGTCCACCCATCGGAGTAGGTCTTGCCGGTGAAGACAACCTCGTTGCCGACCTTGAAGTCGACCTCGGTGTTGGCCAGCGGCTTGTTGTCCTCGTCGAGGATGCGCACGAAGAGGCGCTCGCTGACGTCGACGGGCTCCAAGTAGAACTTGTTGCGCTCCCGCAGGAAGGTCTTGAACTCGTCGAACTTGGCGTTGTCGTCCACCTCTCCGGCGGTCATGCGGGGACGAGGGCGAGACGGCGCGCCGGCCCAACCTCCCGAGTCGCCGCCATTCGGACGCTTGGCGGAGTCGAGCGAGTCGCCACCGTCCCGCTTGGCTTTGTCGAGGCGTTCTGACTTTGGCGACACGTCCTTGCTCTTCAGGCCAGGCCGATCGCCGCCAACGCTCTTCCCCTCACCGCCACCTTTGCCGCTGCCCGTGGTGCCTAGACCCCCGAGCTTCATGTCTCCATCGCCGCGCTTGAGTCCGTAGGGGGCGGACACCACCTTCTCCGCCGGCGCATCAAAAGCCGCCCAGTTCTTCATTTCCTCGTC
>PFUG01000067.1 GCA_002789955.1 Deltaproteobacteria bacterium CG_4_9_14_3_um_filter_63_12 | reverse complement strand
CTTGCCCTCCCACCTCTGACTTCGCCCAAATGCGCATTTTGTTCCCGGACGACGCCTTAGAGGTCGATGGCGAAGCTGGTCACCAAGCTCAACGAGTGATTGGCGAACTCCTCGTCGCTCATGAACATCGAGCGGGCCTGCAGCGACATGGACAGCCATTTTGCTCGCAGGATCACGACGTCGACGTCGGCCGTCAGGCCGCTGCTCACCTCGGTCGGCGTGATGGTTTCACCGAGCACGGTCGAGTGCACCGTGATGACATAGAGTCCGATGCCCGCTCCGAGCCGCAGGACGTCCCAAAACTCGACGGAGCCCCCAAACAGGAAGGAGAGGGCGCGAATCGCGCTGCTGACCGTCTGGCGGCCTCCCAGCTCCCCTAGGTCCACGACGTCTTGGCTCTGGGCCAGGCGGACGAAGGCGAAGTCGAAGCTCGGCGAGACGAAGTAGGGCGAGTCGAAACGCACGCCGGCCCCCAAGAGGACGCCGTTGTCGATGACGTCCAAAGGCCGCATGGTGATGCCCCAGCCAGTAACGACGCTGAGCTCCAGGCGGTAGGGGCTCTCGGCCGAGGGCCCGACCGGGTCTGCGGCCCACAGGCTCACAGGAAACCAGGCGAGCCCAATCCACACGAGCAAGAAAAGAGAGAACCGTCGGCCCTGGGTCAAACGAGGCTTCCCCCTGTGGCCGCTTAGCGGCCACCGCCCGTAGCCTGGGGTTTCAACCCCTGGCCCCAACGAATCGTGCCGTGACGCCAACGAATCGTGAGTTCCCATTCGCCTCATGGTCGAACCCCGTCGAGAGTAATCGAGGGCCCGGCTGGTGGGGTGCCGAGCTCCTGGAAACGCTGGAAGACGAGGCCTGGCCGATTGGTGAGTATGCCGTTGGGCTTGGCGTCTGCAAGGATGATGTCGAGGAAGTCGAGCTCATCGAGGGTCCAGAAGGCGACGGCGCGGCCCGAGGCTTGGACGCGGGCGACCTTGTCGCTCATGGGGCCGCGGGTCCAGCGGGGGCCCCAAATTTGGCAGTTGGCGGAGCGCACGTCGGCGGGGTCGAGCTCGATGAGGCAGACGGCGTTCTCGTCCGGAGTGGCGGCGAGATAGGCGTCGATCATGTCGTCGGAGTAGAGCCCGTAGACCAAGGTCAGACCGCGGTTTTCGGCGCGGGCGCGAGCCCGGAAAGGGGCGACGACATCGATCACAGACTGAATGCTCTCGGGGTTCTTGATGTCGAGCCAGACGCCGTCGAGGTCGGTCTCGTCGAGGATGACGGTGAGGGCTTCTTCGAGTGTGGGGACTTGCTCCCCGTTTTCGAGGCGGCAGAGGGCGCGGACATGGGCGAGGGTGAACTCGTTGATGGGGCCGAAGCAGTAGTTGCCCTGGGTCAGGCGCGCGGAGAAGGCTTCGTCGTGGTAGACGATGGGGACGCCGTCCTTGGTGATGGAGGTGTCGATCTCCACGGCGTTGGCGCCAAGGAACTCGGCCATGCGCAAGACCTCGAGGCTGTTCTCAGCGGCGCCGCACTCGTCGGAGGTGCGACAGCCTCCGCGGTGCGCAACGATCCTGAAGTTCGACATGTCTTTCAGCGGCTTGCGCAGCAGGAGTGAAAGTGGGGTGGAAGGTTCTCCGCTGCCCTCTCCCAAAGTGCCGATGAGCGCGATGGAGTCGAGAAGCTCTGGCGCAATGACGGTGTCGAGTGTGCAGAGCGCCTCGGCGACCTCGGCCGGCCTGACCTCGAGGCGGAGCAGACCGGTGTTCAGAGCGTTCGCGCGGCGCCAGGACCCCTCGAGGATCAGGCGATGGTCGGACAAACAGCCGGCGCGGGTGATGGCGTAGACGGTGTTGGAGGCGAAGATCGAGACGTGGTCGCGCACCACCGAGACGGAGACGGCGTCTCCGAAGCGGGTGCTGCCGGCGGTGTGGTAGTTGCCGGCCAACGCGGCGAGCGGTCCCAGAGCGGGCGGAATGGACTGGGCGAGCAGGCCGCCGTCCGGGAACTCGGGGGGGTCGAGCGCATCGATGGAGCAGTGGGCGAGACTCAGGCAGAGGGCCAGCGTCGCGAGGTTCTGCCTCAGATGGCGAGCTGTGGCGTGGGGTTTAGAAGGCATAGCCTGCGAACAAACGGGTAGAGAGGAGCTTGAAGGGGTTATCCGAAAAGGCGAACCAGAGCTGGTAGTCGGGTTCGGTCTTCTGGACGAGCGCGCCATAGAACAAGAGGCCGTGGCCGATGGGGGTCTCGACGGTCACGCCGACTTTGAACCCGGCGAAGTGGTCGTCGCTGCGCAACACGGACGCCTCTCCGAACCAGACCTTTTGGAAGCTCATGAAGACGACGTCGAGGTCGACGGAGACATAGCTGTCGTCGACGTCGAAGCCGACGGCGAGCCCGGGTTCGTGGGAGCCACCAACCCCTGTGGTGTCGAAGCCCTCGAGGACCACCCAGCCGGCCCAGGCGGCGAAGCGGTCGTGTAGGCTCCAGGTGACGCTGCCGGTCCGATAGCCCCATAAGAGACCCAGCTTGAGCTCGTTGTCGACCACCCGGACCAGGGCGTTGAGGTCGGCGGAGAAGCCGTAAGGGAAGCCAAGCCGGAAGGTGGAGGTGAGTCGCGGGAGCTGTTGGACCTCGGACTCGACGAGCCGCTCGGGGAGGACGTCGACGCTCAGGCCGACGCCCCAGCGCCACTCCCAGTCGCCTGGGCCACCGGGGTGGAAGAGCGCGCCGTTGCTGGGCGTAGGAGCTTGCGCTGTCGCGGGTAGCGCCGCCAGCGAGGAGGCAAAAAGGAAAGCGATGAAGGTGGCACGGCGCATCGAGCTCCGGGGTATACAGCAACGGACCGTCTACTCGTGAATCCGTCTGCAGGACAAGGAGAATTGGCGGCAGACACAAATGCTTCGCTCAGCGGCCGACCACATGGACTTGAGATGCCCAGCGGTGTGGCCAGCAAAAGAACTGCGCCGTCGCTGGTGGTGGTCAATCCCCTGAGATCGGCGTAACGACGAGAGGTTGCCGCCTTGCAAGGCGGCTAGAGATGTCACGAATCAGGGAAGAGCGAGGAGCGTTAATGTTCAGAATCCGCCGGATTAGTGACGACCACAGCCCAACGAATCGGGACGTCATCGCTCAGATCCAAACCATCCTGCGCGAGCAGTTCGCAGGGCTCGCCAGCGAAGACATCGAGAAGCTGCCCCACCAGCTGCGCGACCCGCTGAAGTATCGCTTTCGCTCCATGCTCTTCGTGGCCGAGGGCAAGACGCTCGCCGTCAAGGGGTTTGCGCTGCTGCAACACGCGTCGGACCTCGGCTTCTGCTACTTGGACTTCATCTCGGCCGCTTCGCAAAAGACCGGAGGCGGGGTTGGTGGAGCGCTGTACGAGCGCGTGCGTCAGACCGCTCGAGCGACCGGCTCGGTGGGGCTGTTTTTCGAGTGTCTGCCCGATGACCCAACGCTCTGCCACGACAAGGTCGAGCTGAAGCAGAACGCCGCGCGGCTGCGGTTCTACGAACGCTACGGCGCCTATCCGCTCCACAACACGGCCTACGAGACACCCGTGAAAGAGGAGTACGACAGCCCGCCTTACCTAGTGTTTGACGACCTGGGCTCGGGAAAGCCCCTGCGACGCAAGAAGGCCAAGGTGATCGTCGAGGCCATCCTCGCCCGCAAGTACCCAGACTGCCCTCCCAGCTATGTAAAGCGGGTGCTCGCCTCGTTTCGGGACGAGCCAGTGCAGGTGCGAGCCCCTAAGTACGTCGACAAGGCAGTGTTGAGCCCAGTCTCGGATGGAGCAGTGAAGATCGCGCTCATGATCAACGATAAGCACCAGATCCACCACGTGCGTGAACGCGGCTACGTCGAGTCGCCGATCCGCATCAGCTCGATTTTGAAGGAGCTTCTGACGACCGATCTGTTCGAGGAGATGAAGCCCAAGGCCTTCGCAGAGGAGCACATCTACAACGTGCACAACCCGGCCTACGTGAACTACTTCAAGAAGGTGTGCCGTGATCTGCCGCCTGGTAAGTCGGTCTATCCCTACGTCTTCCCGATTCGCAACAGCACCCGACCTCCCAAGGAGCTGTTGATGCGAGCGGGCTACTATTGCATCGACACCTTCACACCGCTCAACCACAACGCGTTTCTCGCCGCACGGCGCGCGGTCGACTGTGCGTTGACAGGTGCCACCTGCCTCCTCAAGGGGCGACCGCTGGCCTATGCCTTGGTTCGCCCGCCTGGCCACCATGCCGAGCGGGACGTGTTCGGCGGGTTCTGTTACTTCAACTCCAACGCCATCGCCGCCAACTTGCTCTCGAAGCAGGGCCGGGTCGCCATCCTCGATTTGGACTACCACCACGGCAACGGCCAGCAGAACATCTTCTACGAACGAGACGACGTCTTGACCGTCTCGATCCATGGTCACCCGAGCTTCGCTTATCCCTACTTCAGCGGCTTCGCCGAAGAGCGTGGCGAGGGAGCTGGGCAAGGTTTCAACGTCAATTTTCCTCTGCCTGAGGACGTCGATGGGAAGCGCTACCGTGAAGCCTTGACCAAGGCCTTGCGGCGCATTCAGCGGTACTCGCCGCGCTTCCTGGTGGTCGCGCTGGGGTTGGACCCGGCGAAGGGGGATCCGACTGGAACTTGGCGCTTGGTGCCAGAGGATTTCGAGCAGAACGGGCGCATGGTCGGCGAGCTCGGGCTGCCCACGCTGGTGGTGCAGGAGGGAGGCTACCGCGTCAGAGCCATCGGACAGTGCGCGCGCCGCTTCTTCTCTGGCCTGTGGAGCGGTCACCAGGAGCGCTTCATCAAGCCGCCTGCGGTGCCGAAGGCCTGAAGGAAAACGCAGAAGGGCGCCCTGAGGGGCGCCCTTCTGTGTGTTGCGGGCTCCAGACTAGAAGTTGAAGCCGATGGAGAGCTCGCCGTCGATGTAGACGGGGATCCAGGAGAGAAGATCGTCGACGAGCTCGACGGCTTTCTCCGCGTTCGCGTCTTCGCTGTCGGTGGAGACGCCGTAATTGGCATAGCCGCCACCGCCGCGCAGAGTGATGTTGAGGCCGAAGTCCCAAGCCCAGCGGTAGCCGATGTTGGCTGCGGCGTAGATGGTCGTGGTGTTGACGGTGAAGGTGCTCCTGGCGCCGTTGACGTCGACCACGGCGTCGCCGCTGCCCATTCCGAAACCGGCGACCGCGCCGAGGAAGCCCGAGTTCTGCTTGCCGGACCAATGCCAGCGATAGCCCAACGCGCCGCCGCCGCCCGTCGCGGAGGTGTCACCGTCGCTGGAGGAGGAGAAGTAGCCCTCGACCATGAGTCCATGGCTGTTGGCGAAGAGACGCTCGTAGTTTCCGCCGTAGGTGCCGAAGGCGATACTGAAGGCGTTGATGTTGATGCTGTTGGCCTTCTCCTCGCTGGCGGGCGCGGCGGCCTCGGGGGCAGCCTCAGGAGCGGCTTCTTCTGGGGCGACTTCAGCTGGCGCTTCGGCGGCACCAGCCTCTTCGGGGGGCAACCTCCTCCTGTGCGGTGGCGTTGAAGGCAAACAAGCAGGCCAGCATTAACACGCTGGCAAAGAGTGAGCGATTCCAAATCGTTTTCACGGATTCTCCGGCTTTCCCTGGCTGGGAATTGCGCCTCGACGGACCCCCGTGGGCACTCCCATCCTGTTCGTTGACCAACCTGCCAAAGTGTTGGCTCGGACGCAAAATTTGGGAGTAAGGACCTGGACGTCGGTCTTCTCGCAAAGGACTCACTGAGGCGGCTCACCTTTCTGGCGATCGCTGAGCGAGTTTTGGAAGGCCCACCACACCTCCATGGCGTGCTCGGAGGCGGTTTCGGCCTTCCAGTTCGAGGTGTCGATGGGCTCGAGGACGTCGATCTTCAGGTCCCCAGAGACGGCGCGGAAGCTGCCGCCAGGCCACATGAGGTCGGCGTCGTGGAAGACCACGGGGACCACCGGTAGGCCGGTCGCGATGGCCAGGTGCACGAACCCTTTCTTGAGCGGGCGCAGCTTTCCGGTGCGGCTTCGGGTGCCCTCGGGCCACATCCACAGGCTGAGTTTGTGCTTGCGCACCACATCGCCAGCGCTCTGCATGGAGCGAATGGCGTTCTCGCGGTTGCCGCGGTCAACCAAGAGATGACCTGACAAATAGTAAGCTTGCCCAAAGAAGGGGATCTTGACGATCTCCTTCTTGGCGGTGCCGCAGCCCCCAAAGGGGCAAAGCCACATGCCCACCCACATGTCGACGGTCGAGGTGTGATTGCACACGAAGAGTGCAGGGGTGCTCTCGGCCACCCGTTCGCGATGTTTGATGACCGGATGGCTGCCAGCGAGCCGAAAGACGGAGGGGCCGATGAGCTTGCCCAGCAGATTCCCTGCGCGGATGCGCAGAGTCCGGAAAGGCAGGAGGAGCAAGCAAACCAGAATGTAGAGCGTCGATGCTGGGGCGATTACACAGAACGCCAGGCTGAAGCGCATCACGATGGAAGGCAGGGTGATGGGGAGTCGCTTCGGTGGAGTGTCGAGGGGCATGGAGTCTTTCAGAGTGTCTTCCCTTCACCCCGGTCTTGGCGCCTGGGTATGTCTGTATTGGGTCATCCAGCACGAGTGGTCAACCGCGTTCTTGTGCCCGACAAGTGCGGTCAAAAGCAACTGTGAAGAAGAGCGGGGCTCGGCGTTGAGGAAGTTGCCCTCGTCGAGAGAATGTGCCTTGATTCGGGCCCTTTTCGACGAGCCCCCGCGCCCTGCTGCAATGGGGTGAGCGCGAATCCCTTCGGAGGCCTCATGACGACCGATCTCAACGACATCCTGGTCTTCGTCAAAGTGATCCAAGAGGAGAGCTTTACGAGAGCGTCAGTGGCGCTGAACCTGCCCCGCTCGAGTGTCAGCCGAAAGGTGGCCCGGCTCGAGGACGAGCTAGGGGCGCGCTTGCTCCAGCGGACCACTCGCAAGTTGAGTCTCACCGAGGCCGGACGGCTCTACTACGAGCGCTGCGTTCGGGCGGTGATGGACCTGAAAGAGGCCGAGCAGGCGGTGCTCGACCAGCAGGCGACCCCTCGAGGGCGAGTGCGAGTGACCGCCCCTGTGGAGCTTGGCACTGGTCACATCCTGACGCCGTTGATCCTCGAGTTTCTAGAGACCTACCCCGAGGTCCAGATCGACCTCGACCTGACGAACCGGTATGTCGACCTCATCGCCGAAGGCTACGACCTCGCCATCCGCGCCGGTGTGCTGTCGGACTCCGCGCTCATCGCCAAGCATTTGATCTCGACCACCTGGGTGCTGGTCGCGAGCCCAGAGTACCTGGAGGAGCGAGGAACCCCCCTTGTTCCAGAAGATCTTACCGCCCACGACTGCGTGATCTTTGGGGCTCAGAACGTCGATACGACCTGGACGTTGGAGGGACCCAACGGCGCGACGACGGTGCGAGTGCGTGGGCGCCTAACGGTGAACGATCTCTCCGTGGTCACCGCTGCAGCCGCTGCAGGGGTGGGGATCGCCCGTGTACCGTCGCCATTCCACCAACAGGAGCTGCGCCGAGGTCGCCTGGTCCAAGTGTTGCCGGAGTACACGCCAGGCGCTGGCAGCCTCTACGCGGTCTACCCCAGCGCCCGACATCTGTCCCCGAAGGTAAGGGTTTTTGTCGACTTCCTCGTCTTGCGGCTGCGGGAGTTGTTGCACCCGGACGAAGGTCGCGCTAGTTGAGCTCGAACAGGCAGAACCCATCTGGACCACAGACGGCGGTGTTGATGCCGCTGTCGTCCATACACTGACCGATCATGGCGCAATCGGCCTCGTGATAGCTCTGCCACTCCGGGTGAGTTTCGTAGGCGGCCTTGTACTTGACGTTGATGGCCCGCTTGGTCGCCCCGCAGCAGTGGTCATAGGGCACGATGATGCAGGTGTCGCCAGAGACACAGTCGTCGAGTTCCGCCTCGGTCAGCGCGACGTCTTCAGTCGTGGTGTCGCCTTCCTGGTCTCGGGAGGCGTCAACTGAGCCGTCGAGCAGGTCGCTGTCCGCCGGGCCATGGTTATTGGAAGTGCAGGCCATGGAAACGGCGCCGAGGATGAACAGGGTCAGGGTGAGGAGAGCAGGCTTCATAGACCCTCATTTTTGCGATGCGATCGCGTGAGACGCTGACATTGGAGAGGTTGTTGAGGGGGACAGCATTCACGATGCGGCGGGGCAGAGCAAGGTGGTCCGGCGCCGAGCGTGCCATTTGGGTCGAAGACGGCCTAGCTGGCCGGATAGAGGACAATTGTTTTACGGAAAAATTCAATCGGAGCGGACGACAGGCCCGAGGGTAGAGGGGGTGAAGTGAAAATTCATTTAGTCTTGTGATTTTATGTACCTGCGACGAGTTTCTCGACGCCATTCGAGATTTATTTGTAGTTTTTTTCCAGTTTGAGCCACAGAGAGTTTGACAATAGTGAATTCAGAGGGCAATGAATTCGCGCGGGTTTGTCCCCGACGTGTTGGAATCATGTAAGAAAGATTCCAACACGAACGCTTTTCCACATGGACCGCAGGTTGGCGCAGCACTGGATCTGCTGGCTGACCAGAGAGCCCCTCTAGGTCCATCATTCGAGTCGTCTCCATGGCGACGTGCAAGGGTAAGGTTATGTCAAAGAAGCTTTTTGTCGGTGGTTTGAGCTGGGGCACGGACGATCAATCCCTGCGGGCAGCGTTCGAGCAGTTCGGTGAAGTCGCCGACGCCAAGGTCATCACGGATCGTGACACGGGCCGCAGCCGCGGTTTCGGGTTCGTCACGTTTGACGATGATGGCGATGCAGATGCGGCCATGGAGAACATGAACGGTGCCGAGCTCGATGGGCGTACGCTCAACGTGAACGAAGCCCGTGATCGTCAGCGCTCTGGTGGTGGCGGCGGCGGTGGCGGTCGTGGCGGCGGTGGTGGCTACCGTGGCGGCGACGGCGACGGCGGTCGTGGCGGCGGTGGTGGTGGTCGCTGGTAAGCCCTAGTCGTTCTTGCGCAAAGAGCCCCCGTCGTTTCGACGGGGGCTCTTTGCGTTTGTGCCAAGGTGCGAGCTCCACACAGACCCTAGAGCTCCTAGACAGAGACTGGCTTAGCGCCGACATCGAGCAAGTCTGATTCGAATGGTCAAGTACTTTATTTTGTTGCCCAATTCATCGCTTGGTGAGTTGCTCTCCCGCGTTCCCGGTCGATTTCCTTCCAAATTGTCTTTCTGGGGTTTGACAAAGGCATATAGAGAGTGCATTGATTTTTGTGCGGGTTCACCCGCCGTGGCGGCCCTCTAAAACCAACGGAGACCGACGCGCTTTTCCATGGGTCGCGGGTCGACGACACACCAAGTGCCGTCGGTCAGGGAGCATCCCCAGACCCATCAATTCGAGTCGTCAAAAGACGACAGCAAGGTAGAAAGGTTATGTCAAAGAAGCTTTTTGTCGGTGGTTTGAGCTGGGGCACGGACGATCAATCCCTGCGGGCAGCGTTCGAGCAGTTCGGTGAAATCACCGACGCCAAGGTCATCACGGACCGAGACACAGGACGCAGCCGTGGTTTCGGCTTCGTCACCTTCTCGGAAGGCGGTGACGCAGATACGGCCGTTGAGAGCATGAACGGAACCGAGCTCGACGGTCGCACCCTCAACGTCAACGAAGCACGGGATCGTCGTGCCGGTGGCGGTGGCGGTGGTCGAGGCGGCGGTGGCGGTGGCGGTGGCGGTGGCTACGGCGGCGGCGGCGGCGGCGGTCGCTGGTAACCGCTCCATTCTCGCACCCAGATTAACAAAGAGCCCTCGTCGTACGACCGGGGCTCTTTGTGTTTGCTGAGCTCTGAGCCAGTGAGGCCTATTTGCCGAGCACCGCGCGGATGAAGTCTTCGCCCCTGAGCACCCCCAAAGACCCTGCTTTGGCCTGGACTTCGTCGTAGCCCTGCACCAAGTCAGCCTCTCCATGAGGTCGGAGGATCGCCACTGGAACGGGGTCATCCGCGTGACACCCCGTCTCGACTGGAGTGGGATGGTCCGGCAGCACGGCGATGGTCGCCTCGATGCCGCGCTCCTCCAAACCCCTCAAGATCGGCCCGACCAGCCGCGCATCGAGCATCTCGATGCACTTGATCTTGAGCTCGAGGTCCTTGGCGTGCCCGGCCTCATCGGTAGCCTCGACGTGGACATAAACCAGGTCATGAGCCGCCACGGCGTCCAACGCCGCCGCCGCCTTGCCTTCGTAATTCGTATCCCAGAGCCCCGTTGCGCCTTCGACGTGGATCATCTCCATCCCTGAGAGCAACCCGAGTCCTAGCACCAGATCCACCGCCGAGATCACCGCACCGTTGACGCCAAAACGTTGCTGCAGCGTCTTCATGTTGGGCTTCTGCCCGGGAGACCAGGTCCAAATGGCGTTGGCTTCGTCCTTCCCGGCGGCCCGTCGGGCGAGGTTCACTGGATGCTCCGCCAACACCTCCTTGGCCCGCGAGTAGAACGTTCGCAGCTGGCTCGCCGTCGTTTCCGCACCCGCATCCTCGGCCGTCGGGAGGAGTTTCGAGACGAGCTCTCCCACGTGGTCGTGGGGCGGCATGCACTTGACGCGAGGCGCGGCCCAACCGCCCTTTAGGACCAGCAGATGCCGATAGCTGACTCCCGTGTGCAGCTCGATGGGGTATTCGGGGGTGTTCAACGCGGCGAGCAGGTCGACCAACAGCACGCCCGCTTCGGCCGTGCTGATGTGCCCTGCGGAGTGGTTCTTGATTCGGGCCTCTTTGTCGACGCAGAGCAAATTCAGTCGCAGAGCGACGTCTTCGGGGGCAATGTCCACCCCCATACTCGCCGCTTCCAGCACGGCGCGCCCTTGATAGGTCTCCACTGGGTCGTAGCCCAGCACGGCGAGGTTGGCGACCGCCGAGCCCATGGGCTGGCCTGGGGCGATGGTGTGAAACACTCCAGAGACGCCGCGACGAGCGATCTCGTCGATGTTGGGCTTCTTCGCGGCCATGAGCGGGGTCTTGCCATCAAGCCGTGCTATGGGCCAGTCGGACATTCCATCGCCGATGATGATGATCGATTTCATGGGGGCATCCTTATCGCTGCAGCAGATAGTGCTGTCGGAGGTGGGCTTTGAAGGCCGCGTAGTCGATGGACATCTCACCGTAGTGTTCGACCTTCTCTTCGAGTCCTTGCAGGCTCACGGGGAGTTCCGGCTCGCTTCCCGTCAAAGAGACGATCTCGTCAGGGAACTTCGCTGGATGCGCCGTCTCCATCGATACGGCTGCGGAGCCCAAGGCGCTCGGGTGCGTCTGGAGATATTTTTCGAGGCCTGCCCAACCCACGGCGCCATGGGGCTCGAGGGTCAACGCGGTTTCTCTGTAGGCGTTGCGAATGGTCTCGCGGGTCAGCTCGTTGTCGACGCTCACGCCAAAGAAATCGCGGCGCAGCGCCTGCATGTCCGGCGCCTTGTGGAGCGTCCCGGTCTCATCCATCTGTCCACCGTAGACGTCGACGAGGCGGGCCAGATTCGACGGGTGTCCGACGTTCATCGCGTTGGAGAGGCAGACACGAGAGGGCTCGATCTTCTCGTAGCGACCTGTCTCGAAGAACTTTGGCACCTCGTCGTTGGCGTTGGTCGCGACCACGAACCGACTTACGGGCAGTCCACCCTTGAAGGCCAAGACTCCGCCCATGAGATCGCCAAAGTTTCCCGAGGGGACCGAGAAGATCACCGGCTCGCCATGTGCGATGTCTGCGACCCTTGAGGCTGCATAGACGTAATAGACCGATTGCGGCAGCAACCGTCCGATGTTGATGGAGTTGGCCGACGACAACCGCAACGATTCGAGGTCTGGGTCCGAAAACGCCTGCTTCACCAAGGCTTGGCAGTCGTCGAACTTCCCGTCCATGGCGAGTGTCGAGACGTTGTCTCCCAGCGTCGTCATCTGTTTGCGCTGTCGTTCGGAGACCTCGTCGATGGGGAAGAGGACCAGCAACCGGATCCCTTCGACGCCGAGGAAGGCGTTGGCCACGGCAGAGCCCGTGTCGCCCGACGTCGCAGTGAGGATGAGCAGCTCCTTGCCGCATTCGCGCACCAGACGGCCGAGCGCCCGGCCCATGAACCGCGCTGCAAAGTCTTTGAAAGAGGCGGTAGGGCCTTGGTCCAGGCGCATGACCCAGCGGTTGTTGCGCACGTGCTCCAGGGGGACCGGGAACGTGTAACAGGACTCACAGATCTCCGAGAGCAGGTCGCGGGAGAACACGCCCTCTGCGTAGGGCGCCAGCAGCTCCGCAGCGAGCTCCGCGTAGGTCAGGTTGTGAGCGCGGGCCAGCAGCTCGGCGGGGATCTGGGGAATCCTCTGCGGCATGTAGAGGCCTTTGTCAGGCGCGAGACCGCGCAACAACGCCTCACCCAGGTTCACTGAATCGGCTCGTCGGTTGGTGCTCTGATAGAGGATCATGGGGACTCCGTGCTGACGGGAATGGGGCCACTGACGGCGCAGAAAATACTCTGGCTGTGGCTTGGCTACAACTTGATTCGGGCGGCGAGAAAACAGCCACGCGACTCGCTCGGTCAGCGCTACAGCACAGAAGGGGGCTTCGACGACTCTGGCTCGGACAGCTGCAGCCCGCTACATGCCGAGGGCCTTCGCGACCATCCGCCAACCCTCGGGACGGATTAGGTAATCGTAGTGCGTAAAGCCGCTCATGAGGACGTTCTCTGCGCCATCGACGCGGGCCGCGTCATGGGGCAGGAGCATCATGTCGGCGTCGCTCCAGAGGGCGACGAGGCGCGGCATGTCGGGAAGCCCAGGCCAGGGGAGTTGACGATCGAGCCGGGCGATCTGCTCGGAGTCTGGGCGCAGGGAGCGGGTCACGGTGGTGTTGGCGAACCGGGCGAGGTAGGTCCCGGAGTGCGGCGAGCCCAAGGTGATGAGGGTCGCGATGCGTCCACGGAGCGCCGGATCTTCGAGGGCGAGTCGAGCCACAACGCCGCCCATACTGTGCGCGACGACGTCGAGCTGGGCGGAGTCTCCGAGCTGGTTGACCCCGATGACCTGTCGCAGATAGAGGGCGAGGTCGCCGGCCAGGGTTTCCAGCGACTGAGTGCGCTGGAACTTGATGGCGTAGGTTCGCCGTCGACCTCGCAACGCCAGCGCAGTGCGCAGCGCGATGAAGTTGCTGCCCGCCCCCGCCAAACCGTGGACGTAGACAAGGGGCCGGTGACGGTCATCGGCCAGGGCTCTGGGGGTCGAGTCCCCGTTGAGCGAGAGCGCGGTGAGCGCCATCAACGGCAGGCCGCCGAAATGTCGCCGCACATCGGGATCGATGGCTTGATAGCCCGTCGCGGCGGCCTGGCCGGCGGTGACGCCGAGCTCCGTGAGGAAGCGTGAGGTGCGGCGCCAGAAACCGCCTTCGCTCGGCTCGCTGGTCCCGTCGACGGTGGGTTCGGTTTGCGTTGCCAATTCTTCTGCGCTCATCGCTGCTCCCTGAGCTCGGACTGAGGGCGTCAATTCCTTGAAGCCTACGCACAAACGGCCAGAAGGACACCAGGGAGTGCTCGTCCAGACCGTTCGGCAGGGTTGGCCATTCATCCCCTCTTGTAAAGACTCACGGCGTGACCGACTGCAACGTGACGCGTTTGGTGCAGTCCCTCGAAGAGAATATCTTCTGCAGACCGTTGACCTCTAGACAAGAATATCTATGTGGCTGGCCGCGTAGCGAACTCAGTTGACCCTTGATGGGTGACGAATTGCCCGTGTGATCGCGCGTAGGGACGCGAGGTGGCTCGCTTCGAGCCAGCTCTGTTTCGAGTAACGCGCGAATTCCGATTGAGCCCAGTCGTTTCTCGGGTCTTTGGAGTCGCCACGTGGAGAGTGACTCTTGCGAGGCTGGTGCTCAGCAGTCTTTCGGGTTGTGTGGCCGACACAAAACCGTCGGACGCGACGGCGCAAACGCCTTCGAGGAGTTCGCTGAGTAGCCAATCTACTCTTCGTCTTTCGCCTTTGACGCCTTCTTCCGCGCTTCGCAGGCGGTCAGATAAGCCTGCTCCTGCTTGCTGAACTCCTTGGCGGAGGCGTGCGGATTGCTCCAATACGTCTCCTCCTCGGGGTGCAACGGCATCGTCAGCCACTCGCTCGGCGGCGACTTCAGCTTCAGGCCATGCCGCGCCCGGACGCCGTCGCA
>PFUG01000414.1:8792-17126 GCA_002789955.1 Deltaproteobacteria bacterium CG_4_9_14_3_um_filter_63_12 | reverse complement strand
CCGCCGCGGGTCTCGGTCCGGGTTTCGATCTTGCCGGACCAGTCGAAGAAACTCTCTCGGGTGACGCTGTATTGCTCTGGGCCTACGCCGCTGAGGGTGCGGCTCCAAGCGGTCCCGGTCGCCTTCGAGCGCCGGAAGCCGCTCGAGGTGACGAAGGTCCCTGCGGCGCCGCTGCATCCTTGGCCGGCAGCGGTATTGAACGTCTCACTCGCGGCGACTTGCCCGTCGCTGCTGTAGAGCAGACGCCGCTCGAGCCCGCTGGGCTCGGCCACACAGGAGGCCCGGCCGTCGCTGTCGTAGAGGATCGGGCTGACCCACTCTTCACGAGCCCCGCCGCGCTGGCTCAGATCGTCGAGGTAAGACTGGCGGACTGAATGGACACGGCCCGACGAGTCTCGCTCGAGGACGACGGAGCGGGCGAGGTCCTCGGGGCTCAGACTGCCGACGCGGACACTGGGCAGCTGGTCCGAGCCGCGAGCCACGAGCCGCCCGTCGATGTCGTACGCCGAGATCGAAAAGAGTCCCGAGGGAGCGAGGGTGGCGATGGGACGTCCAAAGCCGTCGAACTTCTGTTCCGAGGTCAGACTTTCAGTATCGCCATGCTGAGTGAAACGGTAGGGCTGGCCGAGGGTATCGAGGTCCGCAGTCCAGTACCTCACCGAGGCATCCTGCGGGCCAACGCTGTAGGCCGCCACGACAGGGCCCCAGCTGTGATAGCTGAGCATGGTCTGGCGTCCTTCGGGGCTCTCGATGAGCCACGGCCGGTCCTCGCCGTCTCTCGAGGTGGTTGTCAACAGCGACTCGGTTGCACCTGTGGCTCTTGCAGACAGCAATGTGTCCAGGTCGCCGCTGCAGCCGCCACTTCCGTTCATGGTGCAGCTCGCCAGGACTGCTCCGTTGGGGCCGTACAGGTTACGGATACGCTCGAGCATCGGATAGATTCCGGCCTGAGTCGGGCGATCGAACGACCGGGTCTCGAGCACACGCCCAACCCCGTCATAGACCCAAGAGAGGGTCAGTTCGTCTGGGTCGAGCTCGAAGGCGAGCCGGTAGTGGTCGTCGTACTCATA
Source organism: Deltaproteobacteria bacterium CG_4_9_14_3_um_filter_63_12 (assembly GCA_002789955.1). Lineage (GTDB taxonomy): Bacteria > Myxococcota_A > Bradymonadia > UBA4248 > UM-FILTER-63-12 > UM-FILTER-63-12. Next base: position 16,056 of record PFUG01000414.1, on the reverse strand, counting down.
GGTGGTGACGCTCTGGTTGGGGTCGCCGTGCCCGACAGAGCTGAGCCGGCCCATGGGGCCGCCATGGTGGTAGGTCAGCTTATGGCTGACCGATCTCGGTCGGCCCTGGAAACTCGCTGACGAGTAGTCGGTGATCTCGGTGGTCGAAGCCAGCGGTCCACCGCTGCTGCTCGAATCTCGAGGCGGGCCGCTGGGAGCTGGAACCTGAGAGGGCGGGAGTTGGGCCTCATAGGGGTTGTTCAGCGGGGCGTAGTTGTGAAGGGTCTGGTGTCCGGCACGGAGGATCTTGGTTGGCTTTCCAAAGCCGTCATATTGGATTTGAGTCGTGACCGCTGCGCGTGCCCCCGTTTCATCTAGGAACCCTGGCTCTCTGACGGCAACGGGGAGCGGACGTGCATAGGTGGTGATTCCATCGCCGTTGACATCATGGTCGAAGAGCCGGGTCGGGACCTTGTCGAGAGTCGCCGGGTCGATGCCGAAGGTCGCCAAATAGTCCCGCATCTCTTCTATCGAGGCGGAACTCTCTTGGTACTCATAGGTCGTAAGGGTCACCGCGCCGCCTGGTTGTGTGACGGACAGAACCCCGTTCGTGACCGGCTCGTAGGTGAATGTGGTGGTCCTCGGCGTAACCTGTCCGTCCGCAGGCAGGTCGATGGCGCCGTGCTCGATGCCAGGTGTCTCGGTGATCGACAAGATGTTGCTGTTCTCGAGGGGATTCGAGTTCTCGCTGTCGTAGACGATCAGAAGTTGTGGCCCGCCTTGCTGGGGCTGGGTGACTCGTTCGACGAGCTGGCCATCGGCGTCGTAGGCGTCGAGTGTGACGAAGAGCGGTGCGTTGCTGCCACTCGCATCGACGACGGCTTCAACGAGCGTCGAGCCCATGAAGTTGAGGCCGTGGTAGCGTTTGACGCCTGCCCGGTCGATCGTCGTGACGACCTGACAGATGACGTTCGCATGGCGAGCACGCGCAGCTTTCTGCTCCTCGATCCTCTGGAAGAGTTCCGTCCATCCGGGATCGCTGCGCTGGAACCGGCCCTTGACCAGGAAGCGGTCGGGCTCGAAGACCGGGTAGGCAGACGCCAACGCCTTGCATGCGTCGATCGGGGGCTCATAGCCTGGCAGGCCGGCGTTCGGTGGGACTAGCTCTGCAAATCGTCTATTCGCGCTGATGATCGCCAGCAGACGAGGCTCGATGCCATCATCAAAGAAGCGTCTCCCGTTCGAGTAGTCGAACGTATATTGCGGGAGTGAGGTCTTCCAGTCATCGGTAAGAGGCTCGGCATCGGGTTGAGGGGCAGAGGGGTGTGTTGACACGACCCCAGAAACGTCAACGTCGCTGCCAAAGCGCTGAGCACGGACTCGGCCGAAGTCGAAGGCCTCGGGATTCCAGAGGTATTGGGTCTCGAGCTCGTAGACCCACACCGAGCCGTCGGGTTTGGTGTGTGTGGCCGAGCTCTGCACCAGTGGGCTACTGTTCGCCAGCTCGCTCGGAACGAGGCGACGACTGACCTGGGTCAGCTTGCCAAGGCTGCGCAGCAGCCCTTGTTCAAAGAGCAAGTTGTCCCACATGACCGCGGTTGAATAACATTCACTACTTCCGCCCCAGGATTCCTGTGCCCTCGCCAACACTTCGATGAACTCGAGGGTCATGGGGACCGACGAGTAGTCGTAGTGGGTGACGACGGCCTCAGCGGGCAAAGCAGTGCCGCCGCCGCCTGCTCCGGCCGGCCACTCGCGGACGTCCGACAAGAATGCCAGAGAGCGCACCTTGAGCGTGTCAACCAACGTGATCGAGTTAAAGACATCGTTCGTCATGACCGTTCGCAGTGGGCCAGGCCACGACAAGCAAATCTCGCCAGTCGGACAACTGATTGCCTGCTCGACGCAGCTCCACAGTGCCGCCCCACTCTGCCCGTCATGAACACATTGTGCGACGGCAGACAGTTCGCTGATGGAGGGGGGTGCGGGAGTGAGTCGCCAGCAGGCAGGAAGTGTCCCGAAACGACGTTCTAACTCGTGCTGTATGACCGCCGTGTTGCCCGCGAACGTTCCGCGTTGTGGCACCAGAGCCAGGTCGTAGCAATACTCGACCCTTCGCCCGGCGCCCGGTGTCTCGACATCGTCCTCCACTGCAGTGAGGAGTCCGAACCACCCATACTCGAAACGAAGTCCATGACCCTGCTCGTCGAGAACACGCTCCAGACGCTTTTCACCGTCGTAGTGATAGGTAGAGCGGAAGCCTTCGGGGGTGGTCTTTGAGACGACATACCCTTTCTCGTCGAATTCGGTGACCACCCCGTCGGGGGTTCTCAACAGGAAAGCATTGTGGTCATCAGGCTCGTTGCGGAGCCAATTGCGCTGGTGGTAGCGAATAATCCCATTGTGACCGAGCTGGGGTATGAACGTGCCTTTGGGCTGGGAGGGATCCAGCAAGTACAAACCGCCTTGGCCATCTCCAGTGTAGTGGTACACACAGGTCACGGTGGGTTGGAGTTCATAGCACCACAGGGGGAAACGGTCATCCTCGTGCTTGTTGTCCACGACCAGGAGCCGCTGTTCGAAGTTGTGCTCCCAGTTGCGGCCCAGCGCACCCGCAAAGGCATCGCCGGAGCGATACCGACGAGTCAGCGACACCGGGAGGTCCGCCGGAGCCCCAGTGAGGTCGACGAACTCCTGAAAGAGCTCACCGTTGCTCATATGCACTGGATCGGCTTTTTTCTCGCCGGATGCTTCGTTGCGTGCGGCGTCCGTTCCCTTAACTCCTGCACGGCCTCCAGACGCCATGGCGTTTCCCACCACCGCCACATTCGAGGGTTCCGTCTTGTCTCCCGGCTGGGACTCTCCGTGTCCCGTGAGGGTGCTTGATTCCATGAGCGATCGTGTTGGGTTGGCCCCCGCGGCTCGGGCGTTGGGCCCCGACGCCTCATAGCAGTGTTCCAATCCGTCGCAGACGAGACACTTTCCTTCAGTCCCACAGATGAAGACGTCTTGGATTTCGGGCAACACACAGCTCGGGTCCGCGTCGCATTTGTCCTGGAAGTATTGGGACTGAACGGTCACTTCGTCTCGAAGCGACGGGAGAGAGGGAAGGCTGGTGTCGATCGAGCACTCGGCAGGGAGCTCGCCGCCCCACATCCCCTCCAAACAGGTCAGAGAGAGAAAGGTCCCTTGCTCGGGGCCCGGTGCGAGGCCATTCCACCGTGCCCACACATAGGGCTCTGCATCTGGGGGAGGGTCACAGTGTGTCGCGGGACAGTTGCCCGCGAGCGCGACTCCTGCACCGAAAGAGCAAACGTCACCCCCAGTGCCGGGTGGGTCAGTGGGCGTCCCTCCGTCGTCGTCTGGATTTGGCATCCCGCAGACCGGAGCGCACAGGTTCACACAAAGCCCACCGCCCGCAGGACCCGGCGGCACCGGGTCGCAGCCGGGATCCCCATATTTCGACGAAGCGCCAGCGGGAATTGGGAGCTCGCCCAACGGTCCACCAAAGAGCGCCGCGGGATTGTCCAGCCAGGCGTTGGCGGCATAGTTCGAGAACGGCTCGGTCGTCTCTGGGTTCAACAGCGTCAGTGGCTCAATGCGAAACATGTCAGGCGCGCAGAACTCGAAGGCATGTGCGGCCTGTGGGAGTTGGAACAGAGCGAAGCTGCCATCCGTACAGGTGGTGTTGCAGCAGTCACATGCATGGCAGAAATCCACATTGTTGGGATCGAGCGGCGTATCGAAGCCAGTGAGCGCGCTGCCAACAGCACCCGGAGCCACATGGGTCCCGAGCATCAGAGGCGAGAAGTCGGGGTTGATAGCGCGATCGTAAAAAATGGCGTTCTTGAGCAGCTCGACATTCTCAAAGCGCGCGGTGGCCCCGACCGCGACCCACATCTGCCGACCGAGCACGATCTCGCCTGTGACGGTCTCCAAAGGGGAGTCGACGACCACAAAGTCAGTGAGCACGACGGTGTTGACCCTCTTTCGCTCACCGAGCACCGCCATGGATTCGGTCTCCAGCCGCTGAGCGAGCTCGAACACGTTGGTGGGCGCCACCCTGCTCCCCCCGGCGGTGCCCATGTCTGGCAAGCTCAGTGGACCGTCGAGGAAGGTCGCCGTGGCGAGCGCAGAAGCCGGAACCACAAACCTCGGCAGGTAGAGCACCTCGCCGTCGTCTGGGTAGAGGTGCGGCCACAAGAGGTCACCGATCGCCCACATCTTCGAACGAGCGCGCTGCAGCTCGTCCACCGCTCGCGCGAGGCGCGGCTGAACCAGCACTTCCGGCAGATAACGGGGTTGGTTGATGACTCGCAGTGGCAAGTCCGCTTTGCCAATCGAGAGCACCGCTTCGTCACGAAGACTGTTGACACCGACCTCTAGGCTGGGATCGAGCTCCGCATAGGCGGCATGGGGCGGCATCACGTTGGTGAGCACCGCATCGAGCAAGGTCAACGTCGACGACGCCGCAAGGATAGGCGGCGTCGGGATGTGGGCGCCGACGTGAATCAACCGAGCCTTCGAGAAGGCCGTGTCCAACGAATCGGGGTGCCGGGAGCGGTCATCGTCTTTCGCCAGAGTCACCCGCACCCGATAGAGGTAGTCTCCATCGGGGACCAAGGTGCCAAGCGTGTCCGTACCATCCCAGCTCACGGCGATGGGGACGCGGCGCGGATGTTGAGCGGAGTTGTTGTGCTCGACCTCGGTAGCCCCTGTGAGCGTTCGCACGACTTGGAGGCTCGAGGCGTCAACGAACTCAAACTCGAAGCGCAACGCTAGCTTTTCGCTCTGCCTGTAGTGGTGTCCAGCGGTGAGGACCTCGACCATAGCACCGAACTTGGCTTCGCCGCCCGTTACGATCGTGGTGTGCGTCGAGAGCGGTGCGTCGACTCGCAGCCACCCGTGAGGGCTGAGCGAGGTCTCGGCTTGCAGTCCACCCTGTCGGACAAACGCTTGCCCCTCGCCTGAGGCGACCTTGAACGTCAGGGTGTGTCGGCTCGGCAGCAGCGTGATCAGGCCGCGGGAAACCTGTAGGCCCTCACAGGACTCGAACTCCTCGCCTTGGTCGTCTCCGCCTTGGTCGTCTCCGCCTTGGTCGTCGCCGCCTTGGTCGTCGTTGCGGCCGCCGCCACTGCCGTCACCTTGAGCTGGAAGCAGCACGACAGCGTCCAAGACCCCGCAGCCAGTGGGTTCCATCACAAGCACCTCACCGTCCACCTGCACGTCTGACGTTGCGCCCTGTGTCGTCCAAGTCTCGACGCACACTACGGCGGGCTCTTGGGTGCGGAAGGTCTTGGTCCTAGTCGCACCCAAGCTGGGTCCACTCGCATGGACATCCTTGATGGGCTCGGTGTTGCAGGGCATCTCGAGCAGTTGGGGCTCCGCCGCCAACTCGAAGCCGACGAACCCGGTCGAAAAGTGCGTGAGCTCGGCGACGGCGACGTTGGCTCGAATCTCGGTGTCGAGCGCTTCGTAACCAAGGCCGTCGGCCTTCGACCAGAAGAGCCGCGCCCAATCACCCGAGCCAGCAAAGCTCATCTCCACTACGACTGGCCTCAGAAACGTCAGACCCGCAGGCGAGAACTGGAAGATCGGCGACTGCAGTCGATGGCCCGCTGAGATGGATTCGAGCACCTCAATGCGGAGCTCGACCTCCGTGTCGAGCGCCCCTTCGGGGATCCTGAGGAGCACGCCATCAATTGCGACGACTCCGCCTGCCGCACCGATGGAAACTCCGTTTGATGCAGGAACAGAGCCCGCGTCCACGAATGCGTCGGCCATCGCCGCGTCGTCGGTGACGCGAGGCGAGTCGTTTTCGAGACAACCCGACAAAAGCAGGCCCAGGGCGAGGAAGAGTGCGATTGACCTCAGTAAACGCATGAAGGCCTCAGCGGTGAAATGGTGGTTTCAACCTAAGGGTTGCGTGCACAAGCGCGCAACAAGGACAAGGCGTGAGATGAGCCGTGGACGCGCAGCGGCATCGGCACGACGAACGATTGGTTCTGTGGTTGCCCCAACTGGCGCGCAACAACTCGCAGCCAGGGATGGCGGAGAGGCGCACAAACCCGAGGGTTGCGCGCAGGAGGCGCGCTGCAACAACTGTGAGGATCAGCTCAAGCGAGGTCCATTCGGCCCAATTCGCCACGTTGGGCAAGGGCACACGACCTCTGCAGAGCGAGGGCAAACCCACGTCAGCTCGGACGTGTCCTGCCCCCCATCCCCCGACTTCTGGCCCTTGGGGGGCGACGGTGCACGTCGCGCTGCGCGCGCCCTGCCGATCCTGATGCTGGCTTCCCCCGTGTTCATGGAGTGGAGTGTACCAGAGCGGGACGCTCGTGTCTGTGGTGCAACGCGCCACAAAAGGACGATTTCTGTGAGATTGTTAGCTCCGAATGTGGGGGTGCGTAGGCAAAGGGCGGAATGCGTCTCACATGTGGCAGCAGCACGCACACCTGCGCGCCAAGTCTTCGCTCACCCCAACTTTGGTTGGTCATGAACACCCTGGCCGCCCGCCCTTGCACGAACCTGGGCTTGCGAGTCCAGCGACCGACACGGGGAACGAACGCCCACGCCGGACGTTGACCATTAAGCCCCTCTAAGAGAGCAGCGCAAAGCTCGAGGCCAAACACCGCCCGGCAAGTCGAGCCTTGTCACCGAGAAAGGAACTGGTTCAGCGCGTCCAACAGGTCTGCTTCGCTCCGCCCTCTTCCAAAACCCCGGCGGACGATCTTGTGTATGGATTCCCGCGCAGTGTGGAGTTCGTCCGCGGAAGCCACAGCAACGAGTTGAGTGAGATCCAGCTGATCTTGAAGGCGCAAAGAGGTGGTGGACGAGAGCACTTTCATCGAGATGAGGTGACCCGTCGACGCGACTGGAAAGTAGAGCCCGGACATGATCTCGAGCACCTCGGCCTCGCCGACGATTTCCGCTTCGATGCCCGATGAGGCGAACAGCAAATCGACGATCAGCGACTCCTCACCAGGTCGCTGCGGAGCCAGCATGCGGACCGTAGAGATTCTGCCCGCGTCCTGATGTTCGAGAGTCACCAGGAGTCGGAAGCCGCGCGCGCTCAGCTTCCAAACCAAGGACTCAGCCTCGCGGTCGGACGCCACAGAGACGGCGAGGTCGACATCGTTGGTAAACCGGGGTTGAGCCCGAACCGAGACCGCAAACCCACCAACGAGCGCGGTGGGTACACCAAACTCTCGAAGGTGGCTTTCAAGACCTTTGAGCGTGCGAAAGACTTCACTCGGAAGCACGTCGCCGCTCCCAAAGGTCGACG
>PFUG01000414.1:4826-8753 GCA_002789955.1 Deltaproteobacteria bacterium CG_4_9_14_3_um_filter_63_12 | reverse complement strand
GGTCGACGGGGGTTCCGTACCCATCGCCAAACTCAGCACCAGGACGCTCCACAAGCCATTGTTGCAGGAGCCCGCGCAGCTCCTCCTCGGAGGCTAGAGGATGGCGTCGCTTGAGGTTCTGAGCCATGAGCTCGACCCCGGCCTCGAAGAGCTCCACGGCCATTCGAAACCTCTCACAGGCTTGTCTCTTTGTCGATTCGTCGGTCATAGCGCCCAACCTCGTCACCCATAAGGTAGGCGATTGCGCCATTGATGTCTCGTCTGATCCACAGAGCCGGCCGCCCTGACACCCTACCCCAGCTTCGCCAGCCTCTCGAGCATCTTTCGTCCCAGCTCCGGGTCGGTCATAAACACATACGCCGCCTGCCCTTTGAGCGTATCCAGCGTCTCGCCCTCGAAGAGCGCGCCGCCGTTCTCGAGGCGATGAATCGCCGCACGCAGGCGGCGCTTGAACTCGCGGGGCACCCGCGGCGGCTGGACGCCGTTGACGACCAAGCCCGTGACCTTCTGCCGCCCGCCCTTGCGCGAGACGCGGGTCTTGTCGGCGTTGACCACGAAACCCTCGTCGGTCACCACCTTCTTGATGCAGCCCATGAGGGCGCCCAGGTTCGGCTTGCCTTTGTGGCTCTTCAACAGGCTGAAGGTCAGGTCGTCGGCGTAGCGCGTGTAGTTCCAGCCGAGCTTCGCGGCCAACGCGGTGAGGCGCCGGTCCAAACGCAGGCAGAGCGTGTTGGTCAGACCGGGGCTGGTCGGGGCGCCTTGGGGCAACGCCCGCGGACCCATGGCGATGAACCAGGTCTTGCCCTCGTGCTCGAGGACCTCGCGGGGTGCCTCGGTGCAGATGGCCGCCAGCAGCGTGGCGATCTGCTCGCGGTAACCGGCCTTGCGGAAGATTCCCTTGACCCGCGGGAAGGTGACCGTTGGGAAGAAGCCCACCAAGTCCATCTGCAACACCATCTTGGAGCCGATGTGCTGCTTGGCGTTGGTGTTGATGGAGCGCGCCGGCAAGAACGCGTGGGCGTGGCCGTGCACCGGCAAGCGCTCGACGATGTGCCGCGCGATCCAGCGCTGCGCCGCCTTGAGCTTGGGCATGGGCGCCCAAATCGGTCGCTCGCCGCCGCTCTTCTTGGGGATGGTGAAGCGCCGATAGTGCAGGCTGCGGGCCGCGTCGCGGTGGTAGCTGAGCCAGCGCACGTCGGCCACGGTCAGGCTCAGGGCGTCGGCCAGCTGCTTCGGATTGTCGAGCTGCGGGAGCTCGTTCTCCGAGGCCCGAGCCTCCGGCTCCGCCAGATCGAAGCCATCGATGTCCGCCGCGTCGTTCCAGTACATCCCCTCGCCCAGGTGCACGATGTGCTGGGAGCGATAGGCGAGCCACGCCTCTTTCTTGAGCCTGAGCTTCTCGGCCGCCTCGGCCTTGAGTGAGGCTTTGTAGCGCTTGAGCTCGTTCTTGCTCATCTGCGACGCGTCGCTGCGCTCGGTCAGAAAGCCGCGCTCTTTGAGCTGCTGGGTGACGTAGGCGTCGATGCCGCCAGCCTGGGCGATAGAGCGCCAGAGATCGTCGTAATTTGGGGTCGTGGTTGCCATGGGGGCTCGTTCAGAGGGTTGGGGGTCGTTTGGGTCTGGCGGTCTGCGGTCGGGTTTGCTCGGATCTTTAACGCAGAGTCGCGGAGGCGCAGAGTCGCAGAGAGTGCTCTTGAGAAAGGACTTCGGATTGGGTCTGGCGGTCTGCGGCCGGGTTTGCTTCGGATCTTTGACGCAGAGTCGCGGAGTCGCAGAGAGTTTTCTTGAGAGAGGACTTCGGATTTGCTCTCTAGTTCGAAAGGAACTGGGCTCCCCCTCTTCCGTCTCAGGGGGTCGGGGGGCCTACGCCGAAGCGTCCAGGAACCCCTTCGCTTCCAGCTCGTCGACGCGCTCGAAGTAGGCGTCGCGGGCCTCGCCGGGCTCGTTGAAGAAGAGCTTTTGCAGGCGCAGCTCTTGGCCCCGTAAGCCCCAGCGGACACTGAAGCGCTTCTTGTCCAGGGAGAGCTGGAACATCTGCTCGCCCTTGGCCTCGCGCTTAACGTAGGTGCGGCTCTCGACCGTGACGCGGGCGCGGGCCTTGCCGCGGCCTTCTTTGCGCTTGGCTTCGAGCTGGGCGAAGAGCACCCGCAGCGCGATGAGGTGAGCGCAGGGCCCCTCTTTGAGCTTGTGGGTGCGGAAGAGCTTGCAAGTGCACTCGGCGTGGCCGATGCGGCCGTCGTCGAGGAGGGTGAGCTGCGGCCGGTATTCGCGCTTCTCGGCCTCGACCTTGACCTTGCCCACGAGCTCGATGCCGCTGTCGAAGACCATGGATTCGGAGACCAGCTTCACGGCCTCTTTGTCGGCCAAGAGGTCGTGCGCCTGGCGCTCGCGGTTGTTGCGGAACTCGAGGCGCACCAAGTCCAGCGGCTCGTCGGTGAGGGGCCGGATGCGGTAGACCTCGCGGTCGATGTCGAAGATGACCTTGCCCTGCTGGGAGCCCTGTTGCAGGGCCTCGAGGGCGTCGCTGGCTTCGAGCTTCGAGGCCTTGGCGAGGTCGTCGAGGCTGGCGAAGTGTTTTTTCGACAACGTCCCCAGAACCTTTTCCATCTTCGGCGTCACCAGCGCCGTACGCGGCAGGAGCAGGTCGAAGCTGGCCGACTGGCCCCAGTTCGCGGTGGTGAAGCCGGTCAGGCCCAGGGTCATGCGGAAGGCGCCGGCGCGCAGGACATAGAAGCTGGGCAGCCCGCTGCCCAAGAGGTGGAGGTCGACGCTGTCGGCGAAGGGCAGCAGCCGCCGCAACATCATCAGGCGGCGACGTCCCCAGAGCTTGACCACCTGAGCAATGCGGCCCTTGTAGGGAGCCGATTTGGTTTCGAGGACTTGCTCCCAAGGCTCGAGAACGATGCGAGGACATTCGCCGGGGACCAACTCCACGCGCAGCGCGCGTCCGCCCTTCTTCGTGTCGGCGTTGAGCCGCAGCTGCCGCAGCAGATTGTAGAGGTCAATGGCCGCGACGGTGATCGTGGTCCGTGGCAAGGTCGCCGCCGACTGGACTTGCAGGAAGCCGCGCACCCAAGACATTGGCAGCTGCACGGTCCGCTCGACGTGGGGGTCGCCCACGGTCTGCACGGCCAGGCCTTCGCCGCCAATGCTCAGGTGCGTGTCGCGGTAGCTGCGCATGCGCTGCACGCCATCGTAGAGCACAGAGCTGAAGTCGACGTTGGTCGTGCCAAACTTCAGCTCGCCCTCGAGCTCGAAGGCCGACCAGTCGACGCTGAGCTTGGCGTAGGTGCCCTCGTCCTTGCTGAAGACCTCGAAGAAGAGCTCATCGGGGTGCACGGAGATGACGGGATCGAGCACGGTCCAGGCGTTGGGATCGTTGCGCTGCAGCCAATCGAAGTACGCCTGTTGCGCCTGCCAAGCGGCCAACCCGGCGGACTCTTTTTTGAGCCGCTGGTAGGCCAAATAGGCCGTGCGATCCTTGGGCTTGTAGCGGAAATCGCTGGCGACCACCTCGTAGAGCACGGAGAGCGCCTCCCTAAAGGGGATGGGCTCCTTGATCTTGCCGGCGGCGCGCACCTCGGTGCGGTACGTGTTGCCGAACAGCGCGATGTCTGCGCGGCCCTCGCGAGCCACGACCTGGCTGGTTCCGCGGTATTTCAGCGACACGGCGAGCCGCTCGTCGGTGGCGGCGTCGGCGTTCTCGGGGGCGGTGGTGGGTGTTTCGTCGACCATGGGGTCCTCAACCTATTGACGTTTCTCGTTTTGAAATCGTGCGGTGCGCTGCGGGGGTTGGCTTTTGGCCCTCACCCCCCGGCCCCCTCTCCCACTTCGTGGGCGAGGGGGAGTCTAGCTATTGGGGTCATTTTCTGTCTGCGGTGGGCTCTTGTGAAGGTTGCTTCTCTGAAGTGCTTCGAGCCCATCTCG
>PFUG01000414.1:0-4785 GCA_002789955.1 Deltaproteobacteria bacterium CG_4_9_14_3_um_filter_63_12 | reverse complement strand
CGCCCGCCTCGCCCGACGCAGCGCGCGCCAGGCCGCTTTGCGCAGGTCTTCTTCCTCGGACTCGGACGTCGCCACGGCGAGGATCGCTTTTTCGACGTCTTTGCTGGCGATGCGCGCCAGACCTTCGATGGCGCCTTCCCGCGCTTCGCGAGAGAGCTTGCCGTCCGTCGCCGCCTTCGACAGGCCCTCGACGTCGGCGAGGTGGATGAGGTGCGGCAAGGCCACGCCTTGGTAGTGCGCCGAGCTCGAGGCGGCCCGCAGCGACTTCGCCGCGCCCTTGTCGGTGGCGTCGAAGAGTTGGTGCAGGGTGCTGGCGTCGTCCAGAGAGGTCTCGACGAGCTCGGCGGCCCGCTTGGGGTCGACCTTTCGCAGGCTCGAGGCGGCGGTCAGGCGCACTGCGGCGTCGGCGCTGGTCGCTTCGGCGGCGAGGAGGTCGACGCCTGGCTTCTTGGCCAGACCGCTGGCCAGCACGGTGAGGGCCTCGAGCTTGAGGTCCTTGCCTGGGCGGACGGTGGTCGGGATGGCTGCGGCCTGCAGCACCTCTTCGGCTCCTACGCCCAATCGACCGCAGGCCCAAAGAGCCCGATGCCAACGGGGCGTGATGGAGTCGCGGTCGGCGTTGCGCTTGTGGTTGTGGGCCTCCCACCACCCTTCGCGCGCCGCAGCGGTCGCCGCTACCAGGGCCTTGCCGTGCTTCTTTGCGGCCGGCTCGCCAGCGCGGCCGATGATCTGAGCCGCGACTCGGCCCGTGGTGTTGTGCACGGAGGTCAGCGCCGCGGCGGCCGCGTCCATGGGCAGCGGGTCGCGTGCGAGCAACGCCTCGACCAAGGCGGGCTCGTAGAGATACGCGGTGTCTTCGTGCAGCTTGGAGAGGACCTCCAGCAGCCGCGCCGCGTCTCCCCGCTCGGAGAGCCGCTGTACGGTGCCCTCTTCGAGGTCCTCGCCGGGGCTGGTGACCACGATGAAGTCGACCTCGATGGAGTCCTCGCCCAAGTGTTTGCGCAGGCTCTTGACCGCGGCCTCGGCCACGTCCGAGTCGTCGTCCTCGCGGATCAGCTTGATCAACGCCTCGCGGCTGGCGGCGTCGAGGTCGTAGCCGAGCACTTCGGCGATCTCTTGACGCACTCTCCAGTAGTCGTGGTCGACCTGACCGCGGATGAGCGCCCAAGCCTCGGCGCCACCGAACCACCTCAGGCCGTGAATGGCCCGCTCTGCGGAGTCGCCTTCTTCCAAGGCTTTCTTCAAGAGCCTGTAGATCTCCTTTGCCTTGGGGCTCTTCGAGAGGTGACCGATGGCCTCGATGGCGGACTCGTGCAGAGCGTGCTCGGAGTCGCTGGCGAAGCGCAACAACACGTCCAGGGCGCGTTCGTCGGCGAGGAACCCGAGGGCCTCGACGGCGCGGTTGCGCAGGTTGAGGTCGTCCATCATCTCGACGCTGGTCAGCAGGATGTTGAGTCCTTCCTTACGACCGACGCGCGCCAGGCCCTCTGCGGCGAGGAATTGGGTGTTGGGGTTAGCGTAGCCGAGCACGGCGACCAGCGGAGTGGGGTCGGTCTTGCGCCAACGGGCGCGCCACCCATAAGCCTCGACGGCGAGGTCGCGCACGGTGTCGTCGCGATGGGCCAAGAGGGTCTGGAGAATCGCCTCGGTCGCGTTGCTCTGCGCCCATCGGGCTTGAGGGATGACACGGCGAATCAAGGTGGAGTCGCCCTTTCGGTAGAGCGCGTCCATGATGCGCGCCAAAGAGGCGTCATCGCGCGGATACTCGCGCTTGAGCTGAGCGAGGCGCGCCTTCGACGTGTCGTCATCGCCCTCGAGAACGCGCTGGTCATGACCGCAGGACTTGAGCGCCCCGTAGAACGCGAAGTCGCGCAATTTGAGGTTGTCGAAGAGCGCGTTCAGGGGGTCGACCATCTGCAGCAGGCGGAAGTCGCCGACCGCGTTGAGCAGGATCGACGCCGCGGCCGTCCCGGCGGGGTCCTGGGTGACGCGGTCCAAAAGCACCTGCGCACACTCGGGTGCGCCGAGGGTGGTAAGCAGCTGCGAGGCACGTCGCTGCTCGGCGTTGTTGTCGCTCTTGAGCTGTTCTTTCAGGACGTCCAGCGCCGCCAGGTCTTTCTTGTTGGCGAGGCTGTTCGCGGCCCGGAAGCGCACCGCTTGGTAGCGGGACTTCAGCGTGCCGTAGAGGGCTTTCTTGCAGTCCTTGTCCTCGTAGCGTTGGGCGAGCTGCTCGACGGCGTAGAGCCGCAGCTGCTCGGACTTGGCCTCGCTCGCCGTAGTGAGCGCCGGAGCTTGGCCTACCGCGTCGAGCAGCAGCCGACAGGCCTCATACTCGAGTCCATCGGTGTGGCCGCTCATCACCCCCTCGAGGACCTTGACGGTGGTCTTCTTGTCGCTGCCTTCGGTGAGGATGCGCAGTCCCTGGGCGCCGATGTCTCGGTAGCCAGTCCCGAGTGCCTCGGTGCTGAGCATGGCCACGTCGACCTTCAAGGCGGTCAGACACTCGAAGGCGGCGGCGCGAACGGCCTGGTTGTCGTCCCGTAGGGCTTGCAGGAAAGCGGCTGTGGCGCTGCCGACGAGGTCGGCGGCGGCCCGCTGCTCCTCGGCGCTGGGCTTCTTGCCCAAGGAGATGTTGCCGACGAGGGCCAGCAGTCGCGCCAGCGCGGTCTGGCGCAGGGCCTCGGTGCGGTAGCCCATCTGCCGGCTGAGCCCGATGTAGGCGCCCACGACCAGCTCCCGCAGCTCCCGCACGGCGGCGGCGTCGAGCTTCCTGGGTGCCGGGATCGCCTTCGTCGCCGCGTCCACCTCAGCCTTGTAGCGCTTCGTCAGGGTTTCGAGCTTGCGCAGCAGGAGCCCATCCTCGTCGTCGCTCTCGGTCAGGTACCAGAGCAGCCCTGCGAAACGAGCGCGCACGTGGCTTTGACCGTAGGCGACCATGGCCGCCAAGGTGCGCAGCTGGGGCGCGGTCATCAGGCCGGGTTTGCTGTGGTCGCCGCGGTCGTTGACCAGGCTCAGCACGTAGGCGTCGAACTCCTCGGGGCGACTCCAGAGGTCCAGGGCCCAAGCGGCTCTGAGGCGCACCGCGGGGTGCGCCGAGGCCATGGCGGCCAAACAACGGCGCGGATCGCAGCGGTCGCTGGCCAGGTCCAACATCAGGGCCATCAGCAACGCATGGGTGTGTAGGTCGGCGTCGGGGTGATCCAGGAACGACAGGAACGCGTCCTCGCCTTGTTTCTCGAGGGCGAGGGAGACCAACAGCGCGTAGAATGTGAGGTCAGGCGGGAGCTCTTTTTGGCCGAGGCGCGTCTTGCGGCCGCGACTCTTCTCGGCGTTGACGAAGATGACGGACAAGCCAACCGGGTCACCGCAGAACGCCAATCCAGCGGCGGCGTTGTAGCAGACGTTGTTGTCGCTGTGCTGCAGTGCGGCTCTGAGCAGGTCGAGGTTGCCGGCGTGGGCGCAGTAGGCCAGCGCGTTAGAGGCGGCCGCACGAATTGGTGCCTCATCGAAGGTCAGCAACTCGGCGATGGCTTGGGCGGTGTCGGGATCGCCGAGATTCGCGAGCCCTTGCAGCGCGAGCTGCAGGTACTGGCTCCAGAGCGCCCGCTCGTCGTCGAAGGTCGGCCTGGGGACGGCGATCTCGGCGAGCAACGGGGCTTTGGCGCTGGCGCGTCCCAGGTCGGCTAGGGCCGACGCGGCGCGCACGCGGACGTTGGAGTACTGCGACGTCATCGCGGTTTCGAGCGCCGGCTCGAAGCCCGCCACGACCAACGCGTCGACCGCCAACTGCCGCACCGTGTTGTCCGAGTCGGCGAGGGCCTGGATCAGCAGAAGCTGCGCGCCGTCTTCGCGCCGTTTGGTGAGCGCGATGGTGGCCTCTTGCCGAAGCTCTGGATACTTGCTGGTCAGCGCGGCGGCCAGAGGTTCGAGGGCTTTGCCCTTTGCGCGCTTCTGGGCGAACTTGAACGCCTCGCCGCGCACGTCGGGATCGGGGTCGTTGAAGAGCTCGAGCAGCAGCGGCCAGGCCCACGGCTCAGCGATCTGCCCCATCACCTCGAGGAGCGCGTCGTGGCGCAGGTCGCCGTGGATGGAGACGCAGGTGAAGCGCAGCACGTTGGCGGTGTCGCCTTCTTCCAGCGCGCCAACTCCCAGCGAGAGGGCCGACTTGAAGGCCTCGCTGCGCAGCTCCTTGGCGCCGTCGTTGAGCGCCCGAGCCAGCAAGGTCCTGGCCTCATGGTCGGGTCCGACCTTTCCGACGCCGTCTTTCTTGATGGCCGCGCGCAGGACGCGCGTCAGGATGCGCAGGCCGCGCTTGCGCACGTCCACGTGCTCGGCCATCAGGCCAGCGCTCGCCGCCTCCAAAGGCTCGTCGGTCAGGAGCTTGCTCAGCGCACTGAAGGCGGCGTCGCGGACCTGCTCGTCGCCGTCGCGCAGCATGATGCGGAGGCGCTGCAGGGCACGTGTATCGCCGAGAACTTCGAGGGCGTTGCAGGCTTTCACCCGGGTCTTCGCGTCGTCGACGCGGCTGAGCTGCAGCAGCGTTCCGAACGCGCGGTGGTCTCCTACGGTCGCCAGGCTGGCGGCGCCGTTCAGACAGGTGTCTTGGGCGCGGCTGGCCATGGCCTCGAGCAACGGGATGAGGTCGGACGATTCGAGACTGTCCAGCTTCACCTTCTTCGCGACGGGTGGCTCGGTGGGTGCGGACGTCTCCTCGACCTCGTCGGCGCCCTTGCGGCCCTTCTTCTTGGCGGCCTTCTTGACAGCTTCAAGCACGTCTTCGACGGC
>PFUG01000095.1 GCA_002789955.1 Deltaproteobacteria bacterium CG_4_9_14_3_um_filter_63_12 | reverse complement strand
CGGGCACTCACAAGATGTCCTTTGGGAAGAGTTCAGAGTTCGGTCGCATTTTCCACCGATCTCAGCAAAACACGCAATTCAAGATGGACTCTAGCAGGGACTGAGGTAGGGACCGGTTCGTCCGGGGGGGCGCGGCGCGTCAGGCTGCGGAAAGATCGTCGGCTCGATACACCTGAAGGTTGCCGCCCCCCGCTTCCACTGGTAATTCTTGAGTCTAGGAATTGGTAATCGGACCAGGGGGATTGGTCCAGGTTGTCTCCGTCGAAATGGGACCGGCGTGCAGCGCATGTCATTCAAAGCTGGCGAAATACTGCTCGGCCGATACGAACTGATTTCCAAGATCGGCGTGGGTGGGTACGGTGCTGTCTTCAAGGCACGACAGGCGAGCACAGGGCAACTGGTCGCAGTGAAGATGCTGCTCTTGGATCGTCTCAATGACCGCAACACGCTCGCTGAAGAGACGGGACGGTTTCTGCGCGAGATGAAGCTCATCGCGCTCTTGAGCCACCCTCACATCGTGCACCTGATCGACTCGGGGGTCTCAGAAGGTCGGCGCCTGATGATCCTCGAGTACGTTGACGGCCAAGACTTGGGCGAGCTGCTCCGCAGGAATGGTCCCGTCAGCCCCGCTGTGTGCAAGCGCATCATCGCACAGGTCCTCGACGCGCTCTCCGAAGCCCACGGGATGGGCATCATTCACCGGGACTTGAAGCCACAGAACATCATGTTGACGGGGCCAAGCCGCCGCCCCAACGCGAAGGTGCTGGACTTCGGGATCGCTGACATCACCGATGAGCATCGAGAGAGCGACTACACACCACTGACCCAGAAGGGCATGATCCCGGGCACCCCTTCGTACATGGCTCCAGAGCAGATTCGCTGCGGCACGAGCACTCCTGCCAGCGATCTCTACTCGTTGGGCTTGATCATGCTCGAGTGTTTGACCGGCAAGCGCGCGGTAACCGGGCAGAGTATCGGCGAAATCTGCGTGAAACAGATCACCGAGCAGGTCTACATCCCAGACGAGGTGTTGCACAGTCCGTTGGGGTCGATTCTGGAGCGGGCTTGCTCGAAGCAAGCCGAAGACCGCTATGAGTCTGCCGAAGCGATGTTGGCAGAGCTCGAGCGGGTCGATGTCTCCGGCAATGTCCCGATCACGACTGGGACCGTCCGCGCAGAACCGGAGCCGACGCCTTCGTCGAACCGCTTTGCGGCGACCGGACGAATCTCTCCAGCCGACGACGACAACGGAGAGGCAACCCAGGCTTCGCTGCCGTCCGGGGAGCGGCATAGTCCCGCCGCCCCTGAGGATTCTCCGGCCTCGCACCGCGACCGACACCAGAGCGCAGCACAGGTCGGAGCGGAACAAGTCGTGGCGACGAAGCGGCCGAAATCGCTTCGCTTCCCGAGCGCGGACCAACAACGGGCACGTAAACGCAAGCGCCCGCTCCCGGCACTAGACGACGCGCCCATGGGACCAGAGAAGTTGCCTGCTGCACTCGAGCGTCAGGCTCGGCGCATGGTCGAGATCTTCGAGGCGCTGAGCAAGCTCATCGTCGCGTGCTCGACGGACTGCGCCAAACTGGGGTTTGCGCTCGAGACGTTCATGGACGACCACGTCGAAGAGCTCAACATCATCGTGACGGCCTTGAGCAGCATCCCGAAAGAGCAGAGCACCGCGCTCAAAGACCGTTATCGAGTGCGCCTCGAAGAGGCGACCGCGTCGTTCAATCTGCTCTTTCGATGCACAAATGACGTCCGAGTGAAGCGAGCCATGGAGCGCATGAACTTCTAGTCGTCGCAGAATTGCGAGCCTCCAGTAGGACAGTCCGCGACATTGCGAAGGCCGAAAGGTGGGGGCGACATCTGCCCGAATCAATAGGGCTTGAGCCCCTTGTGTAGGCGGCGAACCTGGTCGCCTTTTGCCTCTGCGGGGCTCCGAAAAGAGGTGCGAAACCCATTCTCCTCGCAACATTTCTTTGGAGCGTGAATCGAGTTAAAGATGGGCCCTGGATTCGGGGGGCCACACCACCCAAAGGGTGTACCGGAGCCAGGAACAAGCAGCCATGAGCTGCACCGTGCGGTCGCATAGGCAAATGAGGGGTTCGTTTGGGACACACCATATCGTCCTAGACGCGACCGGGTTCGGATTGGGGCCGAGGTGAGAAGCTCATTCCCACGAAGGACCGCGTGAGCCTTTGCAGTCAGGACGAGCGAGGTCGCAAGAGACACGGTGTCGCAACGGTTTGCGGCGCGCCGTGAGCGTCGGGGCTCGGACTCTGGTCATCCATCGAGAAAGCACTCCAGATGACAGTTTCTCTCGAAATAGGAGCTCAGGAGATGAGGACATCGAGCAAGATGGGGTGGAGCAACCCCAAGGTCCGCTCGCATCGCTGGCTTGGGCTGTGCGCGTGTCTCGCGCTCTTGGGCCCCACATCCGCGGTGACGGCGCAGGAAGCGCTCGAAGAAACGAGCCCACCAGCGGTCACTACAACGGACGGCGGCGGGTGGAACTTCTGGTTCAATACGCTGGAGGAGTACCGCTTGCGAGTGGCCACAGATCCCACGGCGCCCACGCTCTCTGCCATCGAGCGGCCAGCCAGTAACCAAGTGACAGGGCAGACCGATCATGACGTCCGCTTGTTCTTCGATGGCAGCATGAATGACGGGACCGACGCCCTCAGTGCGCACCTGGCGTTCAACATGTGGACCGACGTGGACGGCACGACGCCAGAAGACGACGACGTGTCCGGCCTCGGAACGATGTACGACGGGGCCTCGGCTCCCTTGTGGTTCGATGTCTATTCGCTCTACGGAAAGTACGCCACGGGCGGCTTCCTGAAGTCGCTCAAGGTCGGGCGCCAGAGCACGAACTACGGTCGCATGACCACCTTCGACGGCCTCTCGGTCGATCTCGAAGCGGTCGACAAGATGCTCGATTTCTTCGTGTTCGGCGGCCGAACCGTGCACTTCTTCGAGGCCGACGCCGGCCTCTTTGAGGACTTCCTCGGGTCGGTCGGCACCACCATCCGTCCGAGCAAGACCGTAAAGGTCGAGCTCGATTATCGCTTCGTGCAAGAAGACATGACCGTCAACAGCGCGCTCGCCGAGGGCGACACGGTTCGCGACTCGCTGACCGAGCACGCCTATGGCGCCAAGGTCTGGTATCGTCCGGCCGATTGGTTCTCCGCCAAGCTGAAGTTCCACGGCATCACCGACAAGATCGCCAACATCGGGCTGCTCGCCGATTTCAACTGGAGCAGCCTGGGTTTTGGCGTCACCGCGAAGGTCGACGCACAGCCGAGCACGTTGAGAGAGCTCAACGAGACCGATGACCTCTATTTCGCGATTCTCGGCGAGAGCCTCGCCCACGTGAAGGCGAACCTGCAGGTTTGGAAGACCTTCGAGACCGATTTCGGAAACTTCGGTCTGCACGCAGGTTGGAAAGAGAGAGTGCTGCTCAAAGACGCCGTCGTCGGCTCGGCCTTCAACCACAACATGGGCATCTTCTACGGTCTCGTGCAGGTCAGCGACATCGGCACCAAGGGGCCGTTCGCCTCTGTCATGCTCGAGCAATATCTCAACCACACCGAGACCCAGTTCTTTGACGCTGGTGTGTTGACCGTTGGAGGCTCCATTGGTTGGGAAGCCGACTCGGCCCGTGGGGAGATCGGCAGCTTCTACCAACAGTACAAGTACGACTACTACAAGGACGTGCAGGAGCGGACCGACGTTCGAACCCTCTTCGCAGCGGCGCAATACGAGCCCCTGGACTGGCTGGCGCTGCGCGCTCGCTACGAGTACGAGCAGTTCGATCGGGATGTGCACACGTTCACGTTTACCTTGACGCAAAACCTCTGATTGGGTGTGACGGATGACTTCACAAAGAAAACTCCGAAAGCCAATACTCCTGATCACGCTCGCCGCGGGCGTGTTGTTGTTCTCCGCGACTTTTTACGCCCAGGACACCGTCCCCTTCCCACACTCACTCCACCTGGATGAAGGTGTGGCCTGCAAAGACTGTCACGACGCTTCAGGAACGGGAACGCCGGTTCTCAATACTGAGGCTTGCCTTGACTGCCACGAAGACGGTCCACCCGCGTTTCACTTGGAAAACAAGGGAAGGAAGATCACCAAGATCGACTTCCCGCATCCCCTGCACACCGAGGTCGGTGAGTGCATCGGCTGTCACAAAGGGACCATCGAGGGCACGTTGCCCGCTGACTCTCTTCGTGTCGCAGTCAAGGATTGCCGGGCTTGCCACGTCGAGAACGGTCTGGCCGAGGCCGGGGACTGCACGCCTTGCCACACCGCGGACATGGGCAAGACGCCTCCACCCTCTCACGACGCAGATTGGCGCAAGGGCCATAACGCCAAGATGCAGGAAGGGGGATTCACTGAGCACGGCACCGAGTGCTCGACTTGCCATGGCGACAACGCCTGCATGAACTGTCACCAACGCAAGAAGCCCATGTCCCACAAGGCCCATCTCGAGGAGCGTGACGCTGAGTGCGACAGCTGCCATGTCATCGATGCAAGCCGTCAACTCCCACTCTTGGATGCCGGCGCGTGCTTGGACTGCCACGAAGGCGAAGTGCAGACGACCTTGTTGAGGTCGCCCCGCGCTCGAAAATTGAACATCGAGTTCCCTCACGCCACGCACACCGGTGCGGTGGAGTGTGCCCGATGCCACCTGGCAACCCTGAACGACGAGCAGCCCGAAGGGGAGCCTATCGTCGAGCAGACCGATTGCATCTCTTGCCACACCGACGAGGGCGTCGAAGTGGCCGAGTCGTCCTGTGCCAAATGCCATGGCACCGACAAGAAATCCGAGAAGCCGTCCTCACACGAACAGTCGTGGTTCCAGCGTCATGGAATCGAAGCCGAGATGGCTGCGGTGTCCGGCCACGGGCAAGACTGTAACCTCTGTCACACGGACAATGCCTGTGCAGAGTGTCACGCGAACACGGGTCCGGCGGACCACAATGGACTGTGGCGAGTTCGTCTGCACGGCGAATCTGCAACCTGGGACCCAGACCGATGTGCCACCTGTCACGAGCAGGGCGCATGCATCAATTGTCACCAGAACAACAAACCCATCAGTCACTCGGGCGCTTGGCCCATGACTCACGGATTGGCCGCAGGCTCACGGGACAACGAAGAGTGCACGGTCTGCCACTCGGAAGCCCAATGCGTCCGCTGCCACAGCGGACAGTAACTCGATAGTGAGGCAGGTGACGTCGCCAGGGGATGGCCTGGCGACGCCACGACTGATTAATTTTGACCAGATGTTTGCTGGCCAGGTCCTCTGTTCGGATGAGTGTCTGAACTCTTCAGCGGCGGCCATGGCAGTTGGGGGCTTGGATGACGAAACACTTCTCTCTCTCATTGCTGTTCTGGGCGTTGTTGCCATTGGTCGGGTCGTGCGGAGATGAAGCGCTCCCTGACGGAATTGCTCCTCTCGACTGCTCGACATGCCATGGCTCCAAAGGCAACGCCGCACCACCAAGAAGTCTTGCGGCGATCGATGGGGTCATCGAAAGCACCACCTATGTTGGCGTCGGGGCCCACCAATCGCACCTGGTCGACGGACGGATCCGCCAGGCCGTGAGCTGCGAAGAGTGCCACGTCGTGCCCACTTACGTGGACGATCCCAACCACGTAGACCCACTCCCCGCCGAGGTCACCTTCGGCGTGCTCGCGGCGACCGACGGGGCGATGCCCTCTTGGGACCGTGAGGTGGGCGTCAACTGCTCACAGGTCTACTGCCATGGGGCGACGCTGACCGGCGGCACGAACACCGCGCCGATCTGGACGACCGTCGACAAGAGTCAGGTGGCCTGCGGCACTTGCCATGGCAATCCCCCACCCAGTCCTCACACGCAACGTGTCGACTGCCAGAACTGCCACCCTGGAACACTCCGTCCCAACGGCATGATCGACGTCGCTGGCGGGCAACACATTGATGGGCGGCTGCAACTCCAAACTCAATGCTCAGGCTGCCACGGGAGCAGCGTCAACTCCGCACCGCCAGTGGACCTCAATGGCGCGTCGAACACCGACGTCGTGACCGTTGGTGCCCACCAAAGACACCTCGAAGGTGGAGTGGTTCGCAACCCGATCTCTTGCGACGATTGTCATGTCGTCCCCAACGCCGTCGACGACGAAGGCCATCTCGGGCCAGCACCTGCCGACATGACGTGGGGAACGTTGGGGCAGACCGACGGCGCCAGCCCAGCTTGGGACCGAGACAACGCCCAGTGCTCCGATGTCTACTGTCACGGCGCGACCCTCGACGGCGGCGAGCAGACCGAGCCGATTTGGACGACTCTCGATGGGACGCAGGTCGCGTGCTCCTCCTGCCATGGCTTCCCACCGCCATTCCCACACATGCCCAAGACCGAGTGCTGGACCTGCCACGCCAACACCGTCGAGGACACTGGTGCCATCGACCTCGCCGGAGGGTTCCACATCAATGGGGTTGTCGACGTCTCGATCAGCGGGTGCAGCGCGTGTCATGGCAGCGACGTCAACCCTGCACCTCCGACCTCTCTCGAAGGCGAGACGGAGACGACCATGACGGTCGTCGGCGCCCACCAAAGCCACCTCTTGGGCGGGACCATTGCGCAGCCGACCGCTTGTGAAGAGTGCCATGTGGTGCCCACTGCCCTCGACGATCCAGGCCACATCGACGACTCCCCGGCTGAGCTGACTTGGGGCACGCTGGCGACGACTGATGGCGCCGTTCCCGCTTGGGACCGAACTACGGACACCTGCTCTGAGGTCTACTGCCACGGAGCCACTCTGTCGGGTGGTGACAACACGACTCCGTTATGGACCACGGTCGACGATACGCAAGACCATTGCGGGGCTTGCCACGGGATTCCGCCCAACGCTCCGCACCCAAGCTCGACCGCCTGCGCCGATTGCCACGCCGGGACGGTTGACGACCAACACGTCATCGACGTCGCAGGTGGACTGCACGTCAATGGCATCGTCGAAGTCGAGGTCAACGCCCCCTGCGACACCTGTCATGGGGCTCCGCCCGCGACTGGCAGCCACCTGCTCCACTTCGGTGCGACCCCCGCGGACGCCACTTACGGCGGCTTGGGGGCGACCAGTGACATGCTGCAACCCAACACGAGCGTTTACGCCTTCGACTGCGGCAACTGCCACCCGATGGACGCCACTCACCACCTCAACGGCGTCCCCAACTCGGGCGGTGGCGTGGCTGAGGTCGAGCTCGATCCGTCCACCGCCACGGCGGGCTCACTGCGTGCGCTGCACGGCGCCAGCGCATCCTATACACCAGGAACTACCCTGCAGACCGACGCCGACGGCTTTGCGTACACCGAAGGCGGCTCCTGCTCGGAGGTCTACTGCCACAGCGGCAAGTCGGTCTCGGTCCCCGGTCCGGTTCCTGAGCCTGGTGTGACCTTCACCTCCACCGGATACCCCGTCGTGTACCCCGCCTTCACCGTCGATGTGACCCGCGACTACGTTGAACCCGTCTGGGGAACCAGCGGCACGACCTGCTCGAGCTGCCACGGTTTCCCGCCGCGAACCTTCTGCGAGCCCGACACCAACGGGGACTGCACCAGCGTCGACGCAGCGGCCGGCGACTCCCACTCCTGGATCAACGCTGCCGGCGACGAAGACCTCCATGGCTGGAGCCACGGCTTCGAGCCCATCCCCTGCACCACCTGTCACGCGGACACCGTCTTTGTGCTGGGAAACACCAGCCGCTCAGCCGCTGGGTGGGGGGTCTACGAGGACGTTCCCATCGCTCGCACCGTCAACCATGTAAACGGGCGTGCCGACGTCGCCTTCACCAACAAGGCCATCCCCATCATCGACGACTTCACCCTCGGGTCGGCCACGTACGACGGCACCACCCAGACGTGTGCCGACGTCAGCTGTCACCTCAACCAGACCGAGGCCGTTTGGGGCACGCCCTACCGGTTCGACAACGTCATCGAGTGTGACGCCTGTCACCAAAAGTAACCGACACCCGCCCGATTCGGACATGAAAACCCCGCGGGGCGAAACGCCCCGCGGGTTTTCTCGGTGCGCACTTGCGGCGTGGCTCCTGGTTCCTTGTGCAGCATAACAACGTCGATGGCGTTTTGCGGCCATGAAAATCGGCTCTAGTAAGCAGACGCTGTTCGCCCAAGGCTTCGCCTTGGGCTCAAGGCTTCGCCTCGGGCTGGGGATTGTTCGGCCACCGAGGGGCCGATGCCCAGGGCGTTGCCCTGGGCCTGTCTCAAAGCTTTTCTCATCTCTTGGATGACGCGCAGCGTCTGAGGTGGCTGCTATGAAAATCGCCGCGCTCGTCGGTTGGCTACGCGCCATTTCTTGTGGAATCAAGGTGCGATTCAAAGGTTCAAGCTCACCACAGAGAACACAGAGAGCACAGAGGAGTGAGGAGAAG
>PFUG01000625.1 GCA_002789955.1 Deltaproteobacteria bacterium CG_4_9_14_3_um_filter_63_12 | reverse complement strand
CCAGGGCGCCCACTCCAAGCACTGCGAGGTCGAGGTGAGCTCGGCCCGTCCCCCCTCGACGGGCAGCGAGATGCTGAACGTCGGTTTGGTCGGCGTCGCCTGGCAGGTCTTCATACTGTCGGACGGCACCAGGTCGGTGACGGAGCCCAAGAGCGCGGTGATGGGCGCCAGGTTGGTCTCGTAGCCGTTGAACTCATAGAGGTCGCCGAACTTCGTGAGCTCGTAGAGCCGGCTCTTGTGGGCCTGATCCGCGGGGTAATTGTAGCGGATCTCGATGCGTGCGGAGCGGTCTTCCTCACCGCGTTCTTTCTTGGCTTCTCCCGTGTTCTCCTCGTCTTTTGGTGCCTCGCACCCAATGCCGACGAACAACAACGCGAGAACGAGTAGCAATCGTCTCATCGCAAACCCCCTCAGAGTGGGTTGGTTGGGCCGGGCGAGCTCACGCCTCCTTGCGAAGCTCGGACCCAAGCAAATGGAACAGTTCCCGATGTCGATACTCGATCTGGCAGCCGATTGCCAGTTTGCCCCGAGAGCAAGTCGCTGACGCTCTTTTCTGTTCCTCTCTCGCCCCCTTTGGTTTCGTGGACTTGGGAGTTGGTGCGCGAGAGCGTGTTCTCATCCTCCTCACCTATTCTATTCGCGGCCTGTTGCGCCACACCGGCCGCGCCACGCCTTGCGACACCTCACTCCCCGTTCTAGGATGCCGGTTCGAGCATCGAGCAATCACGATGAGAACTCATGGTTCAATGCAACACATGCGGGGCAGAGAACACAGGCAACGAGACTGAGTGCTCGCGTTGTGGCGCCTGGCTGGGCTCTGGAGGAACGCGCACCGTGAGCCCTCGCGCCGCGATCCCTGTCGAGGTCGACGCCGAAATCATCACGCAGCGCCCCACCGAGAGCATGCAGTTGAGCGTCTTGGCGCTCGGCAAGACGGGGGCCTCCGCCCCCGAAGAGACCTCGCACGAATCGAAGCTCCCGACTTCGCCAGAGTCCTTGAAGGTTGCGCGGGTTCACACCTTCAAGATGCCTCTGAAGCGGATCAAGGCCCTGGCTGACGAGCGCCTCGAGTCGACTGCGGCCGAGCCTTCCGTCGAGATCGAAGACTGCGACAGTGAAGAGCTCCCGCTGACGTCGGACTACTCCGAACCGATCTTGCCGCCGATCGAGAGCACAAGTGGCTCTGTCGAGCCGTCCAAACCGCGCGACGCCGACCGAGGCCACCCCGTCGTCACGCGCTCGGCGGTGCTGCCGGCCGCGCAGGCGGCCGAGGCCTTCGCCTCTGGCGACGAGACGCTGGCGGCGAAGAGCCCGCTGCGATGGGTGTTGGTCCTGCTGGTGCTGGTCGCCCTCGGCATCGGCATCGCGGTGGCCGTCACGCTGCTGGGGGGGAGCGAGCCACCCGAGGATGCGTCCGAAGGAAAGAAGCCCACCGAGACTCCTGGACCCAAAGGGCCGGTGGAGCCGGTGAAGGCCGACACAGGCACGACCTTCGAGCCCGTCGAAGAGGAGCCTCGAGACACCGTGGACGCCCCGCGAGCTGCCGCAGAGGATCTCTGGGGGGTAGGAAACACCTGGCTCTATCGCGTCACGCGCGGCGACTCTGCCGACGCTCAAGAAGGCGAGCGACAGAGCTTCATTGTGCGCCAATGGGTGGCCGCCGTGGAGCCCGCCGTCGACACCAGCGACGTCCTCGTGACCTTCAAAGAATCCGGCGGACCCTACGACAAACGGGAGCGCACCAGCTCTTTCGTCATTCGTGACGGCTGCTACTATTTTGGCTCGACCATTCCCATCGGAACTCCGGGCATCTGTCCCAGCTCGGTCGACGCCGAGCCTCTGGAGCTCAACCACGCCCGCTACCGCGCGGGGGCCATACAAATCGGCGAGCGCAAGGTCTGGTTTGCCGACGGCATCGGCTTCGTCAAGCAAGAGCTGCGCACCGAGGGCAACCCGCCGTTGACCCGCGAGTTGCTGGCCTACTCTCTGGGCAGCGCCAAATACGGCGACGCCGACGTCCAGCCCGTGGTCTGCGACTGGGGCCAGTCTCTGCGCGTGCGTCGCACTGCCAAGAAGACTGCGGTCCGCCTCGCCGGCGACAACGGCCTGACGAAAGCCGTGCTGCGCAAGACCAAAACCTCGGCCGACCTGCTCCTCTACGCCGACGAGGAGCAAGAACCCACCGTGCTCCCTCTCGAGTATCCGCCGAAGTACCTCAAGCTGTGGACCAATCCTCTCAACGGCGTGGAGTTTCTCCTCGTCCAGACGGGAACCAACACCGAGAACCGCGTGCTCCTCTTCCGCCTCGACCGGGATTCGCAGCAGGAGGTCGTGCTGGAGCCCAAGCTGCCAGGCTCGTTCTCTACCTTACTACTGGCCAACGAGACGCAATGTTTCCTGAGGCTCAGGCTGCGCACGGACGCCGGCCCGCAGGTGGCCGACTACTCGCTCATGGGCGATGAGATCGTGCCGATCTACGGCAGCCTCGAGGTGTCGCAGCACTAGCGACTCGACGTCGAATCGTGCGGCATGTTGTCGATATTGCTTCGGTCTTCATCGCAGAACTGATGGGGTTCGTGCCGGACCTTTTGCCTTGTGAGAAACATCGAGGTTTGCGGTGGGCTAAGCTTCGATCTTTGACGCAGAGACGCTGAGACGCAGAGAGTTTTTTTCTTGGAGTGGACTCCGTCGTTGGTTCCTGGGACTGACTGCGGCACTGGCTTCTGTTCTTCTTCAATCCCGGCAACAGCTCGCCGAATGTCAGGAGGCGGACTGCTCGAGAGATTTGTTTCTTTGAACAAATCTCCACCCCGTCCTCACACGAAGAGCACTGAAGCTCGCGAAGGAGATATCCCCTTCGTGCCCTTCGTGCCCTTCGTGGTGAATTCGAACCCAACCCTCAAGGGGTGCCCTAAAGCCGCGTCGTCTTGCTCGGACGCTTCTTGTTCGGGATCGTCCCCAGCACCTCGCCCACAGCTTCGCGGTTCATCAGACCCCCGATGGCGTTGGTGACCTGCGCGATGCGCTCAGGCGTCTGGTTGCGGCTCTTCAAGTCCGCGACGTAGCCGTCCAGATCGGTCGTGCCCTCGACGATGGCCAGCGCCCCCAGAAGCACGTCGATGATCGCTCGGGGATCCTCGATGCGCAGAATGTTCTCGGCTGGGATCACCGACGCCCACTGCTTCAGGATGACGGTGTCGTCGTATTGGGAGTAGGCCTCCTTCTTCTCGTCGCTGACCTCTTCGACGCGGGCGTTCGGGTCGTAAGAGAAGGTGTCGATGAGGATGTTGCTCTGGCTGCCGGTCTCTCCATTGGGCGAAATCCGTCCCTCGAAGTGGCGCACCTCGCCGTTGACCTCGAGCTCGACCTTGTAGTCGACAGGCCCACGCTGTTCTTCTTTGTAGGCATAGTTCTGGACGATGACCGAGTATTGTCCTGGCTTCGCCTCACCCTTCTTCCAGCGGACGTTCTCCACTGGTTTCGTGGTCTCACCGCGCACGTTCATGTCCACGTCGAGCCAGCCTCCGCAGTTGGACCGCTTATGGGCGTAGTAAATCTCCTCTTTTTTTGGAGTGATTATGTGCAGGTCGAGGTCGTTGCGGTTGTTCCAGATGAGCGAGGCGCGGATGTCGACGCCCTCGTAGAGTCCGCCGGCGGCCTCGACGCGGTTCTTGATCTCGGCGTCGATGTCACCCTTGCGCTGCTCCCAGCTTTTCTGTGGGTAGACGAAGAAGACGTGGAAACGCTTCTGCAGCTCGCGGAAGACCTCGGCGGACGGGACGGACGCTTTGACGTCCTCGCCCAGGACCTCCTTGAGGTACTTCTTGTCGACCTCAGGGTAGAAGCCCTCGTCGCCCACGAAGAAGAAGTAGCCCTTCTTGCCGGTCTCGTTCCAGACCTTGAGCTTGGTCTTGGCGTAGAAGTAAGCGGCCAGCTCGTAGGATTCTTGGCCCGTGCCGCCGCCGCCCTCTTCGATCCAGAACTTGCTCAGGACCTTGTCCAGCCGGTTATCGGCCTCGAACTGTCCGACCTGCAGCGGAGCTTTGTCGACCGTGGCGTCACCGATGGCGGCGAAGCTGATGCCGGGCTCCTTGACGTAGCCCTTGAGTTCGATCTGCCCGATGAACATGGGCAGCTTATTGTACATGAGCTTGCTGTCGTCGCCGCGCGACCGCGTCACGTCGAGCGCCACCACGATCGGCGTGGTGTTGCAGCACTCTCGGACCTTTCCGTGCGGGTCCAAATCGGGATGAACCTTGCGAGAGTGTGACGCTGCGCCAGCAGGCTGCTCGTAACCCCGAAAAGTGAAGGCGTCTGTCGTTGTGGAGCGTGCTTCGCGGGCCACGTCCTGACTGTAATATCCACCGCCCATGCTCAAACTCCCGTGTCGTGGTGCGAGGTTTCACCTCGGTGATCTTGTGATCGGGCGGCAGTCGCTGGGGCCCCCCCCAGTGCTGCTCGGCCGATCGCCCTGCTGTTTCGCTGAGCCCCCCTGCATACCTCACCTGCATACTTCAAATGACGAGTTCATGGAATTGATGTGGGCCGAAAATTTCTTCCCGCAAGTTGTCGAGCTGCTTGTACATGTCCCAGGCGTCCTGGGCGCGTTGCAGGGCGCTCTCCCGCAGAAAGAAGCGGAAGAAGCGCTGCAGCCGCTCGTCGACCGAGTCGGGGAAGGCGTTGGTGCTGAGCTCGCCGCCGGCCGCGAAGACCATGCATTTCCCCAGCGAGTAGAGGTCGGAGGCCGGCAGCGGCGGCTTGCGCTCGGCGACCTCGGGCGGGCTGTAATCGGCGTTGAGGCAGCGAAATCCTTGGCCCGTCGCCGCAGGGTTGAGGATGGCGAAGCTCCAATCCACCAACCAGACGTTGTGGTCGGCGGCACGCACCAAGAGGTTCGCCGGCTCGAGGTTGCCGTGCACGATGCCGTTGGAATGGGCCCAGCCCAAGACGCTCAGGCAGCGTCGCGCGAGCCAGATGAGGTGTTCCTGCGGCACGCCGCCCGGCAGGCGCTCGCGTAGCTCGGTCAGGGTCAAGCCGTCGATGCGCTCGAAGAGCGTCGCCGCGCGCCCGTCGTTGGTCTTGAACTGCTCGACGATGACCGGCAGATGCTTGAGCTGCGCGCCCTCCTCGCGGCGCAACACGTTGAGAATCCGGACCTCGTTGGCCATCAGCGCGTTGTCGACCGCGTCGTCGGGGATCTTCGTCGCGATCTGCCGCCCGCTGCCTCGCTCCACGCCGGCGAACACCGTCGACAGATCGCCGTAGGCCAGCAGCGCGCCATGGTCGTAGGTCGCCAGCTCGGTCTGCAGCGAGAAGTCCACCACCAGCGGCGTGTCGTCCTCCTCGCTCTCCTCGGCCGTCGTCACGGGCTTGCTGCTCGTCGCCGCCTCCGGCACCTCGAGAGTCAGCTTGACGTCGTGCCACTCGGCCTCGCCCACCAGGCCGACCCCACCAGATTCGCCGGACCCGAACATGGAGCGGCTGTTGTCGACCACACGGGCGCTGCTCTGGTCGATGTTCACGACGTGCACCGCGGCCTTCTCGCTGGCCGTGGCCACTCTAAACTGCAAGCCCCTAAAGTGGTACGACGTGCGCTCGCCCAGCAGGTCCTCGACCTTGAGCTCGCCGCCCAGCTCATGGTATCCCGCGCGCTGGGGTTCGAACCAAAGCTGCAGCTGCCCTTCGTGGTGAGGAAAGATCGTCCCGCTGGACACCGCGGCGAGCGGCTCGCCGTTGAGTTGGGCGGTCATTTGGACGTCGAAGGCGAGCTCGCCGGTGTTGCTCAGCTGAAAGCGCAGCATGCAGCGGCTCTCGGCCACGAAGTACTTCAGCGTGGAGCCGTCGAGCTGCAGCAGCAGCGAGCCAGCCGCGCGCGGCCCCTCGCCGAGCTCGTCCATCAGCGCGTCGTGAACGCGCTGGGGGATGGCGAGGTGCTCGCGCAGGGCGCGCAGCTGCTGCGCTTCGGGCTCGCCGATGCCGTCTCGCGAGAAGCGCTTCAGCACCTCGCGGTAGCGCGCCAGGGACTCGGGAGCCACCTCGGGGAGCGGCGCCGCAGCGCCACAACTGCCGCAGAAGTTGGAGCGATCGGGGTGTAGGGGCTCACCGCAACGCGCGCACACAGGCATCTCGACCTCCAGAGAAGCTCGCAAAGATTGCCGAGCGGACGACCGATTTTCGCAACGCCACTCGTCGAGATGACGTGAAAATCGCTCGTGGGCAAGCGAGTCATTGCCAAAGATCGCCACTTTCCACCGGGAGCCACCTGGATTCAAGACTTTGGCTGCGCCGACTCGAGCGAAATCGTGCACCTCAGAGCTTGCGCAGCGAGGCCACCGCGGCGTCGATCCCCGTGAACGTCGCGTCGCTGACGGGCTCCATGGCCTGGAACCCCATCATGATGACTCCCTTGTCGCACTGGAAGAAGATCAGCTCGACGTACTGCATCTTCAGGATCTGGATGCCCACTCGGTGCACCTCGAAGCCACCGATGGACTTGACCTCATCGAGCTGCACCTCGGCCTGTGGGATCGAGCTGAAGCCCTTGACCATGGCCGCGTGGACCATGTCGACCGGCACGTTCTGGTCTTTGTCGATGGCGACCACCGAGAAGGCGGCCTGCAGCGGCGTGGTCGTGGTCGCAAAGAAGCGGTTGCTGACGTCCCAGTTGTACTTCTGGGCCTTCGTCACCTGCTCCTCCTCTTCGGAGGTCATCTCTCGCCAATCGGGCGGCAGTTGAATCTCGAAGCCGTACTTGTTGTCGGTATACAGGCCATTGGAGAAGCTCGTCCCGAACATCGCCTGATAGACGAAGTAAGACACGATCCCGACCAACCCGACCACCAAGACGATGATCGCCGGTTTTACATAGCGTTCGAGGCCTTCCATCGTTTCCCCCCAAATCTGATGACCACTCGACGCAGCCGCTAATAGCCCGTTTGAGTTCACCCAGTCCAATGATCCGCGCGTGTTGTGCTTGGCAACGCCGCCCGAATCGAGATATCTTCGCGCCCACAGCCTCAGATGAGCGAGAAGCCTCGCCGAGCGTCGATTCGCGAGGGAGTGACTCCGCAATTCTTTTGCTGGCCGTTGACCGCCAGGCATCGAAATCGACGTGGTTGGCCGCTGAGAGAAGTCAGTTCCCTTCGAGAGTTGATAGATTTGGCGAGTTGCGAGGACCAATGGGTCGCGCCCTTCGCGCCCCTGACCATGACCTCTCCGAACCTTCCGGGAGCCCGAGATGCCGACCCAACCTTGCCCTTCGTGTAACCTCCCCAACGAGCTCGACGCCCGCTACTGCACTGGCTGCGGCAAAGGCCTCTCCCCGCAGCAGTTCTGCCCCAGCTGCAACCAACTGCAGGACGTCGGCAACCGCTTCTGCAGCGGCTGTGGAGCGGAAACCTCGGCAGGGAGCTGGCGTCCGGGTCTTGCCGGGACTGGGTCCGTGGTCGAGGGCGTCTGGGAACGCAGTCCGGAGGAGTTCATCCGCCGCGTCGAGCCCGAGGACATGCGCTCGAGTCTCGGGCGACGCTCCTTGAGGGTCCCAGCGGGCACCGCCGGCTTCGTGCTCGTCGACGGCGTCGTCGAGGAGACCCTCCTGCCCGGCCTGCGCACCACCGTCGGCTTTTTCGAGAATATCGCCAACTTTTTCTCCTCTCGCGATCGCCGCACGGCCTTCTATCTGGTCGATCTGCGCCCGATCCCCGTGCCCTTCTCCGTGCAAACCCACGCCAGCGCCGAAGGACAGGTCATTCAGACCCAGGTCGTCGTCACCTTCAGCCTGCAGAAGGGCAACCGAAACGGCGTCGCGACCTTCGTCGCCAACGTGCTGGGCAGCCGCGAGGCCTACGCCGCCAACGACCTCTACGACCTGCTCCGCCCCGAAGTGAACCGACGCGCGCGCCAAGTCATCGAGCGCCTCTCCAGCCAAGGCACCCTCGACTACGCCCAAGCCGAAGCGGAGCTCCGCAAGACCCTCTCCGAGGACCTCGGCCAGACCTACGGCCTCAACATCTCCGTCTCGGTCGCGCCGCTCACCGCCATCCTCAGCCTCGACTTCCACCTCGGCCGGGGACAGACGCCAAACGTCCGCAAATGCACGGACTGCGGCGTCGAGTTGCCCGCAACCTTGAAGTTCTGCGACGCCTGCGGCGTACGCCAGCCCACGCTGCTCACGCCCGACCGCAGCTGCACGGGCTGCAACGCCAACGTCGCCCTCAGCGACGAGTTCTGCACCGAGTGCGGAAAGGCCTACACCCCCCCTCCGGCTGAGGCGACGGCGCTCTACTCCAGCGACGGCATCGCCCTCGAGCTCGACCTGGTCCTGCGCGTCCAGGGCCAGCACGAGGGCTTCTCTACCAAACGCCTCGCCCCGGCGCTGGTCGGTGCCGTCGCTGCCCAGGTCCGCGAGGCCACCTTCGAGACCCTCTCCAATCCCGGTGCCTTCGCCAGCATCGAGGAGGCCATCGAGGGCGATCTCACCTTGGCCTTGTCCTCCTTCGGCATGCGCCTGGTCGCCGTCTCCGTCGTCGACCTGCGCTCCAAAACCAGCCAGTGGCTCTTGGGTGCCCGCGCCGACCTCGAGCACGCCAAGCAAGAGGTCCTCACCGGGCGTGAGTGGCTCGCCCAGCGCCATGACGAGCTCGATCTGGAGGCGCTCACCTTCGGTCTGCGCCTGCAGCAGCAGAAGATCGAGCGAGACGGCCAACTCGAGCTGCTCAAGGAGCAGCGTGAGGCCGAACGCCGTGAGGCGCGCCTCGAGCTCGACCGACAGTACGGCGCCGAGACCGACCAGCTGAGCGACCGCGACCGCCGACAGACCCTCGAAGAGCGCGCCGCCGCCCTCGACATCAGCGACGCCAAGCGCCAGAGCCAGCGGGCCATAGAGCTCGACAGCGCCGAACGCGCCAAGCAGCGCCACCTCGACGAGGCCGAGCACGGCGACGTGCTCGTGGGCTTGGGCCGCGACGCCGAGGTCGAGCAGGCCGAGCGCGAACGAAGACAGCGCGGTGAGGTCGACGAGCTCGAGCACGACATCCAGCGAGAGGCGCGCACCTTCGAACACGAGAGCACCCTCACACGCCAGACCCTCGGGCTCGAAGCCGAGAAGGCGCGTCAAAATCAGACGCTCGACGCCGAAAAAGTCGTCACCGGCGCCCGCGCTAGAGCCGAGGCCGACACCCTCGCCAACGACGCGGCCTTCAGAGACGTCGAGCGCCGCAAACGCCTCGACCGAGAGCTCGCCGACCTCGAGGAGAACAAGCAGGTCGAGAAGCTGCGCGCCATGGCCCAAATCGACCTGGAGATGGCGCACCAGGACCAAGAGCACCAGGCGCGCATGCGCGAGTCCCTCAAGGGCCTCTCCGAACGCGAGATGATCGCCGCCCAAGCCACCGAGCTCGCCAAGACCGAAGGCGGAGGCGCCGCCTGGGCCGCCGCCCTCGCCGCCCAACAAGCGGCCGACGTCGAGGCCCTCAGGCTCGCCGACAGCCAAGCCCACTCCGACGAAACCCGCGCCCTCATGGAGCGCCAACAAGCGCAGCTCATCGAGGTCATGCAGCGCGAGCTCGAACGCGCACAACAGCTGACTCACGCCTCGCTTGGCGCCGCCGACAAGCGCGCCGAAGAGGCCGCCAAGGCGCACTCACAGGCCTCCGCGCAGGCCCTCGAGATGGGCGTGCGCGGCATGGACGCCGTCGCCAACGCCGGCGGACAGGCCCACCAGGTCAGCGGACAGGTCTACGACCGCTCCATGGACGCCATGAGCCGCGTCGCCGCCTCCAAGGCCGCGCCCTCGGCCGTCGCCATCAACACCGATGGCGGCGGCGACAAGGTCCTCTGCACCAACCCCAAGTGCGACAACCTGCTGCGAGCCGGCGCCCGCTTCTGCGGCGCCTGCGGAACGAGCCAATGACGACCTTCACCAAAGGAGAGACCGGCGAGGAGCTCACGGTCGAGGGGCTCGTCGAGTTCCATGAGGTCGCCGAGCGCAGCCACTCCGCCCACCGCGCCCCGGCCCTGCGCGACGACCAAGGCGCGCTCTACCGCCTCGCCCTCGTCGGCGACAACCCCTTCGAGCAGAGCACTCTCAGTGAGCTCGTCGGCTGTCGGCTGCGGGTGCACGGCCGCTGGAAGAACGGGACGCTGAGGCTGCAGCCCGATGGCTTCGAGCTCCTAGCCGCCCCGAACGAGGTGCCATGAGCGTCTGCGCCGCCTGTGGCCGAGAGTTGGGGGCCTCCGAGAGCGAGTTTTGCGGAGGCTGCGGTACGAGCTTGACGTCGCCCGACAAGCGGCTCTGCAAGGGCTGTAAGGCGGTCCTCTCGCCGCGCGCGAAGTTCTGCGGCGGCTGCGGACGGGCCGTGCGCGAGGCACCTCCTCAGAGACCGATGAGCAAGGTCGTTCCCGACCGCAGCAACGCTCAGGCCACCATCGGAGTCTCGACGGTCTCCGGCACCTTCGAAGCCGTGTCCAAGGCCGTCGGGCCAGTGCTCTACGTCGCCCCCAGAGCTCAACGCCCGTTCCTCGAGCCGATCCTCCGCGGCTCCGTCGCTGGCCCCAATCGCGGCAACGCCGTCTGGGTCGAGGCCGAGACGGCCTTGGAGACCGTGCAGGCCATCCTCCGCAACGACTCCGTACGCGGCCTCGAGGCCATCTGCATCATCGGCTCCCACGACGAGATTCCCCTCTGCAAGGTCGACGACCCCTGCGGCTACGACGAGGCCCTCTACACCGACGCCTTCTTCGGCATGAAGAGCACCCCCACCTTCGAGGAACGTTTTGCCGACCTGACCTCGCTGCTGCCCGAAGTCCCCGTGAGCCGCATCCCCTCGACCCGCGGCGAGCTGGTCTCGCGGCTCCTGCACGCTGGGCGCCGGCTCCACCGCAGCTGGCGCACCGGACTCGCCGTCTCGGCCAAGGTCTGGGCCCGCGCCACGCGCGAGGTCATCGAGAGCCTAGCCGCCGACCTCCCCGTCCTGCTCTCGCCGCCCACCGAGCGCATCGCCGCGCTGCACGCCATGGGCTCCGAGTGCGGCCGGCTCCTCTTCAACTGCCACGGCACCGACCAGGACACCGTCTGGCTGGGCGAGGGCGACGGGAGCTACCCAGAGCTGCTGCGCCCCGAGGACATCGCGGTGGCCAGCAACGCCATCGTCGCCAGCGAGGCCTGCTATGGCGCTTACCCAATCGAGGCGGGACCCTCCATCGCCAACGCTTTCCTCGAGGCGGGCGCCAGCGCTTTCTTCGGTTCCACCATCATCGCTTGGGGCGCCGGCCCGGGTCACCCACCCTGCCTCGCCGATCTGCTCGCCGGCGGCGTCTTCAAGCACCTCGACGACGGGCTGCCGGCGGCCTACGCGCTGCACCAGGCCAAGCTCGAGCTCATCGAGCAAAACGCCAACGGCGGCTTCTGGGAGCCGCTGCACAACACCTTGCTCTCGTTCGTGCATTTGGGCGCACCCCTCTGTACGGCGCGCAGCCGAACCGCCTCCCAAAGCACCAGCCAGCTGCAACAAGTGCGGGAGCAGTTGCGCCAACGGCTCGGCGAAGACGCCTGGGCGACGGTCGCTTCCGGCCGAGAGCGCCTGGACACTTTGCGCCACGGGCAGGCCAACACCGAGAGCGTCTTCACCCACCTCGAGGCCTTGCTCGGCACCCTGCCCGAGAGCGTCGAGCTGCGTCGCACCCGCGGCGCCAGCGGCGAAGAGCGACGCTCTTTCCTGCTTTCGTCCAAGAGCACTCCCTTCGCTCGGTGCGCCGCCGTCGAGCTGGGCGCGGATGGCACCGTCACCCGACTGGCGGTGAGCAAGGGAGCGCGGGAAGCGAGCGAATCCCCATGAGCCGCGGCATGAGCCCACCACCGTCGGCGGTCATTGTCGTCGGCCTCGGACACGGCGACGAAGGAAAGGGGCGCACCGTCGATGCTCTGGTTCGCAAGAACCGAGCAGACCTGGTCCTGCGCTACAATGGAGGTCCGCAGGCGGCCCACCATGTGGTCAGCCCCGACGGGCGCCGTCACTGCTTCAGTCAGCTGGGCGCTGGCTCGTTCGTCGAGGCCGTCGGCACCGCCATCGCCGGGACCGTCGCCTTCGACCCCCTGTCTTGGCACCTCGAAGCCCGCGTGCTCGCCGAGGCCGGTGTCCCAACGCATCCCTTTACGCCAGGCCTCTTTACGGTCGATCCCGGCAGCGTCGTCGTCACGCCCTACCATCGCCTCCTCAATCGCGCCATGGAGACGCAGCGCGGCGCCGGCCGCCACGGCAGCTGCGGCATGGGCGTCGGCGTGGCCGTGCTCGACGCCGAACGCGGCGGCATGCCCGTGGTCCGCGTCGCGGACTTGTTCGTGCCTGACGCCCTCGAGCAACGCGTCTCCTTGTTGCGCCTGATGTGCCTCGATCGGGCCGAGCAGCTGGTCGACCTCGGTTCTTGTGAGTCGCGGGACGCCCTGGCCGTGTTCATCGCCGCCCTGAGGAACTATCCCGCCGAGCTCTACGTGAGGAGCATTGCCGCGGTCGTCGAGGTCTTGGGAGAGACCGGCTGCGAGCCCGCAAGCGCGCGGCTGGAGAGACACCCCATCGTCGTCTGTGAGGGTGCTCAGGGCGCCCTGCTCGACCGCTACGGCGGCTATTTCCCTTACTGCACGCCGAGCCCCACGACTGGCGCCAACGCCCGCGCGCTGCTCGCCGATTCGGGCCGAAATGTGCGCACGGTGGGCGTGCTGCGCGCCTACTCCACGCGCCACGGTGCCGGCCCGTTGACCACCGAGTGCCCTGCCCTCCTGCGTCGCGTGCCGGCGGACGACAACCCGACAGGTCCCTGGCAGGGCGCCATGCGCGTCGGCTGGTTCGACGCCGTGGCGGCGCGTTACGGGGTCGAGCTCGACGGACACATCGACGAAATCGCCCTGACCAGCGCCGATCGAATCGCCGGGTTGGGCAAGGGCCGTATCGCGCGCGCTTACGAGTACCGGGGACCGGGCGGCGAGCTCGACGCGTTCTTCGAGGTCGAGCGCAGCGGCGGACGAATCTTGCTCACCCGGCTCAAGGTCCTCGACGAGCCCACGCTGCAAGCCCTCGCCGCGCGCACCAAGCTGTTGGGTGCGTGTGAGCCGATCTACGACGAGCTCGACCTGTGGCCCAAGTCCGACTGGCGTCTGGAGCGACCACGAGGCCATCGGGCGCTCGACGCGTTCGTGGAGTTGTTGCAGCGCCCAGACGTACTGGGGAGGCCGGTGAGCTCGGTGGGGTTCGGGCCACGCGCGGCGGACACGCTGTGGTTGGGCGATGCGGGGCCTGGCCGTGCCAGCGTCACGAGAGGATGACCCCTCGAAGGGGTCATGGCCGTGTGAGCGTCACGTATGAATGACCCCTCGAAGGGGTCAAAGGCAGGGCTCTGCCCTGACCCGCCGGGGGACTTTGTCCCCCGGACCCCCTTTTGCTTTTTCCGTTTTGCAGTCTGGCCAGCGACCGGAGGCTTCCCCCCTCAACGGGAGTTCCATTATTGCACTTCAGGGGTACCGAAGTTTGTCCAGCGGTGGAAATCCTAATGGCGAGTCTGGTGTCGCCGCCCTCACCGTGGAGAGAAAAGAGTTGGATGGGGCAGGCAAGAAACCGTGGGGAGACGACGAACGCCGCCCAGTGCTTCGGGCAGCAAAACCTCTACGGTTTGGACTCCTCGAGGAGTTCATACACCGTCTTCCGGAGCGTGACCGGAGAGACGGGCTTGCTTAGGATCCTGTTGCCTGCCGGTGGGGGCGAGTTGTCGTTCGGGTCGTAGCCAGTGACGAACAAGATTGGGAGACTCGGATAGCGCTCGTGCAGCTCGGCCGCGGCCCCGCGGCCACCCAACACCGGCATGATGACGTCGAGCAAGACGGCGTCGACGTTGCCGCCCAACGCATCGACGACCTCCACCGCTTCGCGTCCGTTGGGGACTGGGTGCACGGTGTAGCCAGCCTTCTCGAGCACCCGAGAGATGAATTGTCGAACCGAGACATCGTCCTCGCCCACGACGAGCGTGCCGGTGCCTCGCCACTGACCTTCGGAGACCTCTGGGGGAGCCGAATCGGGTTCTTCGCTGAGCTGCGGCAGGAAGACCGTAAAGGTCGAGCCGGCACCGGGTTCGCTGGAGACCTCGATGAATCCCCCGTGTTGATCGACGATACCGTGTGTAGTGGCCAGCCCGAGGCCCGTCCCTTTGCCGGTCTCTTTGGTCGTGAAGAATGGGTAGAAGATCTGGGCCAGGGTTTCTGGCTCCATGCCCACGCCTTCGTCCTCGACGCCCATCGAGACGAAGACTCCTTGATGCTCTGGGTCGTTCGAGGTCCGGGTTTCGGTTCGGATGGTCAGGCGGCCGCCGTTGGGCATGGCATCTCTCGCGTTGACGCAGAGATTGACGAGCACCTGCTCCAGTTGATGGAGGTCGCCGTGCACGAGGCCAAGTTTGGGATCGGGGACAAAATCGATCTGGATGTTGGCTCCGATGATGGGGTCGAGCATTCGCAGCACACCATGGACGAGCCCATTCAAATCGACGGCTTCGAGATGCAACACTTGTTTCCGGCTGAACGCCAAGAGCTGTCGGGTGAGCGCTGTGGCCCGCTCCGCTCCCTCCTCGACCTGTCTGAGGTCGTCGAGCACCTCATGGTCCTCCCCCAGCTCATTGATCACCAAATCCAGATACCCAATCATCGACTGCAAGATGTTATTGAAGTCGTGGGCGATGCCGCCAGCGAGCTGGCCGATGGCCTGGAGTTTCTGGGATTGGATGAGCTTCGCCTCGAGCTCCTTCTGCACGGTGACATCTCGTCCGACCCCGATGATCTCCTCGACCTCACCCGCTGGGTTCAACACTGCAGTGTTCGACCAGGCCAGCCAGCGCCATCCATCCCTCGTCATCGAGCGCTGCTCGAGGCTGCAGGCATGCGGAGGGGTGTGGAGGGTCTTCATCGCGTCGATCGTCGCCCGTTGATCTTCGTCGTGCACCAGCGGCAGGAACTCTCGACCCAGCAGCTCCTCTTCGGTCTTGCCGAAGGTATTGCAGTAGCTCGGGCTGGCGTACAGGAATCGACCCTGGCGGTCGACCTTGATGATCAGGTCGGCGACGTTCTCGACCAGCAAGCGATAGCGTGCGCGGCTCTCCTGCAGCTCGCCGAGCCGCGACAAATTCGCCCGCAGAAGCAGCGCCAAGAGGCCGAAGAGCACGACGCCGATTGCGGCGAACGCCCAGGGGCCGAGCGTGTGAGCGCGGCCTAGCTGACGGTTGGCTGCAGCCAGCTCGAGGGTCCAGGTGCGATCCACAATCTGGATGGGCTCTCTGGCCGCGCTCGACCAAGACCCCTCGTCCTCTGAGTCGGGATTGTAAGAGTAGGCAACCTGGCCCGAAGGATCCACCAAGCGAAAGCGATAGCCCTCTCGCAGCACGCCTTCAGCAAAGCAAGTGTCGATGAGGGTCTCGATGCGGAAGACGCCGTTGACCAGCCCGCTGGGAGCTGAAGGGTCACCGATGGACTGGTAAGTCACGAACCCTTGCCCTCCTTGGAGCAAGGGGATGACACCGCTGGCCGACATCTCACCCGTTTCCAAGGCCCTGTCGAGGGTCTCTTGGATGTCTTTGGATGGATGGTCATGAAGGTTGCGGTTCAGCGCGGGTTCGTTCCCCTTGACGGGCACGATGACACGGATGAACCCCTCGGCGTCGACCCAATTCAAGGCTTGGAAGCCCTCGTAGAGGCGCGTGATCAGCGTGGACTCACCCGTGAACCCCACGTGGTCCCTCTGCCGCGCCTCGGGCGAGAGAGCAAGATGCTTCACGATGGCGAGCCTTGCCCCAATCCAAGCGTCGAGGCGCAGTCGCAGCTGTGCAGCCGTGAGCTCGACCTCGCTGTCGAGGTGTTCTTCGTCGAGCTCGAAGGTCCACAACAAGACCCCGCCGATCAGGGCACTTCCCAGCAAAAAGAAGGCAATTGGTAAGCGCCAGGTCGACTGTCTTTTCTGTGAGTCCTTGCGTTGCATTGGCTTGAAAAACTCGTTCCCGAACGAGATGCACTGAGGGATCAACTTAACGCTTCATGAATCAAATCCCAACTTTCTTCGGATGAGACGTCTCCGCAGCCCTTGACAAATCCCGCCCATCGGAAAGGATTCCGATGTCGACGAAAACTACAGCGACTTCGGCGTTCTTGGGTGTGAGACAACGTGGCCTCGACGCAGTTCATGGGTCGCTCTCCTCCCAGTTGACACGCTTTCGTCGAATACCGACCAGGAGGCCCCAAACTCGACCAAGGGGAGATCGATGGCGGACGTATCCTGCAGAATGTTCGAAATGTACGAACGCGGCGCCGCGGAGCTTGGCATCCCCGCCGAGACCCTGCTCGCCGGAACCACGCTCACTTTGGAGATCGTGCGCAACAAGCGCAACCGCGCCCCGTGGAACGAGTGGGTCGTGGTCTGCGAGAACTTCGAGCGAGCCGTCGGTGGGCCCGAGGCGATGCGCACCTGGGGATATCGCATCATCGACCACGACTACACCTCGACGCTCCGACGGTTGGCGGGCCTCTTGGTGAAGCCCGAATACCTCTATCGCGCCGTGATCACCTGGATGGCGCCAGTTCTCTACCCCCACCTGAAGTTCGATCTGCAGCAAACGCGGCACCGACTGCAACTCTTCATCGACATCCCGCCGCCACACCGCGGAGGCGCGGCCTGGTTCCGCTTGGTGGAAGGGACCCTCGTCGCCTTGCCGAGATTGCTCGATCTTCCTGATGCTACCGTGGTCTCCCACATCGAAGAGAGGCACGCCAGCTTCGACCTGAGCTTCTCGCCCAAAAGTGGCCGGTTCGCCCAAGCGCTCAACCTCTCTCGTCTGATGCTTCGCCCTGCAGCGGTCCTTGGCGTCCTCGAAGATGTTCGCCGCGACATTGACGAAGCCTATCGCGCCGCGCTCGACTCCGAGCGCGAGCTCAGGGCGCTCCTCCATGGACTCCCAGATCCGGTCGCGGTGATCTCCAACGGCCTCATCCTCGAGACCAACGAGAGGTGGCTCGAGGCCTTCGTGATTCCCAAGAAAACCAAACTGCAAGGGATGCCACTGCAAACCTTCGTCGCGCCCGAACACGAGGCCGTGGGACGGTCACTGATGGGCCGCAAACCGTCCGACGAGAAGGTCGAGCTCCTCATGCGGCGGATGGACGGTCGCACCTTGGTGACCGAATGCTCGGTGTCCCAGCGCCTTCATTACCAAGGACGCGAGGCCCAAGTGCTCATCATTCGAGACGTCACCGCCAGGAAAGAGCAGGACGCCATCCTCGGGGTCAGCCAGCTTGGCGCCATGGCCGCGGGGATCGCCCACGACATCAACAACCCGCTCACTGGCGTGCTCGGCTTCCTCGAGATGCTCGACGAGACCCTCGAAGATGCGCTGCTCCCCCTCGTCGTCAGGGAGTCTGCGACCCGCTATCTGAACGCCGTGCGCGAAGGCGCCGAGCGCGTCGCCGACATCGCCGGCGATCTCGTGCGCTTCCCCAGAAGCACCAACGACGGCGCGCTGAGCTCGTGTGTCGAGGACTCCCTGGATTCCATGGCGCGCCTCGCACGCAACGAGATCCGACACCGCGCGGTCTTGGTCAGGGACTACAACACCACCTCCCACGTCGCCATCTCCCCGGCGCGCCTCGGGCAGGTCCTGCTCAACCTGCTCCTCCACGCGGCGCAGTCCATACCCCCAGGTCGCGCCGCGCAGAACACGATTCGGCTCCACACCCACCAAGACGAAGACTGGGTCGTCATCGAGATCAGCGACACCGGACCCGGCGTGGTCGACGTCAAGCGTGTCTTCGAGCCCTTCCTCGAACCCCAGCAGAACCCCAACAACGCCAGCCTCGGCCTCGCCATCAGCCGCCGCATTATCGACGACTGTGGGGGACGCATCGAGCTCGACAGCAAGGTCGGCGAGGGCAGCACGTTCAGGCTGCTGCTCCCCAAGTCCAACCTGCTCGCCACAAACCCAACGGACGACGACGACGACGACGACGACCTCCCCGACGTCCGCCTCAAGATCCTCGTCGTCGACGACGAGTTGCGAATCCGCGAGCTCCTATCCCGCATGCTTCGCCGCCACAGCGTCGAGACCGCCATCTCTGGCACCGCGGCGCTCGCCGCCCTCGAGCGAGACCCCAACCGGGACCTCGTCTTCTGCGACGTCATGATGCCCGAGCTGACCGGCGTCCAAGTCTACCAACAGCTCAAACAGCGACTCCCTCAGCTCGCCGAACGCTTCGTCTTCATCACGGGCGGCGCCTTTGGCTTCGAGACCCAGACCGAGCTCGACCTCATCCCCAATCCGCGCATTCTCAAGCCCTTCCGTCGGGCTGACGTGATGAAAGCCGTGCGCGAGGCGGCACTGCAGCACGAGTAAACCGTGTAACTGCACCAAGCCACAACGCAGCCCCTCCCGAGGCAACGTGGACAACACCGGCCTCTCTGCGGTTAATTGAAGCGTCTTTCGACTCGGCCGAAGCCGACACAGCAGGGACGTGTGCCGACTCGATGCGCGAGCTCACAGAGAACTTGAGGACGGGTATGACGAAGACGTTGTTCCAGCTCGTATTCATCGGGCTCCTGGTGGCCTCGTTTGCGGCCTGCCAAGGTCCCACCGACTCCAAATCCAAGGCCCCCTCCAAGACCGAGGTGGAGTCCGGTTCTCGCTCGAGCGCAGCAGCGAAGCGCCGCGCCCAGGACGAGACGCCGCCGGTGCTGACGGTGAGCGCGAAGCGGCTGGACACCGTGAGGCAGCCCGCAGACGTCGACGAGACCGGCCTCGTCTACCAGGTCCGACCCTCCGCACCCGTGCCTCAAACCCAGACCAACGTCCTAGCCGTGAGGTCCTCGCCGCTCACCGACGCGGAGGTCAAAGCCGTCTGGAGCCGCGTCGAGAGCCTGCCGGAGGCCGAGAAGAAACCACAGGCCCTGAGTCCTTCTCCCTTGCCAATTCCCCAGGCCAGCGAGCGTCGTGCCGTCTTCCCGGCCGCCGCTGCGCCCGCCCCCCCCGGGGTCACCGCAGCAGAGACCCTCACAGTGATTCGCTACGCTCCAGAGGGCGAGGTGGAAGTGGTGCCCTTTGTCTCGGTGACGTTCTCGCAGCCCGTCATCGCCTTGGGAACCGTCGAACAGGTCGATGACGCCGAGGTTCTCGCCACGATCACCCCAGCCGTAGAGGGGCGTTGGCGTTGGTTGGGAACCCAAACGCTGCTGTTCGAGCCCACGACGCGCATGCCCAAGTCCACTCACTTCGAAGTCACGGTCAAAGCGGGACTCACCTCGAGCCTGGGAAACCGGCTCCACAACGACGCGGTCTTCTCGTTCGATACCTCTCGGTTGCAGTTGGTAAGGCACTTCCCCTCCAGCAGCGCGACTCCTCAACCTCGAGACGTCGTCTTCTTCGCCGAGTTCGATCAGGCCATCGACCCCGCCGCCGTCTTCCCCTTCATCGAGCTGGTCGACGGCCAAGATGAGGTTCGCAAGGTGCAGCGCGTCGACGTGGAAACCTTGCCCCCCAACGACCCCGTTAGGAGCTTGTCGAGCGCCGCGAAGGTCGACCGCTGGATCGCCTTCAAAGCGGTTGACACCCTGCCACCTGGTAACGTCGAGGTCCGCTTCAGGGATGGCACGCCGTCGGCCGAAGGGCCTCGCGGCAGTGACGCCATGCAGCCCTTCGACGTCACCATACATGGCGATCTCGAAGCGCTGCCCGGCACCTGCGGCAACGATGGTCAGTGCTCCCCTTCCTCCCAGGTGCGTTTGCCGTTCACCAACCCACTCGACGAGGGGAAGTTCCAACAAGGCTGGGTGACCATCGATCCCCCCGTCCCTCATTCACAGATTGGTGCGAGCGGGGACTTCATTTGGGTCACGGGGTCTTTCCAAGCCGAGCAGACGACGACCATTCGCGTCGACGAGCGCCTCTGCGATCAGTTCGGACAACACCAGGCCACCGCATCCACGTTCTCGTTCACGCCCCAGGTCCAGCCCCACGTTCCATGGCCGATGTTGCTCTCGAATACTCGCGAATTCACCGTCCTCGAGGCCAGCGGCAAGCTGGAGGCAGAGCTGCTGGTTCAGGACCTCGAGAGCTTCGACGTCGCCCTCTACGCCGTCGACGAGAGCCAGC
Organism: Deltaproteobacteria bacterium CG_4_9_14_3_um_filter_63_12; assembly: GCA_002789955.1. Lineage (GTDB taxonomy): Bacteria > Myxococcota_A > Bradymonadia > UBA4248 > UM-FILTER-63-12 > UM-FILTER-63-12. The sequence goes on along the minus strand of PFUG01000625.1, from coordinate 10,000 downwards.
TGCCAACCTACCGGCACGCCAGGCATTCTGAGACCTATCGCCCATCCGCAGCGCCAGTTTGGAGCCAGACCGTCCACGTCGAGAACCCACAGGTACGCAGGGAGCATCCGATCGACCTCTCACCGGCCTTGCGGGGAGGCGTGGGGCACGTGCTCCTCGTGGCCACGGCCGAAGCCGCGGGCAAAGATCAGCGACTGGAAGTCGCCACTTGGTTCCAAGTCACGCATCTCGGCCTCACCGTCTTCGCGGACGATGTCAGTACCCGTGTCTTCGTGACCCAGCTCGAAACCGGCAAGCCCTTGCCCGGGGTCAGCCTGTGGACCGAGGCCGAGCCGGGCACTTCGGTACGGACGGACAGCAGCGGTCTGGCGCAGCTGCCACTGCCCAAATTATCGGACCTTTTGTTCGCGCGCTTGGGGGAGGACTGGGCCGTCGTCCAGGAACCCGGTCGAGGCCAGGCGAGCCACCCGGAGCTGGCGTGGTACGTCGTCGATGACCGGCGCCTCTACCAGCCGGCAGAGACCGTGCACGTCAAAGGCTGGGTACGCACCATCGACACCAGGCTCGGCGGCGGTGTTGCCCTAGGTAAGCTAGGGAATACGTTGAAATACCAGGTGTCGAGCCCATCGCACGTCGTTGTGGAGGGCGAGGCGTCGGTCGGCTCCGAAGGGGACTTCAGTTTCCCGTTCGAGTTGCCGAGCGACATCGATTTAGGTGTCGTCGAGGTCGAACTGAGCCTCACGGTCCCTAGCAGCGTCAGAGGCGAGGCCTACACGCACCGCATCGCGGTACAGGAATTCAAGCGGCCTGAGTTCGAAGCGAGCGTCGAGTTCGACCCAGGCGTCCAGCTCCTCGGCGAGGCCGCCGGCGTCACCACCCACGTCAAGTACTATGCCGGTGGCGGGCTGCCGGACGCCAAGGTCATGTGGGACTTCACCAGCCAGCCGGCCAGCTACTCCCCCCCAGGTCACGAAGGCTTCGGCTTCGGCGGTTGGGCACCAGCCTGGGCAACGGGAGCAGTCAGCCCCTCGGCCGATCGCTACTTTGAGACCCTACGTTCGAGTCAAGTGGCCGACCGCGCCGACCTGAAGGTGAAGCTCAAACCCGGCCGCCCTGAAGTTGTCGGAGGGCTCGACAAGCGGCTCGTCCGCAAGGTCATCAACCAGAACAAGAGGCAGGTCAAAGCCTGCTATCAGCGCGAGCTTAAGAAAGTTGGGACCAGCCGGATGCAAGGCGAGCTCGTGGTGAAGTTCCAGATCGACAATGAGGGCCAGGTGTCCGATGCCCAGGTCGAGAGTGACACTACGGGCAACGTGGCCGTTGGAGCCTGCCTCAGCCAAGCGATCCACAGCTGGCGCTTCCCCAAGCCGAACACGGTAGGGGGAGTTTCGGTGTCCTACCCCTTCATTTTCGAGACCGAAACCGATGCTCTGGGCGACAGCGAGGACTCAGACGAGCCCCACGACCTCGTCGGCATCACCGACGCTCATGGAGCTCACCGTGTCGAGCTCGACTGGCTGTCCATGGCACCCCGTCGCCCCTATGTCGTCACCGCCAACGTGACGATCCAGGACCTGAACCGTCGAACGATGTCGAGCAGCGCGCAGACCCTCGTTCACCCGGCGGCCCACTACGTCGGTCTGAAACCTCACCGGTTCTTCGTGCAACCAGGCGAACCCCTGGAGCTCGACGCGATCGTCAGCGACATCGACGGGGCTTTGCTGGAGGGGCAGCTCTTCACCGTCCGCCTCGTGCGCGGCGAGCGCGTCTGGAGTGACACGCTTCTCGACTGGGAAGTGGTGATGCGCGACCCACAGCTCTGTGAGGCGCTGTCCTCATCACAGGGCGCCGTGCGCTGTCAATTCGAGGCCACAACGGGAGGACGCTACTACGCCGAGGCGAGCACCAAGGACGCCAAAGGCCGCGAGCATACCAGCACCCTCGAGGTGTGGGTCTCTGAAGCTCCGCAGCGGGGGTCTCAGCGTGTGGAGCGAGAGTCTGTCGAGCTCATCGCCGAGCGTGACCGCTATTTGCCCGGAGACACCGCCCAGTTGCTGGTCCAGGCTCCCTTCGGGCCGGCCTCCGGGCTGCTGCTCGTGGAGCGCTCCGGGATCGTGTCGACCACCCGATTCGAGCTCGAAGGGACCTCGACTATTTTGGAGCTCCCCATCGACGAGTCGCTGGTGCCCGGCTTCACCGCCCAAGTGTACCTACTCGGCGCCGCTCCACGCCTCGATGCCTCTGGCCAGCCTGACACCAAGCGCCCGACCCGCCCCGCCTACGCCAGCGGCGCGCTCGAGCTCTCAGTCCCCCCCGACGCCCACCGGCTCCTTGTGACCACCACCCACCCCGGCGTGGTCACCCCAGGAGGGAAAACCGAGGTCGATGTCGAGGTCGTGGACTGGGAAGGCAAGCCCATCGAGGACGCACAGGTCACCCTCATCGTGGTCGACGAAGCGATACTCGCCCTCACCGCCTACGAACACCCCGATCCCCTCGAGCCTTTCTATCCGTGGCGTCCAACGGGCACAAAGGACACAGACAGTCGCGCTCTGTTGCAGCTGGAGGAGGCTTCGAGGCTGGAAACAGTCGAGGGTTCCAGCTCCGGCTCTAGCGCCGGCAACTACGGGCTCGCTCTGCCCAGCGACACAGGGGGCGGGAGCAACCAGGGCGGATTCGGGATCGGCAGATTCGGGACCACCGGGCGCGGCGGCGGAGGTGCGTACGGAACAAACCCCGAGGGAGAGGGGCCACCCCCCATCGCGGCGCGCAGCGATTTCGAGCCACTGGCTGCGTTCTTGCCAGATCTGAGAACCGACGACGAGGGACAACTCACCGCCACCGTCTCGCTTCCCGACAATCTCACCCGCTATCGAGTCGTGGCCCTGGTTCAGCAGGAGGAGAACTTCGGTAAAGGTGAGTCAACTCTAGAGGCCAGGCGAGACCTGATGGTGCGTCCGTCAGCGCCGCGCTTCTTGAGCTTCGGCGACCAATTCGAGCTCTCCGTCATCGTGCAGAACCTCTCCGCACAAGAGCAGAGGGTCGACCTCGTCGCCGCGGTCAGCAATCTGAAGATGGAAGGCAACGGCGGCTATCGCTTCCTGGTGCCAGCCGAGCGTCGGGTCGAGTTGCGCATCCCCATGAGCGCGCTCGAGACGGGCGAGGCCGTGATGCAGCTCGTGGCGACCGCTGGAGAACTCGAGGATGCGGTGACCCTGACGATTCCCGTCTGGGCACCGGCCACCCAAGAGGCCTTCGCGACCTATGGGCAACTCGACGGAGACGTCGCCGTCCAGCCGATCGTGAAGCCGCAGGCCGTGAACCCAGGCGTCGGTGCGCTGAAAATCACGACCTCCGCCACCCCCCTGCAGGATCTCACCGACGCGTTCTTCTATCTCTTCGAGTATCGTTACGACGGCTCGGAGCAGCTCGCCTCGAAGCTGCTGGCCATCGCCACGCTTTGGAAGGTGCTCGGCGAGCTCGCCCCAGACGGACTCCCGAGCTCCGAGGCGTTGATGGAGAGTATGGAGCACGACTTCGAGCTCCTGAACGAGCGTCGTTCCCTTGGTGGCTTCGGGGTTTGGCAGGCCGAGTCCCCCGATCCCTACGTGACCCTCCACGTCGCCCACGCCATCGCACGCGCGCCTGGCGTCGCCGCCGCAAAGTCCATGGAGAAAGAGACCCTGGCCATCTTGCGGCAGATCGACACCTTCATCCCCGAGGATTGGGATGGCCTGCAACGGCGCAGCGCCGAGGCCTACGCCCTCTACGTGCGGCAGCTCATGGGCGACAACGTGGTCGCCGAAGCCCGCTATCTCTTGGGCGACGCCGCGATGTCCGACTTCACCCTAGACTCCTTGGGCTGGCTCGCCAGCGTGATGGGCCAAGACCCAGACTCGGTCGCCGAGCGCGAGGCCATCCACAAGGTTTTCCTGTCGCGGGTCACGGAGACCGCTGGTAGCGCTCACTTCGTCACGAACTATCTCGACGACGAGCTGCTTCTGCTGAGCTCGGACCGGCGCACCGACGCCATCGTTCTGGAGTCACTGCTCCGCTCCAATCCGGACTCCGACCTGATCCCCAAGCTGGCCGACGGGCTGCTGGCCGGCCGAGAGCAGGGCCGGTGGCGCACGACGCAAGAGAACGTCTTTGTGCTGTTGGCACTCGAGGCCTACTTCGATGCCTACGAGCAGACGCCCCCCGATTTCCTCGCTCGCACCTGGCTCGGCGACGAGTTTGGGGGCGAACAAGAATACAAAGGCCGAGCTGCCGCGGCGAACGTCCTCGAGGTGCCCATGGCGGAGTTGCTCGCTCAGAAGGGGGAAGAGGTGCCACTGACTCTCGGGCGTGAGGGGGCAGGTCGGCTCTACTACCGCATCGGCTTGGAGTACGCCCCGAGCGACCTGACCCTGGTCCCCGAGGACCGGGGGTTCGTCGTGCAGCGAGTCTACGAGGCGGTCGACGCCTCAGACGACGTGCGCAGGGACGACGCAGGCGTTTGGCACATCAAGGCCGGAGCCCTCGTCCGTGTGCGGCTGACCCTGGTCGCCGAAGCACGCCGCAACTACGTCGCCCTCGTGGACCCGCTGCCTGCGGGGCTCGAGCCCGTAAATCTGAGTCTGATTGGGTCGCGACCGGGTGGAGGGTCCTCCACCTCGGGTTCGCGCTGGGCGCGCACCTGGTACGACCACGTCAACGCCCGCGACGAGCGCGTGGAGGTCTTCGCGCGGCGGCTCTCGGCTCAGGTCTATTCCTACAGCTACACCGCCGAGGCCAGCACCATCGGGACGTTCACGGCGGCGCCCGCTCGTGCCGAAGAGATGTACCAGCCGGAGACCTTCGGTCGGGGCAAGAGCGAGACCGTGATCGTCGAGTAGGGGTGTTGGGACGCAGGAGGCTGCGTTGCCTGAGGAGCGCTGCAAACTCTCGCTTTCGTGCGGGCTTGGAAGGGTTTGCTGAGCCTTGAGACCTCGATGCCGCAGGCGGGGCACGAGGGGGTGAGGCGCGCAACTCACGTTTCGCCTTCTTGGTCTACTAATGTTCGGTATTTATTAGATTATTTGTCATGGCTCGCCATTTGCGCACCGGCGTCCAGTCCAGGCGGCATCCTGCCGCACCAGTGGAGACACGAACACCTGAAGGGTTGCACACAGAGTGCGTGCAACGAATCACGGAAGAGGACCATCGATGAAGAGAGGACAATTCTTTCTGTGCCTGTGCGCCGTGGTCGCGTTGGCTGGCTGCATCGAAGCCACCGAGGTAGAGGGCCCAGCTCGCACATTGGCGGCTCCGGACGAGCAGGAGTCCATCGTCAGTCGTGGGGACATTGCAGGCACTTGGAACCGAGATGAGAGCTGGTTCTTCTCGACCGTGCTCGACGCTCCCGTAGGCGCCAACAGGGTTGGTGTCTTAGTGGAGCTCGATCAGTCGGGAGAGATGCCGGTCATCGAGGCGCAGCTTTACGAAGGCGGCGAACCCGTCAGCGAGTGGACGCCGCTCGAGGTGACCTGGAGCGAGACCGTGCACCATGTGGCGGTCGTCGACTTCTCGGTGATTGGGGACAGCGCCAAGCTGCGCCTCGCCGCCACGGCCATCGACTCTGTGCGCATGATGCAATGGAACGCCGTGATCCCCGGTGATCCGGGCGAGGCCGACGCCAGCGGCTCGGGCGGCGGCGATGTGGTTGCCGACGGCGCGAGTGGTGGCATGCAGACCGCTGAGTACGGGCTGGCCACCGACCTTGCCGATTTGGGCATCGTGAGCCGCACCAAGTGGGGCGCCCGCGCCACGCGCTGCACCGCCAAGAACACGCTCAAGACCAAGATGGCGGTTCACTACACCGTGACGCCGTCGACGGATCCGGCGGCTCGCGTTCGCGCCATTCAGGCCTATCATCAGGACAGCAGAGGGTGGTGCGACATCGGCTACCACTTCCTGATCGGCGTCGACGGCACCATCTACGAGGGCCGTCCTCTGGACATGCTCGGAGCTCACGTCTCCAACAACAACGCAGGCAACATCGGCATCTCGCTGATCGGCTGCTTCCACTCCAGCGGCTGCGGCTCCATGGGGCCGATCGTCCCGCCCGAGGCCATGATCGAGGCGGCTGGTCGTCTGATGGGCACGCTCTCTCGCCGACACAACATCGCGCTCAACACCGACAAGGTAAGGGGCCACCGCGACTTCCCCGGTGCCAGCACCGACTGCCCTGGTGACAACGCCTACGTGCGGCTGGCCGACATGCGCGCCATCGGCGTGAACAGAGGCCTCGATGCGCCAGCCACAGAGCCCCCAATCATCAACGAGCCCCCGGCCCCGCCGGCGACGTGTGAGTCGTTGACGTGTGGCAGCTGCGAGACCGCTCCGGGTTGTGAATGGTGCGCCGCTGAGGCCAGGTGCCTGAGCTCGTCGAGCGCCTGTGCTTGGGCCGGTGATGTCGGCACCACCGCGTGTTGGGACGCGCTGTGGCCGTGCTCGGTCGGCACTTGTTGGAACCCCACCGCCAATCTGGCCGCGTGCGGCCAGTGGGCCACGGACAACGACTTCACCTCCGGCTCCTTCAACACCCACCGCTATTGGATGACGATCCCAGGTGGCTCGCCGGTCACCCTCGAGCTGCGGCGCTCGGCCGGCAACTTTGCCCCCGCCCTGTTGGTCGCCGACCGAGCCGGCAAGGTGATCTTCGGCGGAGCCAACTCGCTGCACCCCTCGGTCGCCGTGAGCAACGTCACGAATGGACGCAGTGGTGACACCGCGAGGGTCACGTTGACCTCAGGCCAGGACGTCGATGTCTACGTCTACGTCACAGGGTGGCAGATCCTCGACGCCGGCTTCAAAGGCACACTGCCCAAGACCTCGAAATACCACCTCTCGGCCAGCCAGAACTGCGCTCCTCCTCCCGTTCTCGAGCCGCCGCCCACCGGCGTCTGCTCAGGTCTCGCCTGCGGCCAGTGCGAAGGCTCGGCGGGTTGCTCTTGGTGCGCGGCCCGAGGCGAGTGTGCCGACAGCGCAGGCACCTGTGCCTGGAGCGGCGAGGTGGGCACCATGGCCTGCTGGGACGCGCTGTGGCCCTGTGCCGTCGCCACATGCTGGGATCCCACGGTCAGCTTCGCGACCTGCGGAACCTGGAGCCGAAACGAGGACTACAGTTCGGGCTCTTTCAGCGTCCATCGCTACTTCGCCGCGCTTCCGGGCGGCGGACCCGTGACGATTCGCATGCAGCGCACCGCCGGCACCTATGCGCCAGCGCTGCTCATCACGGACCGAGCGGGCAAGATGATCGTGGGTGGTGAGGCGGTCTCGTTGCATCCTGACGTGGCGGTCACCAACGTCGTCAGCGGCCGCACGGGCGCCACCTCCGAAGTCACGCTGTACGCCAACACGGACATGAACGTGTACGTCTACGTGACCAGCTGGGCCATCCTCGACGCAAACTTCACGGGGTCGATCCCGACGAGCGCCAAATACAGCCTTTCCGCCGTGCAGGATTGCAGTGGCGGCACCGCCCCACCAGTGTCTACGGGCACCTACGCCGGCCTCACTCAGAGCGGCTCGGAGATCCCACGTTTTGGACTCTACAACCCGACCCTGCACTCGGTGCTCGGCGTCTGGAACGAGCCCTACGGTGAGGTCGTCGACTACAACGGTGAGAGCTGGGTCCGCGGCAGTGTGTCATCGTTCGGAGGACCGAACGACACGGGGGTCAGCTCGACAGAGACGGGCGCCGTGAGCGGCGAGAACCTCCGCGGCCTCAACAATCCGCTCAACCCGAGCGCCTCTGCGCTCGCCGCCAACCCCAACGGCTACTACTACGTCGCCATGCGCTGGAACTACACACCCGGCGGAACCTCCTTCTGGAAGGCGGCGCGGCTGACGGTCAAGAATCCGTCGACTGGGAAGACCATCGTGGTTCGGCCAGTGGATTGGGGCCCCAACACGAACACGGCGCGGACGCTCGATTTGTCTCCACAGGCGTTGAAAGACCTCGGCTTGCAGACCGACGACCTGGCTCTGGTCGCCTTCGCGCCGCCTGGCACCACGCTCGGCGTCGTGCCCTGAGTCCAGTTGGAGTTCCGCAAGTCATTGGAGTGTCCTCGCGCCGACTCGATGTTCAGCCCCGCTGCGCGCCGAGTCGGCGCGTTTGTTTTGCTGACCGCGTTGTGGCGGCATAGGACAACTTACAGCCAGGTATGATGGAGGGGAGCGTAAGCCCGAAGGGTTGCGCGCAACAAACCGGCCGGCGCGATAAGGACGGAGAGCCCCAGAACACCATGGGAGTGTCGTCGCCTTCAATGATGTCCTCCGTTTCGCAAACCTCGAGAAAAGGGAGACTAGCGTCGGTCGGCGGCGATCTCGGCCAAGAGCTCGACGATCTGCTTTACTCCAATGGTTCTGGCCAACTCGAAGTTGTCGTGACAGACCTTGTCATAGAGCGGCATGGAAGACCTCGCCGGTGGAAACGCCTCTGCGATGATGTCTTCGGGGCTCATGTAGACGTCCTCGTTGCTGTGGCCGTCGTAGAGAGCCTTGAGCGCGTCGAGGCGAACCCACTGGATCGTTGGGTCGGGGGCACGACGAAAGAGAGGGACCAGGCTGTACGGCGTCTCCTCGCTGAAGACGAGCTCGGGGTGCAGGGGGGCGCAGGCCAAGATGGCCATGCCTCCCATGCGCTTGTTGCCGGTCGAGGTCACAGCGAGGGCGAAAGCCGACCACTCTTCGGCCCCGACCTCGAGACGCGGAAAGATGACCTGGATGACCTGGTGCTGAGGTTCGGCGGCCACATGCGCCATCAGCTCGAAGAGGACGTCGAGCGAGCGACTCTCGGCGTGAAACACATGCCGAACCGTGCGCCGCTTCATGCGGCCGTACTTGGCGTACGGACAGAAAGAGTGCTTCTCGATCACCTCGTAGAGGTAGCGGTCATTGCGGCGGATGACTTCGGTCTCGAGCGCTTTGGCTTCCTCAGCCGAAAGGGGGGATAGCGGCTCGAAGGGCAGCTCCGTGATCGGCGGCGGCTCCGACCCCAAGACCACCGGCGAGTCGAAGGTGCTCAAATAACCGCGCATCTCCGCGAGCAGGTCCTGCTCTCCCTCGGGGACGAGGTTGAGCAAGGTGCGGGCTGTGTCTTCGTGGGGGCAGCGGTCGGCTGGGGTCATGTTTGGCTCGGGCGATAGCAGTCGGGGACAAAACCACCCACGCCCATCCGAGTAGGCATCGATGGTCTGTCGCTGCCCCGCAGATGTGGCACACGAAGAGGACCTGAGGCAACACTTTTGGCGGATTATGAACCCCGTTCTCCGAATTGGAAGGGGACGGCGATTGCCTTGGTCCTCAATGCTCGTCCTCTCACACGGCGCGACAACTTCTGAGCGGGGTGCCCACTGCGCCTCTTAGGGCTCGCGCACGACTAACGTCCCAGGCGCGCTGAGACCGGAAGTTATTCCTGCGGGAGCCCTTACGGCTCGCAGGACTCCACCACTTCGATCGCCGCGCGAACCGGCTTCTCACCCGAGAGGTCGAGCACCAAACAACGCTTCTTTGCCTCCGCTGGGCTCGCCGCACCAGAGAGCCAGACCTTCTTGCGGTCAGAGCTGATGTTGAAGCAGAAGTCCGCGTTCCCTGGGAGGTCTTTGGACGGCTCGAAGCCTAGAGTCTTGAACAGGGAGTCGTCGTCCACCAAGGAACCACCGCCCCGGCAGTAGACCATCACGCCGGTGTCCGGTACCAAGCCTTCGTTCACCGTCGCGTACGTCTCCGTCAGGTCGGCGATGGCGTTGAGGGCGGCGTCGATGGCGACGTTGGGATCTTTCTTCTCAGTCTCTTCACCCTTGGCCTTGTCGCAGCCAACAAGCGCCAACCCACAAAGCGACGCGATGAGGATGAAGTTTCTCATGGAGCTCCTGACACAGACGCGTGAGCGTTAGGGTTTTCGAACCACGACAATCTGATCCCAGACAGGAATCGAGTGTCGAGCGTCGGTTGGGATCGTTTCGCAACAGTA
>PFUG01000278.1:4084-8472 GCA_002789955.1 Deltaproteobacteria bacterium CG_4_9_14_3_um_filter_63_12 | reverse complement strand
AGGGCAACGCCCTGGGAACCCCACGCCACACGGCCCTGAAGGGGCCGACCATACCAGCCCAGGGCAACGCCCTGGGAACCCATGCCACACGGCCCTGAAAGGGCCGACCATACCAGCCCAGGGCAACGCCCTGGGACCAGGGCAACGCCCTGGGACCAGGCCAACGCCCTGGGACCAGGGCAACGCCCTGGGACCAGGCCAACGCCCTGTTGGGCAACGCCGCACACGCCAACCGCCATCACGTAGGCCATGCCGCGACGCCCCCCAAGCGGCGGGTAGGCGCCACGACCTGTAAGCCCCGAAACCGCCTAAACTTCTTCGGGGTGTGGCGACGAGCTCGCCTCGACCTCGAACCCTTCTTCCTTGGCCCGCTGCTTCTTCATGCCGAAGACCCAACGCACGCCCGCACCGATGCTGTCCAAGAGCGAGAATACCACGGGCACGACCACGAGGGTCAAGACCGTCGAGGTGATCAGACCACCGATGACCGCCACCGCCATGGGAGCCCGCTGCTCACCGCCTTCGGAGAGGGCCAACGCGACGGGCAACATGCCGAAGATCATCGCGGCAGTCGTCATGAGGATGGGCCTCAGCCGCACGGAGCCGGCTTGCACCAGCGACTCTTTGATGTCCATGCCTTCGTTTTGCAAGTGCAGAGCGTAGTCGACCAACAAAATGGCGTTCTTGGTGACCAACCCCATCAGCATGATGAAACCGATCATGGTGAAGATGCTCATGGTCATGCCCGCCGCGACCAGGGCGCCCAGCGCACCGACCAGCGAGAGGGGCAACGACATCATGATGGTGAGGGGATGCACGAAGCTCTCGAACTGCGCGGCGAGGATGAGGTAGATGAGGATGATGGCCAGGAGGAGGGCCTCGATCATGGCTTGGACGGACTCCTTCATCATCTCGCTCATGCCCGTCCAGTCGGTGGTCAGCGTCTTGGGAACGACGTCCGCGGCGATCTTGTCGATCTCCTCGACGGCCTCGCCGAGCACCTTGCCCTCGAGGTTGGCGAGGATGGTGACCTGCCGTTGGCGATTCTGCCGGTCGATGGTGGACTCGCCGAACCCTGGCTTCACCGTCACCAGACTCGCGAGATCCACCAACATTCCACTCTTGCCACGCATCTCGAAGCTCTTTAGGGCGCCTGAGCTCTGGCGGTACTGGTCGGCGAGCTTGACGTTGACGTCGAAGCTCTCCCCGCCCATGGAGAGCTCGGTGGCCTTCTGGCCCTCGAACATGGTGCGCACGGTCATGGCGATCAGCGCGATGGGGATGCCCAGATCGGCGGCCGCATCGCGGTCGATGGAGACCTGCATCTCGGGCTTGCCACCGCGATAGGTCTTGTCGAGATCGACGTAGCCGCCGACCTCTTTGAGCTTGGCGATCACCTTGTCGGCGGCGTCGTTGAGCTCGTCGTAGTTCGACCCGCGGAGGTTGAACTGGACCAGCGAGGAGCGCATGCCGCTGTCGCCGCCCACCGGCGACAGCGGCTCCACCGCGAATTTGGCGTCGGTTCGGTCGGAGACTAGGGAGCGGATGTACTCCATGCCCTCTTTTTGGCTAAAGCCGCGCTCGTCCCTGGGGACCATGGTGACTTGGATGTTCGCCTTCTGGACCTCCCCTTGCTTGCCACCGCCGATGGTGACGAAGGTCGAGGCAAAGCCAGGGGTATCGCGGATCTGTTGGGCGACCTCATCGACGTATTTCGAGGTCGCCGCGAGTGGCGTCCCGATGGGCAGCTCTACGGACACCTTGAACTCGCCTCGGTCTTCTTGGGGCATGAACTCGAAGGGGATGAGAGAACCCAGGTAGAAAGAGCCCACCAAGATGGCCGTGGCCAGCACCATCGTGCTGACGCGAAAGCGCAAGGCGCGCCGGGCGATGCCTCGGTAGACGTAGGTGATGCCGTCCAATCCCTTGTCGATCATGCGCGAGAGGATGAACTTTCGCTTGGTGTGCACCACCAGCATCCGAGACGAGAGCATCGGCGTCAGCGTAAAGGCGACGAAGAGAGAGACCGCCACCGCGAACGCGACCGTGAGGCCGAATTGGAAGAAGAAGCGGCCGATCATGCCCTTCATCGTGGCCACTGGCACAAAGACCGCGATGATGGACGCCGTGGTGGCGACGACGGCCAGACCGATTTCGGCCGTGCCATCGGCCGCAGCCTTGAGGGCTGGCTTGCCCATGGCGAGGTGGCGGTGGATGTTCTCGATGACGACGATGGCGTCGTCGATGAGGATGCCGATGGACAAAGAGAGGGCCAACATCGTGATGATGTTGAACGTAAAGCCCATGACGTTGATGAACGCGAAGGTGGCGATGACCGAGGTCGGCAGAGCCAAGGCGCTGATCAGCGTGGCGCGCCAGTCGTGCAGGAAGAACATGATGATCAGCACGGCCAGAAGCGCGCCGAAGGCGAGGTCGAACTGCACGTCGTCAATGGACTGGGTGATAAAGGCCGAGTTGTCGGTCTGGATGTTGAGCTTGACGCCTTCAGGAAGGGTCTTGGCGAGCTCTTCGACGGCGAGCTTGACGCTGTGTGCGACGGCCACGGTGTTGGCGCCCGACTGCTTGCGAACGACCAAGGAAACCGCCTGCACTCCGTTGACCGAGGACGACGAGCGCAGCTCCTCGACGCCGTCTTCCACGCGCGCCACATCGCGCACTCGCACCGGCGCCCCAGCCGCAGCGGTGATGATGAGGTCCTCGAGCTCCTCCACCGTGCGCACTTTGCCCAAGGTCTTGATGACGCGCTCGGTGCCATCGAGCTCGATGCGTCCACCGGGGATCTCCACGTTCTGAGCGCCCAGCGCTTGCACGACGTCGGTGATGGTGAGTCCGAAACCAGAGAGCTTGTTGGGGTCGATCCAGATGTGGATCTCCCGGTCTTGGCCGCCGACGATGTCGATGCCGCCGACGCCGCTGATGGACTGCAGTCGCTGCTTGACGCGGTTGTCGGCGATGTCAGTGAGGGCCCGAGTGTCCATGCCGCCGGACACCGTGAGGGCCATGACGGGCGCAGCCCCCAGATCGAGCTTCTCGACGATGGGCGGCTCGAGGTCCGAGGGCAGCCGTCCGAGGACCGCGGAGACCTTGTCGCGGACGTCGGCCAGCGCTTGGTCGGAGTCCCGCTCCAGCTGAAACTGAATCATGACAAAACCGACGTTCTCCAACGCCGTTGAACGCAGCGTCTTGATGCCGGTGACCGTGCTGACCGCCTCTTCGATAGGGTCGAGCACCTTCGACTCGATGGTCTCGGGGTCCGCACCTGGATAGACGCTGGTGACGGTGACGATGGGGAAGTCGATGTTGGGGAAGAGATCGACGCCGATCTTGGGGTACGACGCCAACCCGAAGACGACCAACACGGCGATCATCACGGTGGCGAAGACAGGTCGTTTGATCGAGATATCCGCGAGCTTCATGGGGTCTTGGCTCCCTTCTCGCTGGCGGTGGACTTGGTCGTCTCGGGCTCGACGACCGTGGGGCAGCTGTTGGTGTCGATGATGCGCACCTTGGTGAACATGCCGGGCTGCAGCTTGAGGTCTGGGTTCGCGAGGGAGACGACCACGGAGAAGGTCCGTGTCATGGGGTTCACCGACGGAATGACCTGGGTGATGCGTTCGTTGCGCATGACGTCGACGGCTGGGAAGGTGATCTCGAGGCAGGTCCCGAGCGCAGCCTCGCGCATGGACGCTTCTGGAATGCCGATGCGCACGTCCAGGGGGTCGAGCTCCTCCAGCCGAACCAGCGGTGTAGGTGGCATCGCCGCTGCGTACTCGCCCTCGGAGGCCATCTTGGCCATGACCACGCCTCGATAAGGAGCTTCGGAGGTCGCTTCGTTCAAGGCCTTGCGAGCCGCCTTGACACCCAGGTCGGCCTGCGCGATGCCCGCGATCGCCACGCTGAGCTGCCCGTCGAGCTGCTCGAACTGGCTGGCCGGTATCGCGCCCTTCTCAGACAAGTCCTTGAGCCGCTGCCACTCGGTCTTGAGGGCTTTCTTCTGAGCGTTTGCGACGCTCACGGCCGCCTCTGCCGCTTGCACGCGGAGCCGATAGTCACTGACGTCGAAGGTCACCAGCGTCTGACCCTTCTCGACCACGTCGCCATCGCGCACATGCATCTCGAGAATGATGCCGGGCATGCGCGGGGTCAGGATCGAGCGCCGATGCGACTCCGACCTCCCAGTGAACGGTGGCAGTGATTCGTCAGGCGAGCTCTTCGATTCGACGGCGCTCGAGCCTTGGTTGGTCGTGTCGGGGCGCGGCTCCGCCGTCGGGCTCGACGTCGAAGCTTCCGGGTTGGAAGCGGCTGCGTTCGAGGCGCCTTCCGCCTGGCTCGCAGAGCGGTCGGGGAGCTTGGCCTTGTCGACCGCC
>PFUG01000278.1:2351-4072 GCA_002789955.1 Deltaproteobacteria bacterium CG_4_9_14_3_um_filter_63_12 | reverse complement strand
GCCGCAAAGAGGAGCGCGCTTGCGAGGGCGGTCGCGCGTAGGCATGTCAGCAGTCTCGCTCCGAGACTGCTCGGTGCCGAGTAGCGCGCAAAAAGTCCGATGAGGAAAAACCTCTTCATTTGAAAACACCTCTCAGAATGGTGTCTGCGCTCAGCTCGGCGTTGACGGCCTCGGCCAATGCGACGCGGGCGATGATCGTGTTGTAGTAGGAGGCGGTTCGGTTGTTGCGGGCTTCCGTCAACGCACTCTCGGCGCCGACGAGGTCGGCTCCTGTCGTGACGCCACTTTCCATCCGGTCGACCTCCATCTCGTAGGAGTCCTCGGCGAGCCCGACAGACAACTTGGTGAGCTCGTAGACGTCGGCGGACGACTTTTGCTCGAGGTAGGCTTGCTTGACCTGGAGCCGAAGCATGTTCTCGACATTCTCGCGGGTATATTCGACCTGTGCCGTACGGGCCTCGGCCGCATCGATGTCGTCGCCGATGCGGCCCCATTCCCAAACGGTCCAGTCCAAGAAGAGACCGACGAAGAGGGTGTCGGCACCCGACAGGCCGCTTCCCGTCGAGTGGGTGTAGGCGCCGATGGCGACCAGGTTCGGCACGTAGTCGGCCTCGGCGAGGTCCTCACCCAAGCGCGACTGTTCTAGGCGCTTCTCCAGCTCGACCAGCTCGGCGCGACGAGTGAGGGCCAGCTCGTAGAGCTCCTCGAGCGACTGCGTCACGGGCTCCAATGGGGTCTCCTCGACCGACTCCGGCACCACCGTCTCCGCCGGCGGCCGCCCCATGGTTACCGCCAGGTACGATTCGGCCATCTCCACCGAGGTCTCGGCGCTGAGCACCTTCTGACGAGCCGCGGCGAGGCCGAGTTCGAGCCGTTTGACGTCGAGCTCGGACACGACTTTACCAGAGAGCAAGACCTCCATCCGCTCCTTCTGTGCCTCCAACCGGCGCACGGACTCCCGCGTCGTCTCCAGCATCGACTGGGCTTGCAGCGCGCGGAAGTAGGCCGTCGCGCTGTCCCCGGTGATCTTGTCGCGCAGGGTCTCCTCGTGCATCTCGGCGACCGTCACCTCGAGCTCGCTGGCCTTCGAGCCGAGACTGACCTTGTACAGCGGCGTGATCGGCTGCATCGCGGTGAGCTTGAGCTCGGTCGTAATCTGGTCGCGGATCGTGATCGGGGTGGACATGGCCGTGAGGAACCCGGCCAGCGCCGCCTCGTAAGGGGTCGCCGGAGGCGGCAACTGCCCTCCCGCGCCTCCACCCCCTCCCCCGAGGGAGAGCACTTGCTCACTGTCCCAGAGCAACACGTTCGCCGAGAGGGTGAGCTTGCCCCAGTAGTTCGTCTCGACCGAGTGCGCCGCGGACTTCTTGGTGATGGTCTCCTGGGCGCTCGCCTCGAGCTGCGGGTGCTTCACCACAGCCTGCTGGAGGACCTCGGCCAGGCTCAGTGGCGCGCGGCGGGGTTCCGCCACGGGCACCACGTCCTTTGCGACCTCCACAGGGGCCAAATCGGCCTCCTCGGGCGTCAGTTCCACCGCTGGCAACTCTTGACCGCGTGCTGCGCTGGGCCCGGCCAGGAGGATCAAGCCGAGTAAGATGGCCAACCGACGAACCATATTGCCCCAATGAGTGATGTTATATCTGGATTCTTTTGCCGCGCGCTTCCCCACGACCGGTTTGCGTTGCAGTGCGAGACTTGACCGCAAAATCCGGTCGTTCGCT
>PFUG01000278.1:0-2329 GCA_002789955.1 Deltaproteobacteria bacterium CG_4_9_14_3_um_filter_63_12 | reverse complement strand
TATGTCCTTTCCCAATGAAAGGTTCGGGCAAGGTAACGAATCATTCACCTTCTAACAAGATCTATTCACCTTTCGGGTTTCCTCTGTTACCGTTTGAACCATGTCATTCGCGAGGGGGTTCCTAGGCTCCGAGGGTGGGTCGTGTCAAACCGAAAGGATAGCATTATCAAAGCGGCCCAGAAGGTCTTCGCCAAGAAGGGCCGCTCTGGGGCTACCACCGGCGAGATAGCTCGGACAGCCGGGTGCTCGGCCTCGGCCATCTACAAGCACTTCGAGAGCAAAGAACAACTCTACGAAGTCACCATGCAGCGCTACTTCGACGAGACCATGGCCATCCTCGACGACGAGCTGCCCTTCAAGGTCTCCGTCGCCGACCACCTGCGCTGGGTCATCCTGCGGCTCTTCAAGATGTTCGTTCAGGACAGCGCGCTGGCCCGCATCGCAGCAGCCTACCAGCTCATGGAGCCCGGCGATTCCTGCCAACGCCTCCAGGTCCGCACCAAGCTCGAAGCCCTGCTCGCCGAAGGCATCGAATCCGGAGAGTTTCGCCCCGCCGATCCGAGGCTCTACGTGATGACGCTGGGAGGATTCTTCCACGCCTGGTTGATGGCCACGCTGGACGGCGAGTCGCTCAGCCCAGAACAAGCCGTCGAAGCCATGATGGACGTCTTTCTCAACGGCGTCTTGGCAGCGCCGAAGACGACCCCAGCCGAGCATCCCTGAGCCTCAGCGCAAGCGCTTTCGCTTCTTTCGCGGGTGGGCCGCCGCAGACTCCGCTGCGAGCTGGTCTTGTGAGACCGCGACCGAAGCCGGCTCTAGGCTCAGCCACCGCAAGAGCGACCCGCACGCGCCCACCACCGCGGAGCGCACAAAGGGCTCGTCGATCCCCTCGAGGAGAACCGCGAACGCGGTCGGCCCCGAGGTCGCTGCGCGCACGAAGCGCTCCAGCGGCCCGCGGGCTAGGCCCGCAGGCAGCGACAGCTGCGACGCGGCTGGACCGAGGTGCATGGGCAGCTCCCAGTTCGCACAGACGAAGCCCAGCACAGCGGTGTTTCCCCACACCGTGGTCGCCGTCTGCATCGACACTGGCGTGCCCGTCAGCTCCTCGGCCAACGCCAGCGTGCGCAGCCAAACCCGCGTCATGCCTGGGAAGCAGGCCATGAGCCAGCGACTGTCTCGATACGCCCTTGGCCCAAAGAGCTCGTTGAAGCGCAAGCTCGGCAGCAGCGTGAGCGCGTTGCGCAAGGTCTCGGCCGACGGCCATGGCACTGCGCGTCCCATCACCGACTCGAATCCCCGGTCGGCCATGGCCGACGGACGCCCGAATTGGGCCTCGACTGGCATACTGGCCTCTACCGCGGCGAGCACGGCGTCGACCTGCTCGGGTGAGTCCAGAGGCCAGCGAGCGCTCTCGAAGAGCGCGACGGAGAGCGCGCGCTCGTCCTCCATCAAGCGGTCGGCGCGCGCGGCTCCCAGTCCCTCGGCGAGCACGGTCCCGACGACCGCCGCATCCTGGATGCTCGACACCTCGGCGAGGACCGCCTGCTGCGACTCGCCGCCGTCGGCGAGCCGCAGCGGGCAGATGACGCTGTTGTAGTCGATGATGGCCCAATCGCCGAGGCGAAACACCCGGTTGAAGGGGAAGAGCCGACAGGCCGCGGGTTTGCAACTTCGCCCATGCTCCCGCTCGACCTTGCACAGCCCGGTCGGCTCGAGGAACCAGCAGCCGCCCCGCGGATTGGTGAAGGTCCAGGTCTGCTGCTGCAGCCGCGAGAAGCCCATGAGCCCTGGGTAGTGCTCCACCAACCGTCGCAGCTCGCCCGACTGGCTGTCGACGCCGATGCCGAGGCCCTTGCAGCAGACGAGGCAGCCCTCGCACTGGTAGCGGAGCTGTGCATCGGGCCAGGTGAAGTAGACTTTCGATGGGTCGATGGTGGTCATGGGTCTTCCTAGGCAGAGTCTCACCACAGAGAGCACAGAGGCGAGAGAAAGAGAAGCAGCGTCTTCTCTAGCGTATCGCCACCTATGTGAGAGCCCCGAAGCCCCGTATCACCACGACGAGGCGCGAATAGCCACGAACAAATTCACCATTTCCCACGATCGAATCATTCGTCCAAAACGGTTGTGAGTCTCACTGACTGAGAAGGGGTCGGGTCGAGACTTGTCAACTTCTCCCCGTTGTGGGGGGTCGGGTCGAGACTTGTCAACTTCTCGAGACCCTAGAATTTCCTTGCCCAACTAGTGTAAACCGTCATGACTCTCCATGTTTATTGACTGCAAGGAGCGCCCCCCAATCCTCAGGAATTCTTCAAAAATACCGGCATGTTGT